>PTLH01000165.1 GCA_002938035.1 Alphaproteobacteria bacterium MarineAlpha3_Bin6
GTCCAGGTGATGGCATCACCAATGATGGCGCTCAGCTATGTCATTGTTGCGGCCTTATTCTACTGGTTTGCTACCATGAAAATTTCCGAAAAGGAACCCGAGGTGGAACCCGCTGAATAGATAACTAACGACCCACCCTTGGAAAAAGAACCGGCAATATTATCGGTTCTTTTTCCAGGTTACGGAATACCCCTACTTACGTAAGAGCTGGACTTTGAGAGTTGTCCCTAGTTTACATACTTCCAAGTCCAGCCCTTTAGCCAATTATGTTAGGAAGCTTTTTTGCTGCGACTTTATGCTAGTACTCGAGGACCAATGGTACCTCTTGGCCGTATTGACGGACAGGTTCATAGCGTCTTTGATAAGGTCTGTAACTTAAGGCTTTGTGATGGATCTTTCCTAGCTCTAGGTCGGGAAGACGTCTTTAATGGACCTGGTATCATCCGATGCCAGACAGATCGTGGTTTTAGCTTTTTGGACTATATAGACACTGACGAGCCCTGCGCATGTCGCCGGGGAATTCTGAGAATAGGCAAGCATCTCCAGGTCGATTTACGTAGGTCCATTCCATGGCAGAATTGCATTAACAGAGCAAAAGCCGACTATATTCCCGATCTACACAATGTATATATGAAAGTATTCAACTCGGAGCTTTCTTTTAGTAGAGTTATAGAAACCGTCGCCAACCCTGAACGGTACTTGTTAAGAGAAACTAATTTACCTATTGCACTTGCGCCACTAGTTGGGAAGGGACCAGGCCTAACGCCGTTAGGCGATGATTTCATCGTTGGCGTAGCAGCAGGCATGGAAGCTCACCCCAATTCCCGAAACTTAATCTCCTTCTGGCTGAATTCTGTCGTTGAAAAGACAACAATCTTGAGCGGGAGGGTATTGCATTACGCATCTTACGGCTGGTTCATAGAACCCATTGTAGAATTTGTGAACAACCTTTCTGACATGTCCCAAATGGAAAAACCTATCCCCCTTTTAACCATCGGGGATACTTCTGGAATAGCCATGGCCTACGGGTGCCTAGTGGGTTTTCAAGTGGGAAAAAATCTCGACCAAAAAACCGGAACAGACAAAAGCAGTTGCTCAATACGTCGACCCATTCCAAACTACTCTCTTGATAACCAAGCAGCCTAATTTACTGTGGCACGGCTTTCCAAAATCTTTCCTAACACTTACCGGGACTCTGTGGCTTTGATGCAAGTTTCAGCAAAGATCAATGAGCTGACGGGAATAACTCAAGCATCTCTCATCATGGCAACAGCCACCAATCTAGAACTGTTGCAAGAGGCTGGACTTATTGAAACAGTCCCCGAAGCAGGCAACAACGATCTCCTTTTGGCATTGGAAGGGGAGAATGAGAGCGCCCTGCAAGAAGCTGTAGTTACCGCTGAATCTAAACTCCATGAAATGGCGTCAGGAATCATTGAGAGAGAAATTAGAAAAGAGCCTCTAAGAAGTATCGAAATGGCGCTTGACGCATTCCCTGACGCGAACTTAGCTCTCATCTCTTGCCCTGGAGAATACGCAACTGCAGAGGCCTTGAAAGCCCTAAACCTGGGACTGGATGTAATGCTTTTTAGTGACAATATATCCGAAGAGGACGAAATTTTTCTCAAAAAAAATGCCGAAACGGAAGGTCTCCTTATGATGGGACCTGACTGCGGCACGGCAATAGTGAACGGAGTTCCTCTTGGTTTTGCAAACAACGTTAAGAAAGGAAGTATCGGTATAGTTGCGGCGTCAGGCACTGGACTGCAGCAGGTATCATGCCTGATTGATCGTTGGGGTGGCGGCATTTCTCAAGCCATTGGTACCGGCGGACGTGATTTAAGTACCAAGGTGGGTGGATCTACCATGATAGCAGGCATTGATGCATTGGCTGCCGATAGTAATACCAAGGTCATTGTGCTGATCTCCAAACCCCCCTCTCAAGACGTAGCTTTCAAAGTACTTGAAAGAGCGGCCAAAACCGATAAACCGGTGGTTGTGAATTTTTTAGGTAGCACTGTGGAGGTGCCTGCTGGTGCCGAAGTAACAGAAGCCAAAACCCTTGAGGCTGCGGCTCATGCCGCTGTCCGCTTGACAGGGATTGATGTACAAACGCCAGCGCGACATCTGGTGACAACCGGAGAGTTGGCAACTCTTACAAATAGACTATCAGGCTCCCAAAAATATGTACGGGGCCTCTACTCCGGCGGAACATTTAGTTACGAGGCCATGATCCTGCTGACAGAAATGCTGGGGCCAATTCATTCGGCGTCACCTCTAGCTTCAGAACAAAATCTTGATGATCCATGGCAAAGTAGAGAACACACAGTTTTAGATTTGGGGGGTGATGTATTCACCCGAGGGCGACCTCACCCAATGATTGACCACCGACTCCGTAACGAACGCATTCTTCAAGAAGCAATGGACCCAGAGACCGCAGTAATCCTGCTGGATATTGTCTTGGGTTTTGGTTCTCATGAAAATCCTGCAGAAGATTTAGCAGTAGCTATATCCGAGGCACGTCGGGCGACAACAACAAATGAGCCCATATTTATTGGTTTTGTTTGTGGAACAAAAAATGACCCGCAAAATCTTGAAAAACAGGAAACGATGATGAGTGAAGTCGGCGTATTATTGATGGAAAGTAATGCCCAGGCGGCTAGGTTAGCAGGCGATATCATTCTTCAACAGAATTCAGAAACGGCTATAATTAAATGACCAACCTCTTCACAAGCGATCTTAAGGTCATAAACGTCGGGCTGGATGCTTTTGCTGATTCCATCATCCAGAATGGTGGTAACGCAACCAAGGTAGCGTGGCGACCACCTGCCCTGGGAGATACAAATACTGGTCGAGCGCTCGCCACCCTCATCAATAATGAAGAAGTTGATGCGGCTAACAGAATTGCCCTCTCCCGTTATCTAGCAGCTAATCCAGTCCTAAAAGGCGTCGGCAAAGCCGCAAACTCTGTACCCGGCATGGGAGAAAGAACCCTATTACATGCTGGCCCACCAATTTCATGGGAAGAAATGGGTGGACCCATGAAAGGCGCAATTATAGGAGCGGTAATTTACGAAGGTTGGACAGAAACAGAAAAGGCGGCTTCTGAAATGGCCTCAAGCGGAGAAATAACGTTCTCCCCATGTCACCATCACAGCGCCGTTGGCCCGATGTCTGG
>PTLH01000166.1 GCA_002938035.1 Alphaproteobacteria bacterium MarineAlpha3_Bin6
GAATCAGGTAAAAATGTTTTCCTTTATTATCAGTGGTTTCCTAAAGACATTACAAAGAAAAAGTGGTTCGATCATATAGGTGTTTCCATAAGCTGGGAATCTGGCTCAACCTGGGATGATACGGTTGGTTTAGAGATTACAGGTATCCCGCAGCGTCTCTTGGGGAGACAAGGTAGGCCCATGGATCCTGCTGCCGTTAGTTTGAGCAATGGACAAATCAGACTATTTTTTACGTTGGAGAAAAATCAACCACATAACAGGGTCATAGGTGACGCTAAAATTCACTCGGCACTCTCGAATAACGGGATTAATTTCGTATATGAACCTGGTCCTCGGCTCCAAATTGATGACGTTGATTTGAGAGATCCGGCAATCGTTTATTTTAAAAACAAATGGCATCTTTATGCGCCTAATCAAAAGCGCAGTGGAACAGGTTATTACGCGACTTCAACGGACGGTCTAAACTTTGTTAGACAGTCGGACGTGTCTGTTTCCCAAAGAGGAGACTGGTTGGGTAACGCTACCACTGCAAATGGAAAAATATATTTTTTCGGAACTGTGTGGGTTGGCACTTCTTCAAACGGTTTCAATTGGGATAGCAACAGGTCTAGAGGTCTGGGACCAGACCCAGCGGTAATTCACCTAAAAAACGGCAGTTGGTTGGGCGTCACGTTTCGGCGCATGAATTAGTACAATTTTAGTGTAGAACCCCTACTACACTCCAATAGCTCTAGGCTAGATCAAGCTCGGCTTTTACTGTTGACGCTTTTCGAATTTATTATGACTTTGTGTAATAATTAATACCATTTCATTGAATTAACGAAGCCGAATGATTTAGTTAGTCAATTAGCTTTTTTTCTGGCTGTATTATCAGTTTTACCTTTATTTAATTGAGACGGAGTTAAGAATATGAAAGAAACGAAAGCTCTGACGTCAGTGCCAGACGGCATCGTTCATGTACCTGTTACACCATTCACTGAAAATAATGAAATCGACTTAGATATCTTTGGCAAAGTCATAGAGTTTCTCGTAAGTCAAGATCCGGGTTCCTTGTGCGTAAATTTACATCTCGCCGAAAACCTTAACTTGACGTTAGAGGAGCGTAAGCAACTTGCTAAAGCCTCTGTTGACGTCACCTCCGGGAGAACGCCGGTTATAATCCACGTTAGTACACCCGGAACTGATCAGGCGGTTGATTTAACACGTCACGCTGAAGAAATCGGGGCCGACTGCATAATGGCTATCCCACCATACTACTGGAAGCCGTCGCAAGAAGGAATTTACGAGCATTTCGCAGCCATCATGTCCGCCAGTGAATTACCTTTTATCGCATATAATTCTCCTGTTTTTATGGATGGAATAGGCGTTTCTCCGGAAACATTAGTCAGGCTGCTGGAGCGCTTTCCTCAGTTTATCGGCATCAAAGACGCAAGCCACAACTGGGAAATATATCTTGAATTAGGTCGCGCTAGTAAGGCCATTAAACCTGATTTTGGTCTTTTTGCTGGAACGGAATGGATGATCCCAAGTCTAACCCTTGGGGGGAATGCGTGCATGTCTATTTTTGGGGGGATCGTTCCCCGGTTTGTGGAATCCCTCTATCAGGCAACTGTCCAAGGTGATCTGAAGTTTGCCTTGGAGCTGCAGTACAAATATTCTGAGTTATGGCAGATAGCCAAGGTTGATTATCCGGCTCCAACAAAAGCTATGTGGGAAATAATGGGACGTCCGGTTGGGGCCCCCAGACGTCCACAAAGCCCAGTCTCAAAAGAAAACAAAAAATATATGGAGGAAACGTTAGATCGACTCGGTTTACTCCACTCGGAACCACATGGTTGGTAGAAAGAAAGTTACTTTCAAACGTTGCGCAAAGAAGCCAGTGGTTGCTCGGATAATATTCATCAGATATTTGTTTTGACGGGGCTTCCAAAAGTGGGCTCCCTAAATGGCGTGGGCGGCAATTGCCAAGTGCCTGTAGCGGGTGGTCGAACTTCTGCATCCACATGAACATCTATCAATGCCGGTTTACCAGAAGCAACGGCATGCTCCAAAGCATCCTTAAAATCGTTTGATTTTGTGACGGTCGTACCATGCACACCGCAGGCACGCGCAAGGGCAGCAAAATCGGGATTATAAGGTTCTTGATTATCGCCCCTATAAAACCCTGTTCCAATTTCCCGACCCCCGAACATGCCATACTGAATATCGCGTATCGCACTCCATGCAAAGTTATTCCAAACTACCCAGGTACAAGGGATATCGTATTCAATCGCCGTGCACAGGACATGCGGTGTCATGGTAAATCCACCATCCCCGCAAATCGCAACACAAGGCCGATCCGGCGCTGCCAATTTAGCTCCCAAAATACCTGAGACACCAAATCCCATAGCTGAAAACCCCCATGAATTAAGCATGGTCTGTGGCTCACGGGCTTCCCAAAATTGCATAAACCAGTTGTGATGAACCCCCGAATCAAGCGAAATTATTGCATTGTCTGGAAGAACTGCACGTGTATCGGCGACCACCTGTTCGGGTCGCAGTGGCGATGTCTTAAGCTCAAAATTAGGTTTTATAAAATCGTTCCACTCCTGTCGCCAACCCTCTAGGTCTGCCAACCAAGACCTTCTCTCTGGAACCGACCCTAAGACGGTTTCCGTCGCTCCTAACATCTGCCTTAGGAAACTTCCGGCATCCGCTATTATTCCAAGGTCAGGAACATAATTCCGACCTATCTCATCACCGTCAATATCAACATGTATAAGTTTGGTCGAAGGAAAATTCCATGAATATCCGGGTATCCACGAAGACGAGGATCGGTCGTCGAAACGAGCACCAACGGCAAGAACTAAATCGGCATGGCGACCGGCCTGGTTGGCTGGGAATGTTCCATTACGACCGATAAATCCTAAGGACAGTGGGTGCGCCATTGGAATGCAACCCATCCCATTGGGGGAACTAATTACCGGAATAGTCAGCCGTTCTACCAGTTCCATTAATTCTGGTCCGGCTTCTGCTAAAGTTACACCATGGCCTATGAATATCACGGGTCTTTGTGCCGCTCCAAGCATGGTCAATGCCTTATCAATATCAGCTGGGTCAGCACCTGGCCGCTTGCGGGTCTTCGAATGGGACGAGGG
>PTLH01000167.1 GCA_002938035.1 Alphaproteobacteria bacterium MarineAlpha3_Bin6
TCAAAGCAGTAATGGCGGTCTCTATTCAGTTCACGTCTGAGCACATTAAGAACATTAAACAGGATGCTGAACACGCATACCCAAATGAAGCGTGTGGTCTAATTACGGGATGGACGATTGACAGCGACGTGCTTGAGGTTATGAGGGTTGTAAAGGCGCAAAATATTAGAGCATCCGAAACCGGTAACCGTTTTGAAGTAGACCCTGGCACGCGGATAAAACTTGAAAAAGAAATTCGAGGGACTAACGAACAATTGATTGCCCATTACCACTCTCATCCAGATAACCCAGCGACACCTTCTAACACCGATCTAATAAATGCTCATGAACCTGAACTCATCTGGATTATCGTCTCGGTAGAAGGAGGCAAAGCCTCTGATGTGGCCGCTCACCAAGTCTTAGAAGACAAAACAAGTTTTAAAAAAGTCAGTATTTTGGTCAAATAATAATTCATCCAGTTTTACATAAGTTTCCCAATTACGGCGTCAAAACAACCCTTCCAATCACTTTTCCATCACGCAAGTCATCCAAAGCAGAATTAGCCTGATCCAGTGGACGTTCTTCAATAGGAATTTCTGCCACCTTTCCTTTTTTGACGAGAGCCAGTAAGTCACGTGCTTCACTCAGGGAACCGGTGATCGACCCAATCATGGAATGTCCCTGAAGAGCCATGAGTGGTAAATCAATTTCTATCCCACCGCCAAATAGACCAACTAAAATAAGCCTCCCACCGCGACGAAGACATTTTCGACCAAACCCCACGGAAGCTTCAGATCCAACAAAATCTAAAACAGCGAAAACTCCGCCTGAAGTGTCACGAATAACAGACTTTGATGCTGTCTGTTCAGAGGGGTCATAGACTTCCTTTGCGCCGGCTTTGAACGCAGCATCCCTTTTCGATGCGTCAATATCCGCGCATAGGATTGTTTCCCTGAAAAGTGCTCTCGCTAGCTGCAGACCCATATATCCTACGCCTCCAATCCCCAGGATCAGTATTTTATCTTTTTCTGATATCTCTCCAACTTTTTTCAAAGCACTGTATGCTGTTAGGCCTGAACACATGTATGTACCTGCTAACCCAGAGGGAACTCCGGTTGCATTTAGCAAATAGCGTGGATGGGGTACTAAGACATGGTCAGAAAATCCCCCGTCTTTTCTTGTGCCGAGATTACGATTTGATCCACATAGATTTTCCTGACCATTCTCGCATTGAGCACACGTACCACAGCCAATCCATGGATAAACGACGCATTCATCCATCACGTCAATACCCGTCGCTTTAGGCCCTAATGCAGCAACTTTACCGTGTATTTCATGGCCAAGCGTAAAGGGAAGATCTCGACCACCACTCGTGTCTAACTTACGATTATTACCTAATGAAAAAAATCCGTCATGTATATGGAGGTCACTGTGACAAACTCCACAGTGGCTAATTGAGACAAGAACTTCTGTTCCAATCGGCTGAGGATTAGGTTCTTCAAAGGCTTTGAGAGGTTCGCCGTACCCGATAATTTTTTGGCTTTTCATTATCCGACTAGATCTGGTTTAAACCACGAATTTTAAAGGAATCAGTTATATATTTTAATTTTAATTACTATGTGCCAAACTTAATTGAAAGACTAACTAACATAGAACCTATAATCGGTAAATATCTGGGACGAACCATCATCGCACGAAGACGAAACGTCTTCACAGCCATCAATTTTTGTTGCGTATTCTTTGAAAGTGGTTGGAGAAGAAACTTTGTTGATACGAAGGACAATTGGGGTTAACGCAATAGTCTTCAGCTTAAACCAAAAATTGAATTATATTTCTTCGTGACTGGTATAACAAAAGGAGGGTCACCATGGGCAAACACAACCTAGAAGTTCAAGGATATTGCGATCCGGCTTTTAAAGCAGTTAAAGAAACTTTTCAGGAAAACTTTGATAGTCGAAGTGAGATTGGTGCCGGCGTTTGTGTTTATAAGGAAAACGAAAAGGTCGTTGATCTTTGGGGCGGTCACCGTGATGAGGAACGGATCCAAACATGGACAGAAGATACCATTACTCTTATGAACTCTGTCGCCAAGTCGATATGCGCGTTAGCCGTCCACGTTTTGGCAGATCGCGGTTTAGTCAACCTCGATGCACCCGTTGCCACTTACTGGCCAGAATTTGGCCAATCCGGTAAAGACAACATTTTGGTTAGGCATGTGCAAGGTCATCAGTGTGGTGCCGTTTTTTCCGACACCGCGAAGCCCGGCGATTGGTTTGATTATTCGGCACAATGTTCTGCAATTGCGCGTCAAGAACCGGCCTGGCCCCCGGAAACCAAAGGAGGCTACAACACAATAAATATCGGTTTTATCCTTGGTGAGATTGTCCGCCACGTTACCGGAAAGACGATTGGTACTTTCATACGCGAAGAAATTTCCGAACCTCTAGGGGCTGAATACAACATTGGCTTGACCACGAAGGAACTAGACCTTGTGGCACCCATGCACCTCAACCCTGAAAACAATTTTTGGGCTGAGTGTGCGAGAGAGGGATCAAACCTTAACCGCGCGCACTCAGGTAGGCCAAATTATCCTAATCTGTTAAACTGCATCGAAATTCGTAAAGGCGAACTGCCACCATTCGGGGGGCATGGAAATGCCCGCGGTGTTGCCCGTATATATGCCATGCTTGCGAATGATGGCGAATTAGATGGTATTAGGCTCTTAAAACCCGATACCGTGAAACACCTGTCAAAATTACAATGGAAAGGAATTTGTGAGATGACCCATTGGCCTTTGCGGATGGGACTTGGTTTTGAGCAAAACAGTCCACCGTATATCCCGATGGGGAGTAACTTGAGCGCCTTTGGTAAACTCGGCTCTGGGGGTGCACTTGGCTTCTGCGACCGGGAACGCAAGCTTGCATTCAGCTACTGCACTAATTTCCAATGCGAAGGTGCAGGCGTTGGCATTCGCTGCCGCTCTCTAGTGGAGGCAGCGGCCGGTGTAGCACCCACTTGGGATGTACCGGATTAAGGTTAACAGCGGCAAGCGTAACCCCTTTTAAAGCCATAGGTGTCGCACAAGATTTTT
>PTLH01000168.1 GCA_002938035.1 Alphaproteobacteria bacterium MarineAlpha3_Bin6
ACTTATTCCTTTCTCACACAGCAGCCATTGCGTATTGGTCGGGTGATCGGTCTATACTGACTTCTCCTTCCCATAGGGTCACGTCTACCAGAGCGGCACTTGAACCCATAGAATGACCTTTTTTTAATTGGGAACGTGGTGGGGTAAGCTGGTTTAGACAGCCACCTCGATCAATGGAATGACCAGGTACACCTAAAGGATCATAAACTGCACAAGACTCATAACCGTGTAGAGCGCCAGGCCGCACGCGCTCGGTCAATTTTGCGGCGCAGAGAACCGCACCGCGTTGGTTATGGACCTTGACTATGTCATGCATGTTAATGCCGCGGGCTTTCGCGTCTTGCGGGTTAATTCTAATTACCCAATAGGCGTAACCGTTAACTGTGATACGGTGTTCGTCTATATCGTTTAGGAAGCTATCCTTGCCATCTCCCTGAGTATGAAAGCTAAAGCGGGGATGAGGAGTGACCAACTGCAGCGGAAATTCTCTCGCGGCTGCGGCTTTGTGACCTTCCCAGGAAGGTCGGTATTTGACTATTGGAGGTCGGTCGTCGTCATTGGGGTCAAATAGTTTTAGGCTTTCACATTCGAATTCTATCTTACCCGATTGAGTTTGAAGACCCTTAAGATATTCCTCAGAGTAATCCGACGGTAATGGCATGGGTTCAGGGACATCCTTTTTTCTCCCATCGTAGAACCAACGCCACGACACAGGGTCACGCAATGCTTCAGGTGGATTGGGAATGACGGCATAGCCTTTCCGGATAAATCTCTTCCATGAAGTGATAGAGGGCAGATCCGATGCGTCAAATTCCCGCTTAGCCCAATCCAGTTCACTCATTCCTTCAGAAAAGTAAGCTCCTAATCCTAGGCGCTTACTTAATTCAAGGAA
Organism: Alphaproteobacteria bacterium MarineAlpha3_Bin6; assembly: GCA_002938035.1. Lineage (GTDB taxonomy): Bacteria > Pseudomonadota > Alphaproteobacteria > Rhodospirillales > UBA2165. The sequence continues at coordinate 893 of PTLH01000168.1, forward strand.
GATCGTGAAGTCTGATTTCGACTCACCCAAAGGCTCGATCAGCTTATGCTGGAAGACGGCAACTCGATGGTTTAACTGTGTCTGGCCATGATGGGCATAACCACCCAAACCCGCCCACTCACTGATATCAGGTCTCTCAAAGTTGGTGCAAGCGGGTAGGATCACGTCGGCAAATTTAGCTTCTCCTTCAAACCAGATAGATTGGTTGACCACAAATTCCAAATTTTCAGAGCGGTACATTTCTACATGTCGATTAGTGTCGCTCATTGTTCCGAAAATGGAACCACCATACTTATAAAGCATTCGGACAGGTGAGTATCCGGGTTTGGGATAGGTAAATTTGCTAAATTGAGCCTGTATTGATTTCCCATCCCAGATATAGCCTTCAGCCTTACCATCCAATATGGCCTCAGGTAGTTGCAATCTCGGGATGCTTTGGTCAACTGTATTCATACTGGGGAGTTGGGGCATACGTTGATAAAGTTCGACTGCCATGGCGGTGTGATGAAGGTCGCCAGACATTCCGCCTTCGGCGTAGCCTGGGAAATAGAAGTTGGTATCGACGGGTGTCCCCCATTGTAGATTTCCCATACCCACACCGGGCTTCCCCAGGCCTTGCATCGCAATAAGGCAAACCATGGTGCGGGCCCACTGAATTCCCGTAGAGTTTCTGCATGCGCCGCCGTGTCCGTTACCCCAGCCACCTGCACCAAGATACGTCCGCTTGTTTCCCCAATCTCTGGCTAAAGCGCGAATGTCTTTGGCAGGAATGCCGGTCTCCTCTTCACCCCATTCCGGGGATTTTGCCTGACCATCTTCATCACCCATTATATATGCTTTCCATTTGTCGAACCCCTTGGTACGGGTTTCAACATACTCTCTGTCATATAGGTTTTCGTTGATCCATACATAGGCGATCGCTATGGCAAGCGCGGGAGATGTTGTTGGACGCGGCGCAATCCATTTGCCTCCTAGTAACTGCGCAGTATCGTTAAAGTAAGGATCTATGTGAACAATTTTGATGTCGGTCTCACGGAGCCATTTTCGTCGGATTGTGCCTTCCAAGGCGCCGTAGGCTCCGCTGGTGCCCTCAGGGTTGGCGGACCAGAAAACTATCATCTCAGAATTTTCTAGGCAGTCCTGAACACCTCCATAAGTTTCGCATTGTCCGACCCTTAAGGATTGACCCCAGTGGTGCACTGCCCCCCAATACCATCCCTCCCAGCTATCAGGATTGTGATGCACCCTTGTCATCCCTACAGCATTAACAAATCGGAAATTAGCACTCAAATAATATCCAATATTGCCCCATGTGTGGTGAGATCCGTGCGAATTAGCGATGGCTCCTGGTCCGTGAACGGTCTTGGCTCGTTTGATTTCTGTTGCAACTAGATCCAATGCCTCATCCCAACTGATGCGTTCATATTCTGAGCTACCGCGATTTTGGGGATTTCGTTGGCCGTTAGGGTCAAAATCTACCCTTTTCATAGGATATAGAAGTCTATCAGGAGAATAGACCATGCTTTTCCAGTTCATGCCGTGCGGCGCTAGGCTTGTCTTGCGCGGTGGTGTGAACTTTTTGCCGCGTGCACTTATCGTCCAAGGTTCCGGGTCCGTATCGTCAAACTCTATGGGTGTAATGCGAACAATTTTGTTGTTTTTGACATAAGCAAAAATGGGGCCTCCATTTGTCATTTGGGTAAACCGGGTGACCCCATTTCCCTGATCAACCCCATATTTCCAGCCAACAGTTTGGGTTTGCATGACGGTTTGAGTAAACCAGTTAGCTTCGTCCTCTGGACCTTCCAACGAGATTTGAAAATCCTTGAGAGCGTTGATTTGTTCCAATTGGTCAATCGGTGGCATGAGTAGTTTGGCTGCGACGTCAGCGGTCTTAAAAGTCATGATGACTTCGGCGTTTTCGTTGATGCCCGTGCCGGACTTATAGCCGTTGATACCAAAACTAAACCAACGGCCGACTGAACCGTCTTTAGTCCTGATCTGGGCCGTAAATTCTTTATCTTTCAGTCGTTCCTTAAATTCCGGATACCGCCATGAGCAATAACGGAAGAGAATATTAAGCCCAAACAAGATAATAGAGAGTTTTAAGTGACCCATGGTGTGAGTGTCTCCTTTAGGCAGTT
>PTLH01000169.1 GCA_002938035.1 Alphaproteobacteria bacterium MarineAlpha3_Bin6
CCAGTATTGCTAGTGTCTCCGAAAGGTGAAGCTAGTGAACTAGTGAAGGAACTGGGATTTGGTTGCTGGGTAGATGCGTCTAATTCCAAACAATTGGCGGAAGCTGTTCAGAAACTATTTGTGGATGAGAAACTGATGGAAAGGTTATCAGCGGCGTCGGTTGCGGCGGCACCCAAGCATTCTCGTGAAAGACAAGCCCAGGGAGTTCTGGATATTCTTGAGATGGCTAGCAAGGTGGAAGACGGAACGTGACTCGTATCCTAATCACAGGAGCCAGTGGGTTTGTCGGACGGGCAGTCTGTAAATCGCTTCGGGTTGCTGGTTACTCACTCTCCGGCACTACAAGTAATATTGAACAAAAAAGAGGGCCGGAAAATATACCTTTATATTATATACCGGAAATTGGTCCAGATACAGATTGGTCCGGTCCTGTGGCGGGGGCAGATACTATTATTCATTTGGCAGCGCGAGTGCACGTGACCAGAGATACTTCTTCTGACCCGCTCGCTGAACATCGACGAGTTAACCGAGATGGTACGAGGCAACTGGCAATAGCAGCAGCGGCAGCTGGGGTCAATCGCTTGGTATTCATCAGTACGATTAAGGTAAATGGTGAAATTACAACAGGTCATCCGTTTTCAGAGGAGGACACGCCTTTGCCTGGTGACCCCTACGGCATCTCCAAATGGGAAGCGGAACAAACACTTTTGGAAGTGAGCAAAAACACCGGGCTTGAGGTTGTCATATTGCGCGTACCATTGGTCTATGGCCCATATGTTAAGGGTAATTTTCTAAGATTGATTAAAGCCTGTTCCCGTCTCAGAATTATGCCGTTCGGTGCCATTACCAATCAACGCAGTTTAATATACGTAGGTAACTTGGCGTCAGCGATTAAAGCTAGTCTCGATCATCCCGCTGCTGTCGGAAAAACATATCTTGTCCGGGACGGGCAAGATATGTCTACACCCGACCTGGTTTGCCGGATCAGTGGATCACTTGGTTCGAAAGTTTGGCTGATTTCCCTACCTAGATGGCTTCTGACAGGAATTGCCGTTGTAACTGGCGGAACGGGTGCAATTGCCAGGTTGACAGGTTCGCTTCAAGTAGACAGTTCACTAATAGAAAAGGATCTCGAATGGTCTCCACCATATACAATTCAGGAGGGTTTAAATGAAACAGCGCGATGGTATCTTAGTAGTCGAATTTAATCGTAGAGTGTTCCCTATTTCCTTTCTGACGCCAATAAGCGGATATGACAAGTAATTATTTTAAGAAAAAATTCTGCCTAGTAATACGAACGAAATATGATTTTTAATCGCGCTAATTTTGCATTTCTACACGATGTTGCCATGGCAGCAGCGGCGCTTATCGTTTCTCTATTCCTGCGTCTTGGCGAAGATATAGTCTTTTACCCGCGGGATGAACTTTACTTAGCAATTGGAATTTTTACGACGGTCTCTGCTGTGGTATTTCGTTTAATGAAAATGTACCAAGGGGTTTGGCGCTATGCATCATTGAACGATCTATTCAATATTACAAAGGCCTCTAGCCTTACTATACTTATTTTTATCATTATCCTTTTTGCGGTTACGCGTTTAGAAGATCTACCAAGATCACTGCCAATAATTAGTTGGTTCGTCTTGATAGCCCTGCTTGGGGGGCCGAGATTTTTATACCGTTTACTGAAAGACCGCAGACTTGATTTTCATTTGGATAAGGATGCCCATCTTCGCGTTCCGGTTTTGCTGGTTGGTTCGGGTGATAGCGCGGAGCTATTTATTCGCGATATTTCCAGGACTGACTCAAACTACCGTGTTGTGGGTATAGTGTCCGATACAACAGCTCGGGTGGGGCGGAACATACATGGTGTGGAAATTATGGGAACCATCGACCAGATTTCTGCCGTGGTTCAGAAATTGGCTAACATGGGTGCTAAGCCCCAACGTCTCATCGTGACGTCAGAGCGATTTCAATCCATAAAAATGAAAGAACTTTTTGAAACCGCTGATAGTCTGGGTATGAATATAGCCCGTTTGCCATCTTTGTCAGATTTTCAAAATGACTTGCCTGATGACATGAAGATTAAACCTATCGATGTGGAGGATTTGTTGGGTCGCCCTCAAAGCACCTTAGATAAAGCGGAGGTAAAACGCCTGATTTTTGGAAAGCGTTTACTTATTACTGGAGCAGGAGGGAGTATTGGCAGGGAACTTGTCCGGCAGGTTTCCAGCCTAGAACCGGATCATATAACTTTGGTAGACAGTTCCGAGTACAATTTGTTTTGTGTCGACATGGAGTTGGCTAACCAGCATGCAGATCTCAGTCGACAGGCACTTTTAGGTGATGTACGTGATCGAATACGTATAAAATCAATATTTGTTGACCAAAGACCGGATATAGTTTTTCACGCTGCGGCGCTTAAACATGTTCCATTGGTTGAGGCCAATATATTAGAAGGCATTTCCACCAATATATTCGGAACTGTTAATGTAGGTGATGCCGCTCGTTCGTGTAACGTAAGCACTTTTATCCAAATTTCCACAGACAAGGCAGTTAATCCAACAAGTGTAATGGGAGTTTCAAAGCGGGTTGCTGAGCAGTATTGCCAAGCCTTGGAATTGGAACGCTCAAGTAAAGATGACACAAACTTCATCACGGTCCGATTTGGTAACGTGCTGGGTTCAACTGGCTCTGTGGTTGAGTTATTTAGAAAACAGTTGTCGGATGGTGGTCCCTTGACCGTTACACATCCTGATATGACACGTTATTTTATGACGACAAGGGAAGCAGTGGAACTCGTGCTTCAGGCTGCGGCTTTAGGTATCGAAGAGGGAGGGTTGAACGGTAGAATATTTGTGCTCGATATGGGTGAACCTATTCGAATTATGGATTTAGCTCGTCAGATGATTCGGCTCGCAGACCTGATTCCTGACGAAGACATTAAAATCGTAATCACGGGTATTCGACCTGGCGAAAAGCTATTTGAGGAAGTTCTCCATGGATCTGAAGCACCAGCACGAAGTAATCAGGAAGGT
>PTLH01000017.1 GCA_002938035.1 Alphaproteobacteria bacterium MarineAlpha3_Bin6
ATATATCTGAAACTTTCTTTAAAAATATGATGCTAAGAGAACTAGAATATCCTATAAACATTTAACCCCGGCAACCAAACTTTAACGAATGATCGGGCAGAATTACAGGTACTGAGGAGAGACTTTCTACCATCGACCAGGGTCTATAGTACTAACACTGCGACCCGGTTAGACGTTAAGTTTTTCCTGTGAAAGAGGGATCATTGGATCTTGAAAACTAATTTTGGGCTACAGTGGAATTTGTTCCAAATAAAATTCAAAAGATAGTAAGTAAACTAAACAAAACATGAAAAACATTTCGAAATTCAGTTAACTCGGTAAATAGTATGTCGCTTGTACGGAAAATAGTAAATGTCGCTCTAAGGAAGGCGCCCTTGGGCTTGTTGGTGGTTGTAACTTCAATTTTGCCACTCTTGATTTTTGATTGGCGATCGACAAATGCTGCACGGCCAAATGTGAATAAATACTCCTTTTATAACACGCCAGCGATACGTCTTTTACCGGTCGACCCCGTTTTGGAGAAGGATTTTCCGCCACCAACATTTACGAAAAAGGTAAAAGTTGGTAAGGACGATACACTAATAAATCTTTTGAAACGGGAAGGTGTGGCATTGGAGAATGCGCACAAAGCGGTTAAAGCGCTTTCAAAGTTTTACGACCCGCGACGTACGAAGCCCGGTCAGGAAATAACCCTCGTATTAACTCCCCAAACCTCTGGTCCTAACAATAATATCATTCAGCGAATGGTGGTTCGTCCAAGTATATATAATGAGATTACCATTGCGCTTATTGATGACCAGCGCTTTAGAGTCTCTAAACAAACATTTGCGGTAAAACGGCGCTTGTTTAAAGAGAATGGCTCAATAAAAACTAGTCTTTATGAGGCGGCGATTAAGTCTGGGGTTCCCAAACCCATACTGATGGAATTGATCCGGATTTATTCTTGGGATGTAGATTTTCAACGGGGCATTAGGGTTGGCGATAAGTTTGAAGTGCTATTTGAAAAGCTATTCACTGAAAACGGCAAGTTTGCCCGCTTTGGAAATGTAGTATATGGGAATCTAATCTTAAGAGGGGAAAACAATCCTCTCTATCGTTATCGGACTAGTAAAGGAATTATAGGCTATTTTGATAATAAGGGTAAAAGTGCCCGTAAAGCTTTAATGCGCACACCTATAAATGGCGCCCGTTTAAGCTCAGGTTTTGGCAAGAGACGGCATCCCATTCTAGGGTATAACAAATTGCATCGTGGAGTGGATTTTTCGGCTCCGCGCGGAACGCCCGTATATGCGGCTGGAAGCGGAAGTATAGTGAAAAAAGGCCGCAATGGTGCGTACGGTAATTACATTCGCGTTCGCCACGGTTCGAAATTTGAAACAGCCTATGCGCATCTGAGCCGTTTTAAGCCGGGTATACGGATTGGAGCACGGGTTAGACAGGGAGCGATAATTGGGTATGTGGGGTCAACGGGTCGGTCCACAGGACCTCATTTGCATTACGAGATATTAAAAAATAATACCCAAATCAATCCATTGAGGCTGAAAATGCCGTCCGGCAAGAGGCTCGCCGGCAACGAACTTGCACTTTTTTCCTCCGTTCAGGCAAAATTAGAGCAACAATACACTGCGCTTGATACCAATCATAAATAGGCCAAAGTGTTTTAGTAAAATACCGCCGAACCATGACGCCTAGTGATTAAGCGGTTTTCCCGCGTACTTCTTCGCCGTTTATGAAAAGCTTTTCTTGACCTGCGCTGACGTGAGCTATGTCTCCGTCCCGTATTTTATCCTCTAGGATGAGAGTAGCCATTGGGTTTTCTACATAGCGTTGAATTGCGCGTTTCAGCGGTCGTGCACCGTAGACTTGGTCATATCCCAAGTCTGCTAACCATGAAAGCGCGGGCTGATCAACCTCAAGCCCAATATTCCGGGATGCTAAACGGTCTCTGACTCGATTGAGTTGGATATTTACTATGGGACCCATTTGATCTCGAAATAGCCTATGGAACAAAATAATTTCATCTAGGCGGTTAAGAAACTCTGGGCGGAAAGTTTCTCGTACAATTTCCATGACACCTTCTTTTATCTCCGAGGAATCGTGGTCCTGTTCCTGCTTGGCCATCAATTCGGATCCAAGATTTGAGGTCAAAATTATAATGGTATTCTTAAAATTTACTGTTCGACCGTGACTGTCAGTTAGACGACCATCTTCAAGGACCTGCAAAAGAATATTGAAGACATCAGGATGGGATTTCTCAACCTCGTCAAGTAGGATCACCTGATAGGGTCGCCTTCGGACCGCCTCGGTTAGGGTGCCGCCATCGTCGTATCCAACATATCCAGGTGGTGCACCAATTAAACGGGCGACGGAATGTTTTTCCATGTATTCGGACATGTCGATACGTTGCATAGCATTTTCATCATCGAATAAAAATTCGGCCAGAGCTTTAGTAAGCTCCGTTTTGCCAACACCGGTCGGACCGATAAAAAGAAACGAGCCTAAAGGCCGTTGAGTATCTTGCAAACCAGCCCGAGAACGCCTAATAGCATTGGAGACAGAAGAAAGGGCCTCCTCTTGGCCAATTACTCGCTTTTCCAAAGAATTTTCCATCTTTAGGAGTTTTTCACGTTCACCTTCGAGCATCTTATCGACCGGAATTCCTGTCCAGAGAGAAACTATAGCAGCAATATGCTCAGTCATGACTGTTTCTTGAACCATGCCAGGCTTCTCAGCGTTTTCGGCTTTTTCGAGTTGTTCCTTCAACTCCGGAACCTGCGAATACTGTAATTCCCCGGCTTCTTCAAAACGACCCTCCCGAAGCGCTTTCTCCATAGAGATTCTAGCCTGATCTAACTTTTCTTTAAGTTTTTGTGTTTCGGCTATTTTATCCTTTTCACCTTGCCACTGTTTAGTTAAGGCGTTGGCTTCTCCTTCAAGCGTCGCCAGTTCTTTTTCTAGTTGCACCAGTCGCTCTTTGGATCCGTGGTCAGCTTCTTTGAGGAGGGCTTCACGTTCGATCTTAAGCTGAACAACGCGACGTTCCAACTCATCCAATTCTTCTGGTTTGGAGTCTACCTCCATACGCAAACGGCTTGCAGCCTCGTCAATAAGGTCAATAGCTTTATCAGGTAAGAAACGGTCAGTGATGTAGCGGTCTGATAAAGTAGCTGCCGATACAAGGGCCCCGTCAGTAATTCTAACGCCATGATGTAGGTCATACTTTTCTTTGATGCCGCGGAGAATGGATATAGTATCTTGGATGGTTGGTTCTGAAATAAATACAGTTTGAAAACGTCTGGCTAGAGCAGCATCCTTTTCCACATGTTTGCGGTATTCATCCAGTGTTGTTGCACCAACACAATGCAACTCGCCCCTTGCCAATGATGGTTTTAAAAGATTGGATGCATCAATTGCGCCCTCAGCTGCACCCGCACCTACTAAGGTATGCATTTCATCGATAAAAAGAATGATCTCGCCATTCGAGTCGGTTACCTCGTTTAAAACGGCTTTTAATCTTTCCTCAAATTCTCCTCTAAATTTGGCTCCGGCAAGCATGGCACCTAAATCAAGCATGACTAACTGTTTTTTTGCCAACGCTTCGGGGACATCACCATTCACAATTCTCTGGGCTAGTCCTTCCACTATAGCGGTCTTACCGACACCTGGTTCCCCAATTAAAACCGGGTTATTTTTTTTTCGCCGAGAAAGAACCTGTATGCTCCGTCTGATTTCTTCATCCCGACCTATAACAGGGTCAAGTTTCCCTTCCCGTGCCTCCCCCGTCATATCCCGGCCAAATTTAAGTAGAGCATCGTATCCGTCTTCAGCATTTGGAGAGAGGGCTCCACGGCCTTTACGTAACTTATTAATTGCTTCATTTAAGGCATTAGGATTAACACCTGCGTTAGTAAGAATTTTACTAGAGGCCGTATCTGGCGACATGGACAAAGATAACAAGAGATATTCTGCGGTAACGTAGCTGTCACCTACGTTATCAGTTAAATCCTCTGCTTGGGACAATACTTTTGACATTTGGGGTGATAAATAAATCTGTCCCGCTCCACTACCTTCAATACTTGGAAGCCGATTTAATTCTTTTTGCACTAGCTGGTAGATTTCTGCCACGTTACCACCGCAAGCTTCCACAAGCTTTGTCGCTAAGCTTTCTTGATCTTCAACCAAGATTTTAAATAGATGTTCTGGCGTCAGTTGTTGATGATTAGACTGAGCTGCTGCACTCTGCGCAGACTGGATGTAACCCCGAGAACGTTCGGTGAACTTATCAAAGTTCATGCTCATCTATCCTTCCTTTAAAGAAGCGGCTTGCTCTGCACATCTCAGTAACATTCCATGATTCTTTCGTTGAGTAATCAGCTCTAAATTTTAATATGTAATAGTTTTATGTAGCTGCAAGGGGAACCCAATTTTAAAAAAGGTTAACAACTTCTTTGACTTGGTTTTGGTGAATTACCGTGAAAACCATTGGTTTAAATATCTGTTTTTAGACCACGGTTACCGTGCTTTTTTAAGCATTCTGCAATTCTTATAATATTATTAAGAAAGGCTGATTAGTTGATAGATTTGATTTTAATTGGATCTGTTTTAAAATCTGGTATCAGTATTTAGATATTCGTTTCTGTGCAAATTCATATGGGCATTATTTATTGGAAGAACCGACTATAGTGGCTTAGCAATGTGACTATACAGGGTAAGATCGTTGTAAATGTTTAAAAATTGAATAATCCAATATTTTCCAGATCATGTATCCGACGGCGTTATAGTGGAGTGTTAACCTTTCTAAGGATGGATAGATATAAGTTGTTCGCACCTACATAAGGATACGTTCCTTCGTATTAAGTGTCGCCAAAATTATTATTGATTAAAATGTTATACGATTGTATTAGCGTGTCGCCTGTTTAGGCAGCCCATCGGATGTTGGGTTAGTTTATGAAGGTTTAGTCTTCTACGTTAGAGTGTATTAACTCTATTCAATAGAGCTAGAGGCTGCCAGAGGGTTTTCTTCTACAGTTTTTGTTTCAACATTGGGTTTTCCGGTATCATCTCGGGCATGGTCTAAATCTGTATCTTGATTTGATCCTAATTCATTTTTTTCCTGATTAGGATTAATATTTTGTCCGTTGTCACGACGGTTTTCCCTTTCTTCACGGGTGTCGTTGTGCTGTTCGGCGTTCTCTTGGGCCAAGGATAAAATTCGAGAATAATGCTCAGCATGCTGGAACATATTTTCAGCAATTATACGATCACCTGTTGTCGTGGCATCACGGCCCAGGGCGAGGTATTTATCAAAGACCTGCTGGGCAGTCCCTCGGACGCGAACCTCCGGTCCATGACTATCAATTTGGTTGCTACCGCGTGGTTGCCTCTTCCCGTTACCTCGTCCACGCGAACGCCGGGAATTATTTCCTTGTCTCATGTCGCCTTTTGCTTCTATTTGCGATAAATCCATTTCCCCATCAAAACGTTCTTCCAGTGCAAAAAATTACCGCACACTTGACCTTTTGATAGTTCGGAATGTGGTGCTAATCAAGTAACAGCTTTCTGTACCTACAACACGATTTGCACCCAACAGTAAGAGAGCCTAGACAAAGGAGTTCTTTTTTCCAACCATTAAATGAGAATATTAGCATCAATTTCTAACTGTTGCTAAAAGGCAACGGTTTTGGAATGCCAGATCTTGGGTAATCTTTTTTATTTTTAGTCCATTCTTCTCAAAAATATGAGTAACTTCTGGAGCTTGCCCTAATCCAAGTTCTACAGCAGCTAACCCAGATTTTGTTAAGAGGCGATGTATCTCACGGGCTATGATTCGGTAAGATTCTAATCCATCCCGACCACCATCAAGTGCCATATGTGGTTCAAATTTCCTCACTCCTATGTCTAGCATTTCAATTTCTCCGGAGGGTATATACGGTGGGTTACACACAATGATATCGAACGATGTTTTTATCCCGTCACCCCAATTCCCGGTCCTTATTTCTGCTCGGTCAATGAAGCCCAGTCGCTGCATGTTTCTGCGTGCGGTGCTGGATGTAGATTTACTTGCGTCTACTCCAACGCCAACGGCATATTTAAATTCTGTCAAAAGTGCACCTAGCAAGCATCCACAACCTGTCCCAAGATCAAGTATATTCAGGCGCGCATTGGCGTTAGGTGTGAAATCTAAAATAGTTTCAATAAGTGTCTCACTATCCGGCCTTGGAATTAGGGTATCTTCTGTAACTTCAAAGGGTAGGCTCCAAAACTCCTTGTTTTTCATAAGGTACGCCATTGGTTCGTGTTGGGCTCGGCGTTTTGTAAGAAGCAATACTTTGTTCCAGACATCGGCATACAATCTTGCCTTCGGAAATCCCCTCAGGTCAGTAACAGATTTACCAGTGACATATTGAAGCAAGAGGTGAGCTTCGCGCCTTGAGTTTTCTATACCAGCTTCTGACAAAATAGTAGACACTATCTCAATAGATTCACCCAAAGTTCCAGGGTTAGAAATCATTAAACACTAGCTAATAAAGTCGCTTGTTCTTCCGCGGTTAAGGCGTCGATAATTTCGTCCAAGTCTCCCTCCATGACCCTGTCAAGTTTATAAAGGGTAAGATTAATGCGGTGGTCGGTAACCCTTCCTTGGGGAAAGTTATAGGTACGGATACGTTCCGATCGGTCACCTGTTCCTACCTGGTTTTTTCTATTAGCAGCACGTGCCTGATCTACTTGCAGCTGTTCAAAATTGTATAGTTTGGACCGCAAAAGTTTCATCGCTTTAGCCCGATTTTTATGTTGTGACTTTTCATCTTGACATTGCACAACAAGTTTTGAGGGTAAGTGGGTAATACGGACGGCGCTATCGGTTTTGTTTACGTGCTGGCCTCCGGCTCCTTGTGCCCGGTAGGTATCAATTCTGAGGTCTTTGGTGTTGATCTCAATATCCACTTCCTCGGCCTCAGGTAACACCGCTACTGTGGCAGCTGAGGTATGTACCCGACCTTGACTTTCGGTTTCGGGGACGCGTTGGACGCGGTGTACCCCCGATTCAAATTTTAATTTTGCGAAAACATCCTTACCGGTTATATTCGCAATTGCCTCTTTGTAGCCGCCAATACCAGTTTCACTAAGATCCATAAAATCGAATGTCCAGTTATGTTGTTCCGAGAAGCGCTGGTACATGCGGAATAAATTTGCTGCAAATAAGGCGGCTTCTTCACCACCGGTACCTGCCCTAATTTCAAGTATAGCATTTTTTTTATCCACGCTATCTTTCGGCAAAAGCTGGAGTTGCACATCATGTTTTAAAGAAGGGAGCTGTTGTTTAAGCTCTCGCAGTTCTTCTTCTGCAAGCGCTTTTACCTCGCTATCAGAAATATCTTCATCAAGGAGCAAGTTTAGATTCCGGATTTCAGATTCAACTTCCCTATATATTTTAACTACCCTAACAATCTCATTTAGCTCGGTGAACTCTTTGGATAAACGAGCATATTCCTGCCCACCCATTCCAGAATGGGTGGCTAGAAGGTTCTGTAATTCGTCATGCTTAGAAAGCAACCCATCAAGTTTGTGTTCGAGGCTCATCTCCTATTTGTCCAAATCGTTGGATTCAACTCCCGGCAGCGCCTTTGTTGCCTTTTCATACTGTTTTAGACTTTGAAAAAATAGTTGTGTTGCTTTATCGGCATCTCCAAGTGCTTCAGCCAAGGCTTTTTGTCTGAGCCCTTCGATAAAATCGTTGCTCATGAGCCCCTTATTATCGCTAACTAATTTTTTTTGTTCAGTAAATACATTGGTTACCTCGTCTTCAACAATCTTCCATGCCTTATTAGTTTCCACTTCTCGTGTTTTAACACCTTCACGTGTGACTTTTTCTAAATCATCCAGTGTGTACAAAAATGCGTCTTCTAATTCCACCACCGCGTAATCAACATCACCGGGCACGCCAGTATCAATTATAAGGATTGGTTTTCGGCGCCTTATGGTAGACGCTGACTTGATTGTATCCCGGGTTAAAGTAAATCGACGTGTATTCATTGAGGTCAACACAATGTCTGATTTTGCCAATAGAATGGGTAATTCTTCCATGCGTCCCACATGGCAATTGAGGTTTTGTCCTATCGAATCTGCTTTTGTTAAGGTCGGGTGGGTTACCACTAAGTGTGCTAGACCAGCTGAAAGTAAGCTTGTAGCGAGCATTTCACCCATTTCACCGGCGCCTATTAATAGGCCTGAGCAATGAGAGAGGTCCCCGTGCAGATCCCGTGCAACTTGCACGGTAGCTGCCGGGATGGATACCGGACGACGGCTGATTTCTGTCTCTCTAAACACTCGTTTAGAGGTCGTGAAAGCCTCCTCAAACAATAAGTCTAGTTCAACTCCTGTCTTACCGGCATGTTTGGCCGCGTTGTAAGATGTATTAAGGATATTACTGACACGTGGGTCACCAATCACCAGGCTGTCGAGAGCGCAACAGACCGCAAGGAGATGCCTAAAAGCTTCACCGCTTGTAAGTACATAAGTCTGTGCCTCAATCTCCCCCCGCCCGACTCCGGCGTGGGAGCTCAATAATTTAATTATTTCACTTGCAGGATTAGTTAGTGGATCGTGAAAGGCATAAATCTCAGTTCTATCCTTAGTTGACAGTACAAACGATTGTCGGATACCCGCATCGAGTAGCCTATCGTATACATTTGTTAATTGCCGGTCCTTTATAGCCAATTTGTCACGAAACAGCATCGTTGATGATCGATGGTTAGCCCCTACCACTAAAAAATATTTTTTATATATTATTTTATTAGCCATGGTTCTATTTTGTTTCTAACGCAGACATTCATTAATTATTTGTAAGGTTCAAGATGTTTGTTTAGATGTTCTAATGACACTTCAACTTGTTCACCCGAGTCCATGTCACGAACTAGGCTTTTGTTTCGCAAAAACTCGTCTGCTCCCAATATTATTACCGCGCAAGAATTAGCTTTATTTGCCCGTTTCATTCTTTTGCTTAAATTGCCCGAATATCCTAGCTCAACATTAAAACCTTTTCGTCTTAACCGGTCAGCCAGATTTATGGCTTCATTTGTTAAATCTTTGTTGACAGGAATTACAGAAATTGGTCGATCAAGAAAATGGGTATTACCCAATAAAAGGGCTAATCGTTCAACTCCGGCGGCCCAACCGATGCCAGGTATTTCGGGCCCACCCATTTGGCTAATGAGGCCATCATAGCGTCCACCCGCAAGAACAGCACTTTGGGCACCTAAGGATCTGGATGTAAACTCAAACGCGGTATGAGAGTAATAATCGAGACCGCGTACAAGTTTATCATTCACGATGTATTCTAATTTCAGCTGTGTTAGCCCGTTAAGAAGATCATCAAATAACCGTCTTGATTCGTCATTTAGACTATCTTTCAAAAGCGGAGCACCTGCCACGATCTCACGGTCATCCTCATTTTTGGAATCCAAAATGCGCAAAGGATTTTGACTTAGTCTTAACGCACTATCTTTAGAGAGCTTACTTTGATAGTCAGATAAATAATCTACTAAACACCCCCGATAGGTAGTCCTGCTCTCCAAATCCCCTAAAGTATTTATTTCCAAAGTGAGTCCTTTATCTATTCCCAGGTCAGCTAAAAAGTGTTGGCCTAGAGCAATGGTTTCGATATCAGCTTGTGTTTCTGACACTCCAATGATCTCTATGCCCACTTGCTGAAATTGACGCCGCCGACCTTTTTGAGGTCTTTCATAACGAAACATGGGACCCCTATAAAATAACTTTAGCGGCAAATCTTGGGCGAGACCGTTAGAGATTACCGCTCGGGCGACGCCAGCAGTGCCTTCGGGACGAAGTGTAAGATAATCTCCGCCACGATCTTTAAACGTGTACATTTCCTTAGTTACTATATCGGAATTGTCGCCTAATGTTCTGGAAAACACTTCGGTGAACTCAAAAATGGGTGTTGAAATTTCACCAAAACCATATCGGCAAGCAACCTTAAAAGCGGTTTCCTCAATATATCTAAATAGCTTGTTTTCATGGGGCATAGCATCTTGGGTGCCTCGCACGGGTTGTAATTTAGAACTATTCGATGTCATGGATATTCCAACTGTTTTTTGCGTTTATTATATTTGAGTTACCACCCAGGACCCAAACCACGCGCGGTAGAAAATGTATTAATATCAGTTAAAATAAGGCCCGGCTTTATCCAAGAAATGACTCGTTAATCCGGCTATTCAACTACCGCTTGCCCTGATTTTAGGCTTTCAACTTCCATTAGAATTTTACGGCGAACTTCACCAAGTTTGCCAACTTCAGGCACGATTTCTCCATCAACGGTAATCTCTAAAGCACCAGCGTTTCCGGTCATAAGGCTAAGTCCCGGTCTATCAGGAATTTGGTAACTTTGGTCTTTTTTTAAAACCTTGGAGAGAATCATTCGGTTTGTTCTAATGTCGCGGAGTTGAATCCAGCTAGTATTTCTAGCTGTTATGGTTATGCGACTAGTGTTTTTTAAATCCAATTTTACGTCTTCGTGCAAATTAGGGGTGATTATTTTATTAACTTCACGTGGTTTCTCGTCTAAAACAGAAAGAGCCGCAACCTCAGTGTTGGTCCGCTTTGGCAGTTTTGATAGAGTGTCGGGTGCGCTATCATCAAAAGCCGCTTGTACGGGATCGGGTTTAGTAGTTCGACTTGGTGTCAAGGTCTCATCGTTCACCACATTGCGAGTAAGTTCTTTTGGGGCTTTCGCCTCCTCAATACTTGAGGGGGTAAAAGCATTATTGGCTGAGCCTATAACCAATCGATCTTCAGCGGTTTCATCTTTAGGTATTTGCTGGACCCCCGACGGGTATTTTTGTGGTACGTCCAAATCAGTCGTTCGGCGAACTGTCGGGGAAATTACTTTGTTAGGTTCAACCAAAACTATTCCTTCGATGCGCCTCGAAGGTTCACTGGAGATGGTCTCGCGACTTAATGTTTTTGGCGTTTCCGGAGCCGCAACACTGCCCAAATCTTCTTGGGTGGCTTTTAATGAGGCTTGTGCAGGTGCATTGACTTCCGTTCGTCTCTCAACATTCTGGTGGTTCTGCGAAGGCAATTTTGCAGTTGCTGCAACCGCTGAACTTGCTTCAACTAAAGGATTTGCTGCCGCTACGGGTGGTTTAGTTGATGTAGTTTCTACTTTTACGGTAGCCACTTTAGGAATAGTTGTTAGATTTTCAGCAACGAAAACATCGGGGCTGGAGAACCAATACCAAGTGCTATATCCCAAAACGGTGATCAAAAGTCCTAATAAGACGACCAAGCTGCCTGGAATACCATCCTCCGGAATAATAGCTGGGAAGGCCAGTTTGGTATTATCGGTTAAAACATTACTCTCCGCTTTCAGTTTGCTGACAAGTTCCTCACCGTCAAGTCCTAGATATTCAGAATAGGTTCTAATGAACCCTGTAGAATAAGTAGCCCCTGGCAAATCATCAAAACGGCCATTTTCTATGGATTCCAAATAATTGTATCTAATTTTTAACACATTTGAGACTTGGCGGAGGTTATCCCCCCTGCGCAAACGCGCAGCACGCAAAAGTGCACCAATATCCGAATTTAACGATGGGTGTATAACCGAATTCATCAGCGTTAGAGGCCCATTAAATAAAGTTCTCTATTCAAACTACTTTTTCTACTTTTTAAAATCCTGAATATTACCTAGAGTCAGAAATCAAAGCCACAAATTCAACGACGACCATGTCTATATAAATTAAATGAAATCGTATCATCTCTCAAGTTACATTTGTATAAAAATTTATGGTTAACTGCAATCAAATCATGACACTGTTGTCCATGGCAAATGTTCGAAGTATTCTGCACATGCTGAGGCCGGAGAAATCTGTTAAAGATTCAAGATGTTGCTCTAAGTCACTCGCAGAAAGGCTTCTAACCATAGACTTAACTGGTCCAATGGAAGTGGGAGCCATCGATAGGTGGCGGAAACCCAATCCTATTAACGCCATGGCCTCTAAGGGTTCTCCGGCGATCTCCCCGCAAAGTGATACGGGAACATTTGCTTTTAAACAGGTATTTACAAAATCGTGGAGAAAGGAAAGCGCAGCTGGTGACATTGGGTCATATCGATTAGCCAAGTCTGGGTTACTCCTGTCGCTAGCAAATAGAAATTGAAAAAGGTCATTCGTTCCGACTGCAATAAAATCTGTTCTTTTGAGTAGGCTGGGTAGTTGAAAGGTAAGTGCTGGAACTTCCAACATGGTCCCAACAGATAGATCTTTTGGTAATTTTTTCCTCTTTTGTTTAGCTCTATCTAATTCAGTATTTAATAAATCCAGCGCCGCATCGAATTCAGAAACTTCCGTTACCATGGGAAACATTAGGCTGAGATCACGTTCCCCCGCCGCCCTTATTAGGGCACGCATCTGATGCCGCATCAGTGTTGGCTTGTCTAAAGAAATTCTTACTGCACGCCATCCCATCGCCGGGTTTTCATCTTTTTCTGAGTTCCAATAAGGCACACGTTTATCACCACCAATATCCATAGTCCGGAAAACCACAGGTTTTCCATTTGCACCATCAATCACTCTTTTGTAGAGATCTGCTTGCCGATTTACATCGGGAAATTTATTACTGTCCATAAAAGAAATTTCGGTCCGATATAGTCCTATACCGTCGGCACCAGTTTGTCTAAGGTGATCCAAATCAGACGGTAGACCAGCATTTATATCAAGTCTAATTCTGATACCATCCTTTGTTTTCCCAGGTAGATCACGTGTGCTTATATAAGTCGCTTTACGTTGTGCCCAGACGGCCATCTTGTTAGTGTAGGCTTGGTAAATATCATCAGCAGGTCGGATATGAATTTTTGCCTCATTCCCGTCAATGATTACCGTATCCATTTGTTCTATGTTGTCCAGGGCTGCAACCACCCTGCCAACAACTGGAATTGCTAAAGCCCGCGCTACTATAGCCACATGTGTGGTTGTCTACCCACCCTCGAGGACTAGCCCACTCAGTTGAAATCTATCGTAGTCTAAAAGTTCCGCTGGACCCATATTACGAGCAAAAAGTATAAATTTTTCCGGAAGATCTTCTTTATTGATAACGCCATTTTTTCCTAGGAGGTGCTGAAGAAATCTGTTAGCTAAGTCATTGAAGTCGTGTAATCTTTCTCGAAAATAAGGATTTGTCTGTTTGCCAAAACGGGCTTGGGTATCATTGCGCACCTTTTCCACACCTGCTTCTGCTGTCAATCCTGTGTTGATAGCTTCTTTTATGCGAGCCAACCAACCGGCATCTTCGGCAAAAAGTCTATAAGTTTTAAGAACCTCGCGGTGTTCACCTGCCAACACCATTTCCTTTGCTTCCAGCATTTCGTCAATAGATTTGTGCATTTCTCCCACGGCAAGGTTTAGTCGGTTTTTCTCTTCCTCCGTATCCTCAGCGACTAGAGTTAATACTTGGGCACGTTGCTCATGTTGAATTGCTTTACCAACTGCAATGCCACCACTTAATCTGACACCGTCTAACGTAACCGGCAGAAGTGCATGTCCGCCCCCCTCTTTGTGTTCATCAATACCTATAAGATTTTCACCTGCAATAAGTTCCGCAATTACCATCGCAATGGTTTCTAGTGTTTCAACTTCCTCATCAGTGTAATGACGACGAGTACGATTCTGTACAGCAAGTACACCGGTCACTCGCCCACCTCGTAAAATTGGAACGCCGACTAGGGAATGAAAAATTTTTTCCCCAGTCTCCGGCCTATAAACAAAGGCCGGGTTGTTTTGTGCATCCTGCAATGCCATTGGCTTAGCTTGAGAGGCGATAGCTCCAATGAGGCCTTCACCTATGGCGAGACGCGTCAGGTGGATAGCCTTAGGAGATAGACCGGTTGCCGCAAACAGTTCAAGAATGTCGCCCGCTCGCAGAACATAGACCGAACAAACCTCCGCTACTAGGTCAGCGGCGATAATAGATACGATGCTATCTAAACGTTCCTGGGGTTCACCATCTCCCGCCATGGTACCGCGGAGGCGTGACAGCAGCCGGCGCGAACTAGAAATTACTGTTGGTGCCGCATCTGGTTTGGTAAAATTATCGAAAGGTGGGCGCACCATATGTCGCCACCTCCATTTTAACCCAATAAATACCGAGCCGACCTGAATTACTAAACTGGTTCAGGACACTTGTTGTCCACAGCTTAATGCTACGGTGATCCGATACGATCAGTGTCACGGTCCAGACCATAGGCAGAGTGAAGTGCCTTCAATGCTAATTCAGTATATTCCTCATCGATGAGGACGCTCACTTTAATTTCTGAGGTAGATATAACTTTTATATTTATTCCTTTTTTTGCTAAGGCATTGAACATAGTTTGGGCTACACCTGGGTGGCTGCGCATTCCTACCCCTACGATTGATATCTTTACCAATTCGGCATCTGCTACAATTTTTTGGAATCCTATTTTGTCTTTTCTGGTCTCAAGCACTTCGACAGCCAAGTTTAAGTCGGCTTGTCCGACCGTAAATGTTAGATCAGTAGTTTTACCATCCTCTGATACATTTTGAACAATCATATCAACGTTAACCGAGGCCTCTGCCAAGGGTCCAAATACTCCTGCAGCAACGCCAGGGCGGTCGGAAACCTTCAGCAAGGTGACCTTTGCTTCATCACGGTTGTGTGAAATTCCACTAACAATTTGTTGTTCCACGATTTCATCCTCGCTTACTAAATATGTTCCCGGAGAATCAATAAATGCGGATCGGACCTGGATCCGGACATTATAGTTCATTGCCAGTTCTACAGCACGGGTTTGTAGTACCTTGGCTCCTAAAGATGACATTTCCATCATTTCTTCATAGGTAATTTTATCCAGCTTATTCGCACTGCTAACTATTCTAGGATCGCACGTATAAATACCTTCTACATCAGTGAATATATCGCACTGGCGTGCTTGCAAAGCGCCAGCGAGTGCCACTGCGGTTAGGTCAGAGCCACCTCTCCCTAGTGTAGTAATTCGTTTGTCAGGTGTTAATCCCTGAAACCCAGCCACGACGACTATCTCATTTTTCTTCAACTGGTTTTCCAATAAGTCTGTTTCGATTCCAGTAATACGAGCCTTTCCATGCACATTGTCAGTCCAAATCGGGATTTGCCAGCCAAGCCATGAGCGAGCCCGAACACCCATATTTTGTAATGCTAGCGCCATCAAAGCTGCACTAGTTTGCTCTCCTGATGACAGCACTACATCGTACTCTGAAGCATCTAAGCCATTATTTACGCAATTTTTAAATTCAATCAGTTTATTTGTGACACCCGCCATTGCAGAGACCACGACGACAACTTGATGGCCTTGGCTATGTTCAAATGCCACCTTCTTAGCGGCTTCTTTGATACGTTGAGTGTCAGCGACTGACGTTCCGCCAAATTTTTGCACGATACGATACATTTTGGGTAGTCCTTAGTCTGATTACTACGGCGCCTATCAAACGACAATTAAAAGTATACTCTATCAGGGTTGCCTAGGTTGTCGGCGCGCGCGCGACGGTATACATACTCTGTCTTAAGCTTAAAAAGCAAGAATTTGGAATTGGCAATAGATGGCAAAGTCGGACAAATTATTCTACAAACACGAAAAGCGAGCAAACCGGACAACCGCTTCAGAAAGGGAGGTGAAACGATTCGAGGACTTGGCCGGTCAATGGTGGGATACCGAAGGACCTTTTGCACCTTTACATAGGATAAATCCTGTTCGTTTGACATTTATCCGCGACCATTTGTGCGCTCATTTTGGTTGTGATGTTACTCAGAAGAAGCCTTTTAAAAATTTATCTATTATTGATATTGGGTGTGGGGGTGGCCTTATATGTGAACCCCTGTCCCGCTTGGGAGCCCAAGTTATGGGTATAGATGCCGGCGAGCAAAACATCAAGAGTTCAAGTATTCACGCTACTCAGAGTGGTCTGGATATTACTTATGAGAAATTGCTACCAGAAGATGCAGCCGCGCGGGGACTTTTATTTGATGCCGTGGTCAATTTGGAGGTTATAGAACATGTTGCAGACCCAGAGGGCTTTATTTCTGCATGTGGAACTCTTGTAAAGCCAGGCGGAGTAATGGTTTGTGCTACTCTAAACCGGACATTGAAATCCTTGGCATTTGCTAAAATCGGGGCTGAGTATGTTTTACGTTGGTTGCCGCGGGGAACCCATGACTGGCGGCTGTTCTTAAAACCATCTGAATTTTGCGCCCTGCTGCGTGGACAGAATTTTACTATCGCAGATATGAAAGGCCTTACTTATAACATCCTATTTGATGAGTGGATTCTTAGTGACGATCTCAACGTTAACTACATGCTTTTCGCTAAAAAAGCCAATACAGCATAAAATATTCCAGCTAATCTCACTGAAAGAATTAAACCTCACTTTTACCTAATATTCAAATGCGTTGTGTAATTTAAAATCGCTATATAGAGGCATTAAGCTTGAATTGGCTGTAACAGGCAATTGTCGGTTTAGGTGCGTTTATGGTAAATCACGAAACTGAAAATCCAGCGGCTAAAAATGCAGGTTAAAACAAGTTTTGCCTTTTGTTTAGTGTTTGTAAAGTCTAATCAAATTTTATGAGTCTCTCCGCTGGTTCCACGGCACTTTGTAGACAGGAATATCTTCTTCAAATAATTCTACAGCTTCCTGGTCTGTAGCCTCACCATAAATTTTCCTCTCCTCAGCTTCGCCATAGTGAATAGCTTTCGCTTCTTCAGCAAACTTGTCTCCTACATAATCGCAATTCTCTTCAACGTGCTTCTGAATTTTGCTTACAGCTTTTATTATTTCCCTTGCAACTTCTTTTGCGCGATGTTCACCCTGCTGTTTATTGCTATTTTTGCGACTGGATGTAGACACCGCCGGGGCCATTGGCGCTTTAACCACCGATGTATCTAGGCAAACCGGACATTCTACTTTTCCGCCCTTTGCTTGCCTATCAAACGCACCGCCGTCCCTAAACCAAGCTTCAAAATGATGCCCGTTAGTACATTTAAGTTCAAATAAAATCATGTTGTTACTTACTCAGAGTACCAGTCGCGAGATTTAACTTAATTTGCTATATTTGCCAAGTGTTGCAAGTAAAAAGTTAATAAAATGAGAATTACAGCCATGGCAATTATACGCAAGCACACATCGAGCTATTCTAAGCCGTCGGAGTGGGTTCGAAAGTACGCAAAATTAATTTCACAGGGTGGGGCTGTTCTAGATCTCGCTTGTGGTCGTGGTAGGCACACCCGTTTTCTTCTTGAAAGAGGAATTAAAGTAACTGCCCTTGATTATGACATTAGTCAGTTAAAAGATATTCCGGAAACCGAAAACCTTAAAACTATAGAACACGATCTAGAGGGGTCATCCCCATGGCCATTTTCCTCCCAAACCTTTGACGGAATTGTTGTAGCAAATTATTTGTACCGGCCTCTATTTTCAAAGATTTTAGGGTCGCTAGCTCCCAAAGGTGTCCTGATATATCAGACGTTTGCGGTAGGAAATGAGAAATATGGCCGACCCCGTAATCCCGAATATCTTCTCTCTAATGATGAACTCTTAAAGGTGTTTGGTAAGCACTTGCATGTTGTCCAATATAGTCATGGATTCATTAAACAGCCATCACCTGCTATTATGCAAAGCATCTGTTGTATTAATGATAAGTCATTAATTAACTAGAGAGTCAGAGTGGCTATTTGTCATGATCTTGATCCCTCAAATCTGAGGATAGCTTGTAACGCCTATCGTGGCTCAGTGCCGGAATTTTCGCGCGCGCGTTCTCGACCTGATGGGGGTCAATTCTGGCGACGATAACCCCTGTCTCTTCACCACCATCTGCCAGAATTTTGCCCCAGGGATCAACAATAAGAGAATGTCCATAGGTCTGGCGACCTTCGGCATGGTCCCCGCATTGAGCCGCCGAGATTATATAACAACCCGTTTCAATAGCCCTGGCCCGTTGTAAGACGTGCCAGTGAGCTACTCCAGATACTTTGGTGAATGCCGAGGGTACCGTGATAAAATGAGCTCCATTTTGGGCAAGTGTTCGGTAAAGATAGGCAAACCGGACGTCATAGCAAATTGTGAGGCCTAGGCGCCCCCATGGTAACTCAGTTAGAACCGCTTCAGTGCCAGGTTTATAGGTCTCAGACTCTCTATATGTTTGACCGTCATCCAGTTGGACGTCAAACATATGAATCTTGTCGTAAGTAGCGGCAATCTCTCCTTTCTTATCAATTAGGTAGCTTCGATTAACAATTTGGTTTCCAGGCAATCGAATGGCTAAAGAGCCTATTAAAATCCAAGCTCCACTTTCCATAGCTCGTTCACGTATTGCTATAAGGACACTATGATCTTGTTCATAAGGTGTTTTTTCTTTAAGGAGTTTGCGGTTAGGTTCCATCATGCCAGTGCATTCTGGAAGGGTGATAAATTCAGCCCCAAGTTCAAGGGCCTCATCCACAAGTTGGAGTATTTCCGCAAAATTCAACTCAATATCCCGTTTAGAATTGAGTTGAATGCAGGCAGCTAAAAAGCTCGATACCATTATATTATTCCTAATTTGCTCACTTTGTTTCTTTCACATCAAGTATAGAATCTAATTTATCCTTTGCTTCGAGCTCGTAAAGCTCGTCACATCCACCAATATGTCGATTATCAATAAAAATCTGGGGAACCGTTTGCAGACCACCTGCTCGGCTGATCATTTCAGAGTGACGTTTCGGTTGTGAAATTATATCTACCTCTATGTAATCCACACCCTTGTCGTTTAAAAGTAACTTTGCACGATAACAGAACCCACAAAAAGGAGAGGTATAAATTTCAATATTTGCCAACAGATTATCCCCAACCCGTTCTAATTATTTTAGCCAATGAGACGAACCCTCGGTAATTATGAAAATAATTTTACTAAAGAATAAAAAATTAGATACTAAAAGCATTAAGATTACCGAGTGTTATAGAATTTTACTTAGTAGGTACTATCTTGATGGGGCAACAAAAATTCCGACGCCCTATGAGAACCCAAGGCGCAAGGGAATTAATAAATTTCTATTCTTGAAGTCAAACTCATGGGATATTTCAAATTATATTATGAGTATATATTATCTTAATTTTATTTCATTTCCTTGTATATTTTGGGGCCTTTAGTTTCAAAACTAATGATTTAGGGTGCTGGAAAAGGCCAAAATGAATAACAGCAGCATGAAAATATTTGATCGTCATGCGGTCAGGCTACATCGTGAACGCGCGGCTGACGGTTTTGGTTCATTTAGTTTTCTTTTTCGCGAAGCAGCAGAGCGACTGGTGGATCGTTTGTTTGATATCCGCCGGGAGTTTCCTCTTGCCCTTGATCTTGGATCGCATGGGGGTCTCGTTGCCGATATTTTGGCGGGACGGGATAGTATACAATCTATTGTACAATGCGATCTCTCGGAAAAATTGGTTCGCGGAGCCTCAGGTTTAAGGATCGTCGGGGATGAGGAATTTCAGCCATTTGCACCCGCTACTTTTGACTTGGTAATCAGTTCAGCCAGCTTCCATTGGATCAATGATCTTCCTGGGACGCTTGTGCAGGCTCTACGGAGCTTGAGGCCGGATGGGCTTTTATTGGTAAACTTTTTTGGTGGCGAAACTTTGAAGGAGTTAAGGAGGTCTTTGTTGGAAGTGGAGAGTGAGATTAAAGGTGGAGTGAGCCCTAGAGTGTCTCCCTTTACCGATGTTCGAGATGCGGGTGCTCTTTTACAAAGAACGGGATTTGCGCTACCTGTAGCAGATGTAGAGACCGTGACGGTATCCTACGAATCGCCACAAAAACTTTTTCATGACCTTAGAGGTATGGGTGAGGTCAATTCCATCATTGGGCGGCAAAAAACATTCACTTCCCGACAAATTCTGCTTTCCGCCTTTAAACGCTATAGAGAAATTTATGAAGACCAATTAGGGCGTATTCCGGCAACGTTTGAAATTATAACGCTAACTGGATGGGCGCCTGCACCCAACCAACAGAAGGCCGCGAAAAGAGGCAGCGGTCAAGTTTTACTAAAAGATGAGTTGAAAAAATTCTAATTTAAAAACGCTATACCGTGATTATTCGTCTAAGCCAGCACACATAAGATATTAGTCATGAAATTCACAAATCCGCTTCTCAAAGGTAGCCTGATCCAAAGATATAAGAGGTTTTTGGCAGATATAATTTTAGAAAACGGCGAAAAAATTACTGCGCACTGTGCTAATACCGGTTCAATGCTGGGGGTTAATGATCCAGGTTCAGAAGTTTGGGTGTCGCCAACTCTAAATCCTAATCGGAAGCTTAAATATACATGGGAAATGATCCGAGTTGGAAAAAGCTTAGTGGGGGTAAACACAACCCATCCGAATCAAATTGTCCAGGACGCCATTCAGAGAAAAACCATTACTGAGCTTTTAGGATATCACTCCCTTCGAAGGGAAGTAAAATATGGTAATAATTCCCGTATAGATATTTTATTGGAGGCTTCCAAACGGCCTGATTGCTTCGTTGAAGTGAAGAGTGTTACGTTGAGAAGGGGCGTTTGGGCTGAGTTTCCTGACGCAGTTACAACACGCGGAACCAAACATTTGAGTGAGCTTACTAATCAAGTAAAAGCCGGTAACAGGGCGGTAATGTTTTATCTGGTTCAGCGTGAAGATTGTGCTGGTTTTGCTGTGGCCGGTGATATCGATACGGCATACGCGGAAGCACTCGATGGCGCTGTCGATGCCGGGGTAGAGGTGTATTGTTACAAGTGTAAACTGACACCAAAACAAATTAGTTTGGACACGCCACTTTCTTTTGAACGCTAGCCATTTAAAAGTATGTAGGTTTAAGTGATTAATGATGACTACACCCTTGGTAATGCCCTAATAATGTTGTGTCCTTAGTAAGAGATAGTCATGTTGGAATTGGAAAGGAGTTGAACCTTTGGACACCGAAGTAAAGTCGATTAAGATACATACAGAATCGGATTTTGAGGGTATGCGGGCGGCAGGTAGGCTGGCAGCAGAGACCCTTGATTACATCGGTGATTTTGTTGAGCCAGGTGTTTCTACGGGTAAGATAGACCAAATCTGTGCGGAATTTATAGCTGATAAAGGAGCAATTTCTGCCCCGCTAAATTATCGTGGATTCCCTAAATCAGTCTGCATTTCTGTCAATCATGTGGTTTGTCACGGTATTCCCAGCGAAAAAGTTTTGCTGGATGGGGATGTCATTAACATAGATGTAACCCCCATTGTCAATGAGTGGCATGGCGATACTAGTCGCATGTTCTACGTAGGTGAAGTCGGTGTAAAAGCAAAACGTCTTATAGACGTTACCTATGAAGCGATGATGGAGGGTATTAAAGTCGTTAAACCCGGTGCAACCGTTGGAGATATTGGACATGCTATTCAAAACTATGTCACGCCATTTCGCTATTCTATCGTTCGCGATTTTTGTGGGCACGGCCTTGGACGGATCTTTCATGATGCTCCCAGTATTCTGCATTTTGGTAATCCAGGTGAAGGCGCGGTGCTTCGAGAAGGAATGTTTTTTACGGTGGAACCCATGATAAATATAGGTCGCCCAGACGTAAAAATTCTTGCTGATGGTTGGACGGCAGTCACTAAAGATCGGTCACTATCGGCGCAATTTGAGCACTCAATTGGCGTTACCGCCACCGGTCATGAAATTTTTACTTTGTCTCCAAGAGGTTATTACAAACCACCCTATAGGTAACCTTTTTACCAAAACTAAAATTAAGATTTTTAAGTGTTGTGGAACGAACAACAGCGCCAACGTCGTTTCCTGAAAATAAATGTTTTGGGTGGGAGAAAAATCAAGTTTTTTATTGTAAATGCAGGTAACGTTTTCTTTGATCTATACACTGAGCACCAAGTTCTGTAGTTTGAGATACACAGCCCTATATTTTTTAAAAGGCTAACGAGTTCCCGCCCGAGTTGATTAAGATCCACGAAACAGATGATCCGATGACCACCGGTAATTCATTGCTACTAGCGTTTCGCATTTTTGTGCCGTTTGCGTTAGGATATTTCCTTTCATATTTATTTAGGAATATTAATTCGATAATTGCACCCGATCTTGTTGCCGAGATTGGCTTAACGGCTGCCGGTCTTGGTTTTTTGACTGGAGCTTACTTTCTAAGCTTCGCTTTGTTCCAGCTGCCCCTGGGAGTATTTCTGGACCGTGTTGGGCCTCGGAAAACCGAAGCCTGCCTCCTACTCATAGCTTCTATAGGATCTTTGTTTTTCGCTTTTGCTGAAACAGTTACTGAGCTTATCCTCGCGCGGGCATTGATTGGATTGGGCGTATCCGCCTGCCTAATGGCATCGTTTAAAGCGTTTGCCCTTTGGTTTCCAAAGGAGAAACTCCCGTTTATTAACGGGTTAGTTTTGATGGCGGGTGGCTTGGGAGCTATGAGCGCTACTGCGCCGGTTGAATTCGCTGTCCAGATCACCGATTGGCGCAGCGTATTTTTGGGTTTGGCTGCTTTGAGTATGGTTGCGGCGGCGGCCATATTTCTCATTGTTCCGGAAAGGTCTGTGGGTTTAAAAAAAACAGACGTATTATCCATTAAGAGCCTGGTCGGGGATATCAATTTGATTTTACGAGAGCCTATCTTTTTCAGGTATGTTCCAATATGCGTGCTAACACAGGGGTCTTTCTTAGCATTACAAACACTTTGGATTGGTCCGTGGCTGAGAGACGTGTCTGGCATGAACCGGAGTAGTGTGGCTGAGGGTCTTCTCATAGTTGGGGCCGCGATGACCGCAGGTTATCTCGCTACAGGACTATTGGCATCTAACCTTAATAAAAGGGGATATAAGACAGAAACTGTGGTTTTGTGGGGCATAATAATCTTTATTCTTATTGAGATGGCTTTGATAACTGGCGAGCAGAACAATATAGTATTGCTTTGGAGCATCTTTGCATTTTTTGGAACCTCTGGTTCGGTTATCTACGCTGCCCTTTCCCAGAATTTTGACGTCCATCTATTAGGCAGGGTCAGCACAATGTTGAATCTGCTGATTTTTTTATGTGCATTCTTGATGCAATGGCTAGTGGGCGTGATTATCAATTTATTTCCGAACACAGATGAAGGTGCTTTTGCAATAACCGGGTACTTTACTGCATTTGCGGTGATTTTAATACTGCAACTTTTAGGACTTATATGGTTTTGGGTCAGCCGTTACATTTTTGTTGGCTGGTCTCCGAATAATAAATGCTAATCCATAGGGCTTCGCCTTTAACTTGAGGACTGGAATTGCTATAGCACTGTATAAAATTTCTTAGTTGCTGATGAAATAGGCTAAGGTTTAGAG
>PTLH01000170.1 GCA_002938035.1 Alphaproteobacteria bacterium MarineAlpha3_Bin6
GTGTTCCGGCTGTTACCTAAAACATGACAAATTGCGTAAGTCAGGTCGGCGCGATTTAACGTGTAGAAATGAAAATTTGTAACATCCTCCGCCTTCAAAATTCTACACAGGTCAATGGCGATGTTGGCAGCTATCCGAAGGCGAGTATCAGGATCGTTATCCAGGCCCTCAAATAAGGTAGACATCCAATGTGGTATCGACGCTCCGCAAACTTTGCTAAACCGCCGAACTTGGGAAAAATTCGTAACTGGCAAAATTCCTGGGATTATTGGTATACTTAGGCCCGCCTTTTGGGTTTTTTCCCTGAAGCGCAAGAAATGCTCGGGTTGAAAGAAAAACTGAGTAATTCCGCGGGTTGCTCCTTCGTCGACTTTACGCTTTAAATTTTCAATGTCAGCTTCAATACTTTTTGCTTCCGGGTGCCCCTCTGGATGAGCCGCTACACTTATTTCAAAATCACCAATCTGCTTCAAACCTCGAACAAGATCGGAAGCGTTGTTGTATCCTTCTGGATGCGCAACGTATTTACCTTGACCATCCGGAGGATCGCCTCTCAACGCGACAATATGGCGAATGCCAGCTTCCCAATAACGCCTGGCAACCCGATTGACTTCTGCTTTAGATGCCGCAACGCATGTTAAATGCGCTGCAGCAGGAATACCCATTTTATTTTGTAATCGTGTGACAATTTTGTGGGTTTTCTTTCTGGTAGATCCCCCTGCACCATAAGTAACTGAAACAAAAACAGGATTGAGTGGAGCGAGACGTTCAACAGAACACCATAACGATTTTTCCAACTGGGGGGTCTTAGGTGGAAAAAATTCGAAAGAAACACCCATCTTATTTGGTAGTGGTTCAATAGTCGTCCAATGCGTTACTATATTTTTGCTAATTTTTTTCACGCTCTTTACTAGTGACCCCTGTCCATATCACAACTGCCAATGGGCCTCCTCCTAATCTGATGGGCCGTTTCATGCCCAATCCAACCTGATCTAACCAATTTTCAATTTCTTCATTTGAAAACCCTAATCGGCGGTGTTGGTATTTTGTGCGAAGTTCCTCTCTCTCGTGAGAATAAAAGTCTATGATTGCAATTTGTCCGCCGTTCTTCAGCACCCTTGTGGCTTCCTTCAAAACCAGTTGCGGTTGATCAGTGAAGTGAAGAACTTGATGAATAGTAATGTAATCGAAGGATTGATCCTGGTAAGGTAACTGGTACATGTCGCCATACCTTACTCGGCAATGTCGGAGCGAAGGGTCATCCAAATTTACCCGCGCAAGGTTAAGCATTTCATGTGAAAAATCTATTCCCTCAGCGTCCTGCACGCATGGGCCTAAAACCTCCAGTATTCGTCCTGTTCCCGTACCTATATCCAGCAATTTCCGTGGTTTTGCGGCGACAACACACTTTTGCAATTCCCTTTCTACATTAACGTCGTCTACATGGAGGGCCCTAATACTATCCCAGTCCGACGCACTTTCTTGAAAATATAGTGTTGCGGCTTGTAAGCGGTCATTCTTCAACTTCATCAGTCTCTGCTGATCCAGTTGTATCGTTGGATCTTTTGCAGGAATCAACGCTGTTAGACGACGAACAAACTCCGCATCTATCCCCTTACTGAACGATCGGTAAAATACCCAGCTGCCTTGTTGCGTCCGTTGCAACAATCCTGCATCGCAAAGAATTCTCAAATGCCGGGACACTCTTGGCTGACTTTGACCAATTACCTGAACCAATTCACCGACGGTAAACTCACCATGCACGCACAAAATTAATAATCTAATACGACTCGGGTCAGCGGTTGCTTTTAGAATTCGAAGAAGCTTGTCCAACGGGATCCCTATTAACTCGTTGTATCAATATATAAACATATCTTTATATTTACATAATACAGTAAATATAAATAAAGTCGCGATAGTGTCAATCACTAAGATTTAAGGCTCAATAATCCAAACGGCACAGCTCCAAAATCAGGCACGAAGGGGCTTGTCTAGCAGGCAATTCAGGGCTGTGGCAAATATGATACACGTGTAAATAATGACTCGCGTCCCCTCAATTACCTCACTGGTATTTTTTATGTTCACCTGTATAGTAATTTCCGTGGACGCAAAATATAAAGACTGGAGAAGGCTTCGCTGGCGGTTAACAAATAATAATCAATTACTATATTTTGAGTGTATTTAAGTGAATGCTACTAGGTAACGCGTTGTTCGTAAGAAATTCGTAATGTGGCGTGAGGGAATAAGTGTGGTGAACGTAATACCAAAATTCTGCCTAACAGTTTGTATGCTGCTGCTTGGCGTTACGGTCCTAACGGGATGTGCTTCGGCTCCTAAGAATGATGCAGAGGCACTGGCAGAATATGAGAAAACAAATGATCCCATGGAAGGCACCAATCGTGGCATTTATAGCTTTAACCAGGTTCTTGATAAGGTCGTAGTTAAGCCTGTCACGGGGATATACAGGGGTTTGATACCGTCATTCATGCGTAAGGCGGTGCATAGATTCCTTCAGAACCTTAGAACCCCTATCACTCTAGCAAATGACCTGCTTCAAGGTGAAGGTGGAAGGGCGGGAGATACTGTTGCTCGTTTCTTCATCAATTCTACTATAGGCCTATTGGGTTTTATGGATCCCGCTTCCCACATGGGGTTTGCCCAACATGAAGAAGACTTTGGTCAAACGCTAGCTGTTTGGGGTGTGGGAGAAGGACCTTACTTGATGCTTCCGGTGTTTGGACCATCTAACCCAAGAGATTTAACCGGGAAAGTTGTCGGCTTCTTTCTAGACCCCCTAAACATATGGGCAGCGAATACAGACAGGAATGAAATTCCTATCATTAGAACAATCGTAAGTGGCATTGATGCTCGAGATTTATACTGGGACGCTATGGAGGATATAGAAAAAAATTCGATCGATCCTTACGCCTCTATTAGAAGCCTATACAGGCAGCGGCGAAACGACGAAATCCGAAATGGTAAAGAAGGACCCAGTACGTCCCTACCAGATCCTGACCGTGGCTTTGAGTT
>PTLH01000171.1 GCA_002938035.1 Alphaproteobacteria bacterium MarineAlpha3_Bin6
TATAACAGCTGCGTCAACACCTTTCTCTACCGCCTGTAAACAAGTTGTTGCTTTAGGTATCATCCCGCCAGAAATCACGCCATCGTCTATAAGTTTATAAGTTTCTTTTGAATTGATCTTTTCAATGAGAGTGTCATCGGCGTCTAAGACGCCGGCTACGTCGGTGAGGAGTAGTAGACGTTTTGATCCAATGGCGGCAGCAATGGCGCCAGCTGCCGTATCGGCATTAATATTAAATGTCTCTCCCTTAGGCCCAAGCCCAATAGGAGCAATCACAGGGATCATATCTGATTTCTTAAATACCTCTAATACATGAACGTTTATCTGATCTGGTTCTCCTACAAACCCCAAGTCTAAGACTTTTTCAATGTTGGAGTCGGGATCCCGTTTTGTCCGCTGGATTTTGGAGGCCCTTATTAGATTACCGTCTTTCCCAGATAGGCCTATAGCTAAACCACCGGCTTCGTTAATAGCAGCGGAAATCTGTTTGTTGATGGCCCCTGCCAGAACCATCTCTACCACATCTACTGTTTCGGCATCTGTTACCCGAAGTCCATCAATGAAGGACGACTTTATCTTCATGCGTTCTAACGTTTGGCCAATTTGGGGGCCGCCGCCGTGGACAACTATTGGATGAATACCAACTTGCTTTAATAGCACGATGTCGTTAGCAAATAGTTGTGCAAGATTATTATCTCCCATGGCATGTCCGCCATATTTGACGACAATAGTTTGACCCGCGTAACGGCGCATGAAGGGCAATGCTTGCGACAATATTCGCGCCTGAGAATGTGATTCTTTTGCTGTGTTCTGGATGTTTTTATTCATGGTGCTGAACTCTACCGTACCTTGCTCTTTATCGCCAGTGCAGCGAGCTCTGCTCGTAACTGACTAATGCCTAAGCGTTTTATCGAACTGGTTACCATAATTTCAGGATGCGCAGCAACGTGACCTGATAAATTGATATTTGTGCGTTCGATCAGTTTTAATAACAGGCTTTCTTTGGTCTTGTCACATTTTGTCAGGACCAGCTGATATGAAACTGCGGCTTCATCGAGTAGCTGCATAGTATTCTTATCTGTTTCCTTTAGTCCATGGCGAGAATCAATCAGCAAACAGACACGACGAAGCTGCGGTCTACCTTTTAGATAGAGCCTTATCAGTTTGTTCCACTGTTGAACCAAACTTTTGGAGGCCTTGGCGTAACCGTACCCCGGGAGATCGGTAAGCATTAGCCTCTCTCCTAGATCGAAGAAGTTGATTTGTTGCGTTCGGCCAGGTGTGTTTGAGATCCGAGCTAATGTTTTACGTCCTGTGAGTGAATTTATAAGGCTGGATTTACCCACATTAGATCTTCCTGCGAATGCTACTTCATTTAGCTCGCTTAACGGCATCGTCTCTATAGATGTAGCTCCAACTAAAAAGGTGCACTCTTGGGCGAATAAAATCCGCCCATCCTCTATGGCTGGATATTCTTTTTCATTAAAGCTGCTAGAATTACCGGGGTTGACCATGATGGCAGTCTTTTACTATGCGGGATTTTGGGGCCATGTAATATTCGTCGGATTATCCGTGAGAACACGGATAGTTAGCAAATTACGTGCTTTTACCTTTTTTCTGTGTGCTGGGCTTTTTACCTTTTTTCTGTGTGCTGGGCGTCGATTTTCCGCCACCAATGGCCACACCGGCGCGACGCATAATAACGTATTGCTGTAGAATAGAGAGTGCATTATTCCATGCCCAGTAGATTACAAGCCCTGACGGGAAACGGGCTAGCATAATTGTAAAAACGAAGGGGAGAAACATGAATATCTTTGCTTGGGTAGGGTCTGGCGGCGGCGGATTAAGTTTTTGTTGAAAATACATAGTTGCACCCATGATGACTGGCCAGATTCCAATCACCATGTACTCTGGGGGGGTCCAAGGGATCAAGCCAAATAAGTTAACAAAGCTCAGTGGGTCAGCAGCGGATAAATCTTTGATCCATCCATAAAAGGGTGCATGACGGAGCTCGATTGTAACAAACACAACTTTATAAAGGGCGAAGAAAACCGGGATTTGAGGTAAGATAGGTAAACAACCCGAGGCTGGATTTGCCTTTTCCCTCTTGTATAAAGCCATCATTTCCTGATTCATTCGCACCCTATCCTCACCAAATCTTTCTCTCAATTTAAGCATCTCTGGCTGCAACACTTTCATCTTGGCCATGGATTTGTAGGATTTGTTGGCTAGGGGGAAAAAGACTATTTTGATGCAAACCGTCAAAAGGAGAATTGATAAACCCATATTGCCTAGGATATCTGTAAAATATAGCAGGGCAAAAAAGAGTGGTTTGGTTAGCCATTCGAACCATCCCCAGTCGATTGCCAGATCAAATCGACTAATTTGCAATTCGTCACGGTAATCCAGAATCAACTGGGCCTCTTTAGCGCCGGCAAATAATCGGCTAGTGGTTTCATCCTGCGAGCCTCCCCTCAGAGACATGCTTTCGCCTCGGAAGTCGACTTGGTAGTGATCAATTCCGTCCCGTACCGAGTCTGAAAATCGTGTGTAGTTGTCTAACTTTTGGTCCGGAACCAAAGCAGTTAGCCAGTATTTGTCCGTTATTCCTATCCAGCCGCCGGTAGACTTTTCATTTGAAATAATTTTTGATTTTGAATCCTGAAGGTCATCGTAATCTACTTCCTTCAATATCCCATTAAAAACGCCTAACAAGCCTTCATGTAGGATGTAAAAATCAAGGACATCCGGTGTTCCCCGTCTAACGATTTGGCCAAAAGGGAACACAGTTATAGGCTTATCAGATTTATTGGTGACCCGCTGCTTAACCTTAAACATATAGTTTTGATCAATGGATATTATCTGTTGGAAGGTGACATTTGACGTGCTGCTCCACGTAAGGGTTACGGGCGTTTCGGGGGTTAGTTCCCGCCCATCCGCCGTCCATGTAGCG
>PTLH01000172.1 GCA_002938035.1 Alphaproteobacteria bacterium MarineAlpha3_Bin6
GAAAATATTCTCTTTGGGACTCCGGTAGGTGCAAATTTTGAAATTGAGAATTTAGGACACAATGATTACGTGATGGACCTATTGGAAAAGGTTGGTCTTAAAGAGGAGTTCATGCAAAAAGGTCAAAGGCTGGCGGAGATTATGGTCGACCTATTCCAGGGTTTAGCACCGGATCATGAATTTTGGGAACGCTTCAGTTTTATTGGGCCCGACGACTTGCCAGAGTTTCAGGCGATTTTAAAGCGGATCGGCCAGAATAGTCTTGAAAATGCTAGTGCGGAAGACCGTGCATTGTTGGTTGAATTACCATTCAAACTAATACCGGCTCGTCATCATTTAGGTCTCGTAGATGAAGAGTTCGAGACAAGGATCCTTGAAGCACGACGGGAGTTTTCTGAGAATTTACCTGAAGACCTTAGAGGGGCAGTCGAATTTTTTGAGGCGGGGAGTTACAATACTGCTTCATCAGTTCAGGATAATATCCTTTTTGGAAAACGGGCAAGTGAACGTGCGGGAAGTAGCAAAATAGTGGGTGAAGTCCTTGCCAAGGTTGTCGATGAGACAGGTATCCGGAACGAAGTTATTAATTTAGGGCTTGGCTACGAAGTCGGCATCGGCGGTGCAAGGCTATCACCGATTCAACGGCAAAAACTAGCAATTGCCCGTAGCCTTATTAAACAGCCAGACCTCTTAATTTTGAACGAAGCGCTTTCCGGCTTGGATTCGGAGAGCCAAAAAATGCTCCTCGAAGGGGTGCGTGAAGAGCAGAGTGGAAAAAGTTTTATGCTGGTGCCCAGTGAACCAGAGGTAGATGGAAGTTTTGACCATGTATTTACCATGGAGGGTGGACGCATTTCTGGAAGTGGCGAAGCCTCGTCATCTGAACCTGCAACCACGGCCGCAGCGGAAACTGAAATAGAAGGGGGCTTTGGACAGGAAATTGATGTACTCGCGGCGATACCTATGTTTGCAGGAATGGACCGTTCTAAACTGAAGCTACTTTCTTTCGCGAGTGAACGGTATCAGTATGAACCTGGAGAAGTGGTAATCAAGCAAGGCGACTTGGGCGACAAAGCTTACGTGATAGTAGATGGTGAGGCTGAGGTGCTTCTCGAAACCTCTGAAGGTCCGAAAAAACTTGTTACCATGAAGAAGAACGAGTTGTTCGGAGAACTTGCTCTTTTATGTGAAGCACCAAGAACCGCAACTATTCAAGCAGGTACCGGACTTCAAGTCATGAGTATTGAAAAGGACATATTTTTTACATTGATAGCTGAGGATCCACAAATGAGCGCAAGGATTACACGATCGGTGGCAGAGCGTCTAGAGCGAACCACGCGTGACCTTGGTGAGGCTCTATCTGCTGGCGGGAGTTCGTAAGCCTCACGTGTCGTCAAAGTTTTACTCCGGGCTAACTATTATGACCTCATCAAATATTGAGAATCAAAGGCAGAACGTAAAATTAAAATGGCAGATGAGTATGGTTACTCGTTCTCTTCAGTAGGGGGAGATTTTGTCCGCGCGATCGTAGGTTTGGTTTTGTGCAGTCTGCCGGTCCTTTTAGGTTTGGAATTCATTCTTGCGCTGTGGCTTCTGGTGCCGTTAACTGCTGTATTCATTACCTTTTTGGTAAGAATAATTATTAGGTACATGACGACGGTCACCGTTACTGACGAATGGATACGAGTAAACTCCTTCTTTGATATTACGCTTTACTGGGCTGACGTCACAGATTTTAAATTGTCCTATTTCACTTTATGGCGAAATGGCGAAAAGGGATGGATGGAAATGCGACTAAGAAATGCCACCAATTCCGTAAAGATAGAGTCATCTTTGGTAGGATTTGAAGCAATTGCCTCTCGAGCTTTTGCTGCCGCTGAGGCTAATCACATTTCTCTTAATTCAACAACTACTAGTAATTTGGAGGCTTTTGGTTTCAATTCTAAAAGACGGGGGGTTGACGTTGGCTAATCTTCTTGAAGTAAGAGACCTCGCAGTAGAGTTTCGTGTTCAGGAAGGGACTGTCAAAGCAGTTGATGGGGTGTCGTTTCGAATAAAACCGGCAACAACAACTGCAATTGTAGGTGAATCGGGTTCCGGAAAGTCAACTGTTGCCCAAGCGATCATGGGAATACTGCCCAAAGTGGCAACCATAACAGGTGGACAAATACTTTTTTCGGACAATAAAGACGGTTCCACGGTTATGGCCGTTGATCACAAGAAAGGCGTATTGGACATAGCTGCTATAGACCCGAATAGCAAAATAATGCAATCCATTCGTGGCCGTTGCATATCTATGATATTTCAGGAACCTATGACTTCCCTATCGCCGTTACATACGGTTGGGAATCAAATTACCGAGGCTATGGTGCTTCATTCAGACTTGAGAAAATCTACAGCACGGGACGCTGTGGTGGAGATGCTAAAGGTTGTCGGTTTTCCTAACCCAGGGAATGCGCTTGATACATATCCATTTGAATTGTCAGGTGGATTACGACAGAGAGCAATGATTGCGATGGCGCTCGTTTGTCGGCCGTCTCTATTGATAGCTGACGAGCCGACCACAGCTCTTGACGTAACAATACAGGCCCAAATATTAAAACTTATCAATGAATTACAAGACAATCTTAAGATGTCAGTACTAATAATTACTCACGATTTGGGAGTAGTTGCAAATGTAGCTGACGAAGTCATAGTGATGTATAACGGCAAGGTGGTAGAGGCCGGTAGTATAGATGATATTTTTCGTAATGCGTCGCATCCTTATCTAAAATCTTTGCTGCGCGCAGTGCCTCATTTTAATATGAAACCGGGTGAAAGATTAATACCGATCCGTGAGATAGAACCTACCACTGGCCATTTGTTG
>PTLH01000173.1 GCA_002938035.1 Alphaproteobacteria bacterium MarineAlpha3_Bin6
GCACCAACTAATTGTAAAGGCTCCAACACTTGATCCAACAATAAGGCACCAAGAGCGATACTGGAAACAGGCTCAAAATTCATGAGTAAACTTGTCCGGATTGCACCAATCTTGGCGAGCCCCACAAACATGCCTATCATTGAAAAGGCAAAAAACACACACGACCCTATGTAGGCAGCAACACCTTGAAATGATGCTGGCAACGGCATACCCCCGGCATTCATGTCCATCAGAATAAATAAGAGTGTCGCCGAAGACATCATATGAAAGCTAATGGGACGGGAATCTTGCCCATCAACAAGATTATTATTTATCAACAACAAAACGGTAAATACTACTGCTGCTCCAATTGCCAAGGTAATACCAAATGAGTTGATATTACCCCCTATATCCAGTGCCAAACCCAACCCGATGAAGGCCGTTATCAGACAAACCAGAATCCTATAAGTTAGACGTTCCTGACCGATTGCCCACGAACCTAAGCTAGTGAGAATAGGGTAGAGATAAAAAGTAAGCACTGCCAACGCAACCGGAAGGTACAGCAGTGAACTCATGAGCCAATATGAGTATAAGGCAACCAAACCCCCCATACCGATTGCGACCCACCTTACCCTGAACGGCAACCCTATTGGTACTCGCCAAATCTTCAAGATCACGAAAACGGAAAAAGCTGCTAGCGCTGTCCTAGAGGTCAGTAGTGAGAGGGGGGTAGCACCGTGGTCGAACGCTATTTTTGCGAGTGTAGAATTAGTCGCAAAACTGATAGCTACGAATATAACCAAGATGACGCCAGGTAAACTGGTCAAAGAACGGGTATTTGGGGTCATATGGTACTAAATCTATGTCACCAATTCTGGCATCCAGCCAAGTGTCTTCTCAGTCCGCTTTGAGGGAACATACTCAGCACCAAGCCAACCTTTCCACCCCATTTTGTCAATGGCATCGAACAAATTAGGAAAGTTAATCTCTCCAGTTCCAGGCTCGTGACGGCCCGGGGTATCCGCAAATTGAATATGACCGATCTGATCTAAATTATCCCGGATGGTATTCACAAGATTTCCTTCCATGATTTGCATGTGGTAGACATCATATTGTATTGCGAGGTTCTTGTGTCCAGCACGTTCTATGATCTCAACGGCAGCGGCCGTCGAATTCAACAAAAACCCGGGTCGGTCGATAGTGTTTACAGCTTCTGTTAAGACCTTCGTACCTATTTTCTCGAAAGCCTCCGCGGCATGGTAGAGGTTTGACGCCAACACATCCAGACACTGCCTCCTCTCAAATTTTTCCAAAGAAGGCGTTCCCGCTAAAACATTAACAGAGGTTGATTTTAAACTATCCGCATATTTATAGGCTTCTTCCACCGAAACCTTGAATTGTTCTTCTCGGCCGGGATGGGCCGCGATGCCAGGTCCTCCAGTAGTAAGGTCGCCAGCTCCAATATTGATTAGGGTAATCTCGACCCCAGCGCTTTCCTTTGCTGCCAATACCTTTGTCAATGGAAATTCATAAGGAAACTGGATCTCTACGGCACTAAAACCGTGTTTCTTGGCAACTTTAAACCTGTCTAGAAAATCATACTCAGTAAACATGGTTGAGATATTGACAGAAAATCGAGGCAAATTAAGTCTTCCTTAGTCGTCTTTCACTGTCCATCTCAATTGTCTTTGAACCGGAAAGAAATGCAGGTCATATCGTCGCGCAATTAGCCCCCATAGGCCCTCCGGGGCTTTTAGCATTATAACCACGGCCGTCGCACCTAGAAGCATGAGGTACCACGAACCAAATTCTGCAAGTGGTTCACGTAAAAGGAAAAAAACAATGGTTCCGATGATAGGCCCTTCAATCGTACCGATACCGCCAATAACAACAATAAAGATTACCGTCGTGGTCCAATTAATATCAAATGCAGCACTTGGTGTGATGCGCAACTTGGTAAGGTAAATCAATGCCCCGATAGCTGAGGTGCCAAAAGCGGCAATGACATACACAAGTAGTTTGGTTCGAAAGTTATCGACACCCAAGCTGCTAGACGCCTCTTCTGAGTCACGGATTGACGTCAACGCCAAACCATAACGAGAACGCAATAGTAGATAGATACCACCAATCAAAACAATAACCAGCACCAGTGCAACCCAATAAACTGCTGCGTCGCGTCCTGCCCTTGTTGAGGCAATAGAGCGAATAATTGATATCGGTAGGCTCATTCCGGAGCCTCCACCAAGCGAGAAAACCTGCGCAAAGCCCAGTAAAAATACTTCTGCAACAACCCATGTGCCGATGGCAAAGTAATGGCCACGCAGACGGAATACCAAAAATGCCACGGGTAACGAGATTATTGCACCTGCAATTCCAACCAGCGGGATACTCCAAATAGCACCAACACCAAAATGAATTGTCAAAATAAAAAGGAGGTAACCTCCGAGCCCGACAAACGCCTGTTGACCAACCGAAACTAAGCCGCCATATCCTGCTAAAAGATTCCACATCTGAGCAAGCGCGAGAAAATAAAAAATCTCGACTAACAAACGCATGTCTGCACGGCCTAACCAAAAAGGTCCTGTCGCTAAAGCGAGTATTATAATGACACCGGCGGCTACACCAAAGCGACTCAACTTGGTCGAGCGCGTAACAACAAACTGCGGTTTAGAGGTTATATTTAAATATTGGTCATTCATCTCGCGTCTTCGGAAACAAACCGTTTGGTCGAACGACTAATACAATCAAAAAAGCGATGTGCCCGGCTAGGATTTGCCAGCCCGGATCAATTTTCGCACCAACATTCTGGGCAACACCAAGAATTATTCCACCTGCAAGGGTGCCCCAAATCGACCCCAAACCACC
>PTLH01000174.1 GCA_002938035.1 Alphaproteobacteria bacterium MarineAlpha3_Bin6
TTATGAGACCAACAGCACGCTCGTTATCTCCAACTTGATGAGCAATCACACCAAGCAGATGAAGAGCGTCGGTATGATTGGGGTTGGTTTGTAGTATCTCTTCATAAATGGTCCCAGCCTTTGACAAGTCACCTACGGTGTGGTGCTGAACTGCGATGCCCAAGGCTTGCTCGAGAGTTACAGTTTGTTCCTCGGGGGGGTTTGCCATAGAATTTTACCGAATGCTACGAAGTCTCTCGGACCCAAATTGGGCCATACATGGGTCTGTGTGGCAACAGGGTTCCAGACCACCCCTTCGAGAGGAAGATAGCTTGACTGTGATGGATATTCCAGTTGTTACAAATTCTAATTTGCGCATATCAGTCTACTAGGCTAGTTATTTTTAACCTAAAAATATAGCTTAAAAATTTAACGTGCGATTGCCTTAGCTTTTTGCTGACTTAGAACTTCGTGAAACCAAATAATTTCCTAAACATAAATACTCCAGAGAACCATTACTGAACGAGTTAAGGGCATCAGTGGGAGATTCCACGATAGGCTCTCCAGGAAGATTAAATGAAGTATTTAAAATAATAGGAAACCCTGAAACCTTATCAAATGCTTTAATTAATTTATACAAAGGTTCGTTCTCGTTTTCTGTCACTGTCTGAACTCGGGCAGACCCGTCCACATGGGTAATGGCAGGAAAATTATTCTTTAATACTTTTCCTTCTCTCATCATAACAGGGGATACGCCATCAATATCAAAATATTGTCTGGCGCGTTCTTCCAGCACCACTGGGGCATATGGACGATATCGATCTCGATGTTTGATATGTAAATCAAGAATATACTTCATGTTTGGACTACTGGGGTTAGCTAAAATACTTCTATTCCCTAACGCTCTTGGACCGAATTCACTTCTCCCCTGAAACCAACCAACTACTTTGTTATTAAAAAGAAGAGAAGCAACTCTGTCATATATTTGGTCTTCCTCTACAAACTCAAATTCAAAAGAAAATTCTTCAATTGCAGTTAAAATCTCATTATTCACATATGCCCGACCGTAAAAGTCTGTCACAGTTTCAGTCACACGCTTCTTCATTAAGATATTTGACGCAGCTAGTGCAGCACCAATTGCCGTGCCGTTATCCTCTACCGATCCATTAAGAATAACATTTTCAAATAAACCACTGCGAATAATTTTTTCATTTGCGACAACATTGAGTGCAACCCCTCCAGCATAATAAAGTGTGTTTGTAGTATATTTCCCCTTCAGGATGGTTAGGATATCCATAAGAATTTTTTCTGTGTCCCTCTGCACCATTGCGGAAACATCTGCATAATGCTTCTCACCGCTTAAATCCTTGCCAAATATATTAGGAGATTTAAATTCCTTATGAAGTTTTTCATAATCAAGCGTAATCAAACCGTCTTTGTTAACGGACAGAATATTGAGATTAGTGTGCTCCGCAGAATTTCCTGACGCAGCTAGTCCCATTACCTTCCCGGCTTCCGAATGCAAACCAAAACAATAATTTGACGCCCAGCGCCAATAATGACCAATACTTTGAAGTAAACCGTTACTGTTTAAATTGCATTTTTCAAAACTAGCAACTGACGGACTGAAACGATAAACTAGCGATGTATCGTTACCATCAAACCAATAAGCCGAAACTGTTTCCTTCCCCATCATATGGACATGAGAGATACACTCGGGGCTTGGATCCTCAAATATATTAAATTTTTGCCTGTCTCTTTCTAGTGAACCACTTCCATCAACAATTAAAACAATACCTGGCAATAAATTGGAATAATGTAATATGTATTCCATATGGGAAAAATGATGGGGAACATAATATGTTCCCCTATAATCATTAGGAGCGCCGCCTATGTAGTCAAATAACCAATTGTTTTCTATTTGGTTGAAACCCCATGGAGTGCTGATTGCAATAGAATTTATATCAGCATGCCGTATTCCGGCTTGATTTAAACAATATTCTACACATTCAGATACCAACGCTTTATCTTCTTTTAAAAATATAGGTTGCCGCTTAATCCGAGAAATACGCTCAGCTTGGATAGCGGAATAAATCTTCCCATTGTGGGTTAAAGCAACCGCTCCATTATGTGACCTTGAGATCCCTAATACCCACATGTCTCTTTATATTTCTATACCTAGCAAAAGTTCTTCTAAAATAACTCGAGCTTTCTCTGAGTCTTTTATATTATTGAGGTTCTTTCTCACTAAAAACCAACCTTCATTGCGCTGTGTCTCACTTTCAAGAAGAACTTTTGTATGTTCTATGCACTGCCTAGCGCAACGTTCTGCCTCATCATATTGACCATTTTGGTATAAAACACTTGATTGCATTGACAAATAGACAGCATTTTCATGCGTATCCAACGTTTCAAGTAGATTTTCGTTCTTGGTTTCGTCAACATACCTTTGCATCAGGATATCAAATGTCTTGTGGACTTCTATTAACATAAATAGCCGTCTAATCCTGTTGCCCGCGATATCAAATTTCCGGTTGTCTAACATACGGGTGATCGCTTCACAGCAGGCATCTAAAAATTGCTTGATAAACGTTGGTGTCTTATAGGGACTATTAAGACACACATGATGTAAAATTGCAGTTGCATCATCGAAATTGTCTTGGGAGATCGCGGAAAGGCATTGATCTAAGGCAGCTTCGTGATCAAATGGTTTCTTACCACTTTGTAAATCTATAGCGTTTCCCCGGTTGTCGTAGGCGTCAATGTAATTAGGGTTGATTTCCAAGGCTCTATTAAAGTGAGTAA
>PTLH01000175.1 GCA_002938035.1 Alphaproteobacteria bacterium MarineAlpha3_Bin6
ACCCTTCTCTTTCATCAATACCAGATATTTGTCGTTAAGCCATTCGCCTATACCCTTGGCGTAATTAGGGCGTGCTTTGACCCGTTCATACCAGTCGGAAAGGTGCGGACGTTTGTCCAAAACCCCAAGAGCCTGCAAATGATCATAGCGGGTGAGATAAGGTGTGTATGCAATATCTGCCAGAGAATAGGTATCGCCGGCGAGCCATGGGTCAACTTCCAAACATGCCTCCATATCCGTGAAGAGTTTTTCAAACCGCATTAAGGCGGGAAGATAGAATTTTGATTCAATTCCATTTTTGAATATTTCCAAGGATCTTTCGCGTCGTGCAGCGTCTGGTATCTTAGCTACCAGTTCTTCGATTTCATCCCAAGTCCTTCCTTCAGTCCACTGAAA
Source organism: Alphaproteobacteria bacterium MarineAlpha3_Bin6 (assembly GCA_002938035.1). Classification (GTDB taxonomy): domain Bacteria; phylum Pseudomonadota; class Alphaproteobacteria; order Rhodospirillales; family UBA2165. The sequence goes on from PTLH01000175.1 coordinate 397, forward strand.
CCGGAAAGCATTGACGGTTGAGACCGTAGCCGTAGCGGCGTGCACCCCTTCATCCAATTGTTTGGTCCAGGCCCGCATACGGGCTCGTGCTTTGGCGTCGACAGGCCTGACCGGAATTTCCGGATAGGCATCATCCAGATATTCCATAATCACCGTTGACTCACAGATTACAGTATTGTCGTCAATCAACGTCGGCACAACAGCGGCAGGGTTCAGTTTTTTGTATTCATCCGTGCGCGTTTCACCCTTGCGCAGATCCATATGATGACCTTCCCACTCCAATTTTTTTTCAGCCAGGGTTAGGCGAACCTTTTGGGCGCAGGTAGACATATCGTTATGATAAAGCTCTAGAATTTCTACCCCCTATAATATTTATGTGACCTGAGCGTAATCGCAGGAAACAAAACCAGCAAGAATTAATGCCCGCTCTGCAAACCTTGGGTCATGCCGTTGCGGTATCTTTGATTCAGATTTCGTTTGGTGACACTTTTTGATCTGCTCCGCATAGTAAAATTATAAGTTAGTCGCATTTTCGCACTTAATACATTTTTACCCCCCTCGCAGAGTTCTGACGTTGGAATAAGTGGCAAAAATGGTTTAATGGAAGAAACTCGAAGGAGAACTTACCATGCACGACAAAAGTTACCTGCTCTCTCTTTTAGATTACAGTGATTGGGCTAATGAAGAATTTTTTAAAATTATCCGAGAGATCCCTGCCCATGAGGTAACAAAGCAGCGAGAATCTTTTATGAATAGTGTCCGTAACTCTGTGAACCATCTCTTGGTAATAGACAAGGTATGGATGTCCCATATGAAAAGGGAAAAGCATTCGTTTGAACACCTACAGACAATCCTTTATGAGAATATAGATGACCTGTGGGATGTCAAAAAAGAGATGAACCAGGAAATTAGAGACTACGTTTCTGGTCTGAGCGAAGATGAATTGGAAGAAGTTATAGATTATGAACTGATTGGTGGTAACACAGGAAGCTTGCCTCGATACATGATAATTACACACTTGGCCATACACGGCGGCTTTCACCGTGGAGTTATTGCAGACATGTTTGGTCAGGTTCCGGTGCGACCGTCTGGTCAGGATATACCTGTATGGGAGCGCGCGATGAGAAATGGCGAGGCCGGAGTTAACCAAATTTGACGAGCCAACCAGAGAACTCAGATCGTTGATTATAAACTCATTAAACTCATTCTCTTTTAATATTCGGGGGTAAAATTGCAGCATCTAAATAGTACAAAGTGGCTCAAACCAACCATAGAATATGGTCCACTCATTGTTTTCTTCGTTACCTATTGGTTGGCGGGGCTATTTCCTGCAACGGCGGCAATAGTATTGGCAACTGTCGTGGGGCTTTGTCTTTCTTATTTAATTGAGCGCCACATACCAACGATGCCACTAATTACGGCTGTTATCATTGTCATCTTCGGGGGTCTTACGCTTTGGCTTCAGGATGAAACATTCATTAAAATGAAACCAACTATTATTCAATTGACTCTAGGTGCAATCCTTCTGGGGGGATTGTTTGCAAACAAGGTATTTTTAAAATCACTTATGGGTTCGTCCCTGCAAATGGAAGACGTTGGTTGGTCGATCCTAACACGTCGCCTCTCACTTTTCTTTTTTGCAATGGCCGCTCTAAACGAGGTGGTTTGGCGTACCCAATCAACCGATTTTTGGGTTAATTTTAAAGTATTCGGGATTTTAGGTCTGACAATTTTATTTTTGATTGCCCAGACGCTATTGTTGAAGCGGTACCTGGTAGAGAAGAAATAACAAGCCTATCGCACTAATTGTTAAGACAAAAAATATCCATTCACCCGTTTAGCCGGTTAGCTAACATGTGACGACTGTCATTGCGCCATCACTGATTGAACACCTAGAATTCATAATCGATATAACTCCCTAACCATGGCGGGGTTGGTTTTTGACACAACTGGTTCTTTAGGACCTTACAAAGGCCATCCTCGTTCTCGAAATTGAAGGAGTAAGATATGATCCCGGTCATTGTTATTTCGATTGGTGTACTGATCGTTGGCAGTATGCTCTTAGAAACCTCATAGTTAGAAATTCAGCTTTTAAAATTAATGTTGTTATACCGGTCTGGAACTGGTGTTCGATAGTATTTGTGGCGTGATCCAAGGTAGTTTCTTGAGGATCCGCAACAGAGATGCATTCTAAAATCTCTGGTTACATAACATGACCCGCGGCCATAACCTTAATTAATTTTCAGCTTGCTGACCATTTGGTTGGAAGTACAAATATGATACTCCCACCTAGGAATCTTGATAA
>PTLH01000176.1 GCA_002938035.1 Alphaproteobacteria bacterium MarineAlpha3_Bin6
GCGTTTTGCATCAGATGGAAGGCCATTCCATGTTTTGCCACTCATCGCGACCATAAAGGGTGTCGTATATAAACCGCCTGGAATTTCAAGATGAAATTTTACAAGTTTTGAGAGCTTGAAGCCGTGGACAGCCTCATATGGGAAAAATGCGGCATCAGTAGTTCCTCGTTGCAAACTTTCGTGGGCCTTAGGTGCAGACATCGCTACGGGAACAGCACCAAGGCTTTTGGCAATCAATACGCCACCGCCACCAACTCTGATTTTAACGCCTTTAAGGTCCTCAAGTGTTTTAATTTCTTTTTTACTATGGAGGAGGCCGGGGCCGTGAACGAAAGCTGCCATTAATTTAGCACCTTTGAATTCCTCTTTTTCGAAACCGTGTTTGGCATACCACTTGGCGAAACCAACGCTTCCAGTTTCAGAATTTTTTGTGGCGAATGGTACTTCCGCCATGCGATAAAATACAAATCTACCGGGTGTATATGCCGCAACATGCATTATCATGTCGCGAACACCATTCACCGCTAGATCAAATTGTCCAGGTGGCTTGGCTAGGGGTCCTTTATCAATAGAAACTTTAATTTTCCCGCCGCTCGCCTGTTCGATGGAATCTGCGAAGGCCCGTGCCGTTTTAGTCCAATGGTGTACCGATGGTAACCAGTTTGCAAATTTTAGTGTGATTTCTTGGGCCGATGTCGGAATGGATGCCATAATTGTTCCGATAGCGACAGCGCCACTTAAAATATAACCTTTATTAATATTCAACATAAATTGTCTCCCTTTCTTGGTAATTCCAAAAAGAATTTGCCGCACCAACTTATATACGAATGTCCTCTCCATTTTGAGCTGGGACTTGGACACATACTAGCAAGGCAGCTTTGTAAACGCCAAGCATTCTTTAATCCAGATTAACAATTAATCTATAAATTTCATAATGTTGGGGTGCATGATGGTATAAAATAGTCACCCAATCGTTTTGCGTTGTACGAGCAAACCTTTCAATTCATAACAATTAAAGAATTATTTGACTTGCTGAACTCTGGGGGAGGCGTTTTTCATGTCCCCATCCCAGCGTTTGGCGAAGTCGGTCTCAATCGCAAATTGATCGAGTATGCGTACGACAATATGGTTGATCATATCGTCCAACGTTTTAGGATGATTATAAAATGCAGGTACAGGTGGGAGAATGGTGACACCCATGCGAGATAATTTTAGCATATTTTCTAAATGAATATCATTTAAGGGTGTTTCTCTTACGACTAATACTAAAGGCCGACGCTCTTTCAGGATCACATCCGCAGCTCGGTGAACCAGATGTTCACCAAACCCATTTGAAATGGCTGCCACTGAACGAGTTGAGCAAGGTACGATTACCATGCCTTCTGTCATAAAAGAACCAGAAGATATTTGAGCTCCCATATCCCCAGGACCGTAATAGACATCAGCTAGGTCTCTGAGATTTTCCACGGTCAGGGAGGTCTCGTGTTCCATGGTACGCTGGGCCCATTTACTAGCGATTACATGAGTTTCAACATCTGACTCTTTTAATGCCTCGAGAAGTCGTATGCCAAACACAGAGCCGCTGGCGCCTGTCATGCCGATTATCATTTTTCTTGATGCCATGGTTATTCTTGCTCAATCAAGTTCTGGTGTCCTACGTTTAAAGAGGTGGATTATGCAACTCGTCTATTACCATACACCTATATAGACTGGCCGCTTACTATTATTTGCTAGGGCATGTTTTGCTCTCATTTTCATATAATCGTTATCGCGAGTAGTGCGCGTACGGCGTCTGCGCAGTGATTCAAACATTAAATCTCTCATTTCCTGAAGGATAGTGTTGTAGGCTTGATCCTCGCCAAGATCACATAATTCCTCAGGGTCATTTTTCAAATCGAAGAGTTCCGGACGGAAACTTTCATGGAATATATATTTCCAGTCTTCTGTTCTAATCATGGTAGCACGTGCTTCATGGGCCTCAAGACCAAGGTCCCAAAATGCAATTCGGGAGGCATACTCCGATTCACTAACTACGTAGCTTCTCCAGTTCTTGGGGTTCTCGCCATGTAACAATGGTAATAGTGATCTCCCTTCCAGTATGTGGTTGGGAATGTTGCCTCCGGCAATGTCAATTAAGGTTGGAACGAGGTCTATCGACTCAACTAGTCGATCATCGACTTTGCCGCGGGAGACGTCAGATGCCACACTTGGTTCATACACAATGAACGGAATACGGACACTTTCTTCATGAAATAGTTCTTTCTCTCCGAGCCAGTGGTCTCCAAGGTAGTCCCCGTGATCACTTGTGAAAATGATTACGGTATCATTCATACGACCGCTATCTTCCAAAAATTTTAACAGCCGTCCCATATGGTCATCTATCTGCTTTATGAGCCCCATATAAGTAGGGATAACATTTGCCCGGACTTCTTGGCGTGAGAAAGTCCTGCTATCTTCTCGTTCCATGTATAACTTCATCAAGGGATGGGGATTTTCCCGCTCTTTTGGGTGACGATTGACGGGCTTTATATCATTGTGACCGTACATCGAGTGGTAGGGTGATGGCGCGATGTAGGGCCAATGCGGTTTAATATAGCTGAGATGAAGGCACCACGGGTCTTCAGCGGCTTCTTCAATGAATTCCATTGCTTTATTAGTCATGTAGGCTGTTTCAGAATCTTTTTCGCTCAC
>PTLH01000177.1 GCA_002938035.1 Alphaproteobacteria bacterium MarineAlpha3_Bin6
ACTTTGTGCAATTACCGGCTATCCGTTCAGCGGATAGAACCTTCAGTGCGTTGGTAGATGCGGATGGAATAGGGTTGTCTGATACCCTGAAGACAAGACGCCGAGCAAAATTATTAAATTTATTCAGTGAATTATGCCCACAGATATTAATCATCGAATTGTTTCCGTTTGGCCGTCGCCAGTTGGAGTTTGAACTAATACCCTTATTGGATGCTGCTAAGGTTGCTAAACAAAGACCTGTAATTGTGTCATCCGTTAGGGACATATTGGTCGAAAAAAACAATCCCCATCGGGTAGAGGAGATGGTCAAAAAGGCCAAGGCTTACTTTGATCGGATCTTGGTTCATGGAGATCCTGATTTTATCACGTTTGATAAGACCTTTCCTCGCGCTCTAGAATTAGCGGACATGTTGCATTACACCGGATACGTGGTGGAACGTCAACGTCACGCAAGTTCAAACGAAACAAAAGGGAAAGGAGAGGTTGTCGTCTCGTCAGGTAGCGGTGCGGTCGGAGAATTACTGCTTCGCTCGGCACAAAGAATTCGCCCATACACCTATCTTTCTGATGTCAATTGGCGACTTTTGGCGGGACATTATATGGATGAAAAAGTATTTAAATCTATCCATGATGCTGCAGTAGAGGGTGTGATTGTTGAACGGGCAAGACCTGATTTTATAAACTTATTGAAGAATTGTAGGCTCTCAATTTCACAGGGTGGCTATAATACCGTGATGGAAGTGCTGGCGACGGGTGCTAACGGTATCGCCATACCCTATGCCGGGGGTCAGGAGACGGAGCAGACCTTAAGGGTTAAGTTAATGGAAGAACGAGGTTTAATACGTCAGATTCCTGAGGCTCGTCTTTCTGATAAAATTTTGATCGATACCGTGAATAATACCCAAATCCAGAAGCCTAGCAAAAATAATAGAATTAACTTAGATGGGGCGATTGCATCTGCGAATTTGGTAGCATCATGGGCAAAAGAATTAAAAGAGTCATATACCTAGCGATGCCTCCAAAACTCAGCTAATATGGGAAGGACGTTCCCTCGTCGAACGGGCATGATTTCGTGGTAACCAGTAACTTGTTGGTTTATTTGGTTTAAAATAGGCGTTTGTAGACGCTGCAGAAAGGAAGAGAGAACATGGAACGGGGTGTCTTTCAGTTTGTATTTCGCTACAGTAAAGCGCAGCAGTTAGTTTTGATCCTAGTAGTAATCGCTTCGCTACCGTTTTATTTTTTCTCACTCGATATTCCTAAACAGATTGTTGACAAGGCAATCCGCGGATCGGATTTCCCGATGAATTACTTTGGCCTTGAATTGGACCAAGTGCCGTTCTTGATGGTACTTTGCGCAATTTTTCTAATTCTTGTTGTTGTAAATGGGGGATTTAAATTTTTTCTCAATGTTTACCGCGGTGCTGCAGGAGAGCGTTTGCTAAGACGTTTGCGCTACCAGCTTATAGAACGCGTATTGCGGTTTCCCCTTCCTCAATTTCGTAAAACCTCTCAAGGTGAAGTGGTGTCTATGGTTACCCTTGAGACGGAGCCACTGGGTGGTTTTTTTGGGGATGCCCTCAATCTTCCGTCATACCAAGGTGGGTTGTTGTTAACTTTAATGGGTTTCATGTTCGTTCAGGACTGGAAACTAGGTCTAGCGGCTATAGCACTCTACCCAGTTCAAGGTTGGCTGATCCCCAAACTTCAGCGTCAAGTGAATGCGCTTGGTAAGCAAAGAGTTCAAAGCGTTCGGCGCCTTAACGAGAGGATTGGTGAAGCGGTTACAGGTGCTCACGAGGTCCACGCCAATGATACCTCGCAATATGAATTAGCTGATTATTCAACACGCCTCGGCAAGATATTCGATATTCGGTACCAAATTTATAAAAAGAAATTTTTTATCAAGTTTGTGAACAATTTTCTGGCTCTCCTCACGCCGTTTTTCTTTTATTCGATTGGCGGTTGGCTGGTTATTGTTGGTGATATGACCGTTGGTTCACTTATTGCTGTATTGGGCGCTTATAAGGATGTTTCGGCCCCCTGGAAAATGCTTCTTGGATATTATCAACGCAAAGAAGATGCCAGGATTAAATATGAGCAATTAATTGAAAAGTTTGAACTCAATGATCTTTTGGAAGAAGAAAAATTGGTTGCTGAACCGGATGACAAGCCGGCAATGACTGGCCAACTTGTTGCCGCTAATACAAGCCTGTCGGAAGATGATGGGCTGAAAGTCGTCGATGGGGCATCCATGAGGGTGGACTTGCCATCCCATTTTGCGGTTGTTGGTCCTCCCGGAGGCGGAAAGGGTGAATTTTCGCAAATGATTGCCCGTTTGTTGAACCCTTCGGGCGGTAAAATATCTCTCAATGATACTGATTTATCAGGTTTGCCTGAAGCGTTCACCGGGCGCCAGATATCCTATGCTGGTCAGACTCCCTACATATTTGGCGGAACGATAAGAGATAATCTACTTTATGGTCTCAAACACCGTCCTCTTCGGGAAATTGAATATGA
>PTLH01000178.1 GCA_002938035.1 Alphaproteobacteria bacterium MarineAlpha3_Bin6
TGGTGTTTAAACTGCGCAACTCGTTCCCCGGTTTCCGCGTCTATTACGATGGTATTCACCTGGAAGGCCGTATTCCAATCTCCACCGTTATACATCACCGTTACGCGAAAAACGCTTTTTCCATTTTCCTTATCAGCGTAAATTTTTAGTACTCGGACATCATATGATTTCTCAATTGCCGCTGTAATTTGCGATTGGGTCATCGCCGCATTCGCAGACGAAGGAACCGCCAATTGGGCCAGCCATGCAGTTAAAGCCAATACTGGTAGGTAGATGATCAGTATCGGATTTATCTTAGTCATGAGAAGGCTTCTCCGCCGATCCAACGGCTTCGAATGACAAAGGCTCGGGTTCTGGTTCACCCTTCAACTCGGCGACCCAGGCGGCGTGGTGTTCCCTAGCCCAGTTCTCGTCCACTTCTCCAGTCCACATAGCATCTATGGCACCTTCCATCCCGAATGAACCTATATAAATATGGGCAAAAATCAGACCGATGAGAATTACGGCGACAATTGCATGCCAGGTTTGTAAGAGTTGCATTTCTTGAATCGGCTCAAGTTGTGTAGGAAGTTCTGTTCCAAAATTATTCAGGAAAGCAAATGTTGCCGCAAACGGCTCCATTGCAAATGGAAACATGAGTGCAAGGCCACTATATGAAATTGACGCACCAGCTAGAATTACTGCCCAGAATACGATCTTCTGACCAGCATTGAATTTACGAGCTGGAGGATGTACATCGTCAGAAAAAATACCGCCGCCTGCCCGGATCCATCCCCAGTCGTATTTATCCCACAAGTTATGACGGACCCAAAGCACTACCATCAAAACAAGACCCAACATGAAAGCAAAGGCCATAAAATTATGGAGCCATTTTCCGGCAATAGTAATATCCGCGAATGCTTCATGTCCTATTATTGGTAAAATATAATCTCTACCATACATTAGATTAAGGCCTGTTAGCGCTAAAATAACAAATGGAACAGCCGTCAACCAATGGGTCATGCGTTCAATAGTTTTAAATCTTAGAATGGTTGTCCCCGCGCGCCCATGAGAAATCTTAATTCTCCCGCGCGCAAGAAAAAATACAACTAGGGCCGCAATTATACCTAATAACACCCAACCACCAAATTTAAAAATAGAGTCGTTTCGGAAGGCGCGCCAGTCTTGCCCTTGCGACTGAACTAGCAACCCGGCTCTTTGGTTAGGGATTGATACTAAACCTTTTCTACCGTGTCGAATTAATCCCCATACCGTAGGGTCACTCTCCTGAGGTAACACTGTTGTCGGAACGTCTGCCGGTGCACCCCACTTTTGGCTAGCGGGAGGCCGAACGCTGGAACCAGGTGAAGACGACAGAATATTTGTCGAGCTTTGCGGAGGTAGCGTAATAACTTGTTCCTCCGCAGATGTCTGCTGCGCTGACGCTAAATTATTGGTCAAGTCACCTGCCAGAATCATGACAAGGCTTAAACACATCAAAACCAACATATCTTTAGTATTTGACGTAATGATCATTTTAACGTCCTTCCTTCACGTCGTTCAGACTTATTCTAATTGAAATATTCGTCAAACGATACCCTAGACACACGCCAAAAAAGTTCCCGCAGCACCTATCACAAAGTGCTGCGGGCCTTTTGTTTCAAATCGCCCAAGTCAATTTGACAAACCCGAACGAAACCTGCTTTTAGCGCCTGGCGCCGCCGCCTTTTGCTTGGTAGGCCGTACCCCAGCCCCAAGCACCGGAACCAAAGCCTCGAGCTACCACGCGCTCCCTATAGATGTCGGACACCTTATCGCTATCCCCAGCGAGAAGGGCCTTGGTGGCGCACATTTCAGCACAAAGAGGCAGTTTTCCTTCAGCCAACCGATTACGTCCATATTTCTGGAACTCAGCCGATGAATGGTCTTCCTCGGGACCTCCAGCACAGAAGGTGCACTTATCCATTTTGCCCCGGCTGCCAAAGTTACCAGCTTGAGGATATTGAGGCGCACCAAATGGGCAGGCATATAGGCAATAACCACACCCTATGCAAAGGTCCTTAGAGTGGAGGACTACCCCATCTCCTGTCTGCAGGAAGCAGTCCACCGGGCACACAGCCATGCAAGGCGCATCCGAGCAGTGCATACACGCAACTGATATGGAACGCTCGCCTGGTCTCCCGTCATTGAGGGTCACCACGCGACGCCTATTTACGCCCCAGGGGACTTCGTGTTCGTTCTTACAGGCCGTGACACAGGCGTTGCATTCGATGCAGCGTTCGGCGTCACATAAAAATTTCATTCTAGCCATTTTTTTTCTCCTTACGCTGCTTCAATACGACACAGGGATG
>PTLH01000179.1 GCA_002938035.1 Alphaproteobacteria bacterium MarineAlpha3_Bin6
CTGGCGACATCGAGGGTCTGTCGGAAAGATTGCACCGTCTTATTGTGTCAGCTGAATTAAGAGCCTCACTAGGAACAACGGGACAAAATTTAGTTCGGGCCAATTTTAATTTTCACAATTGTGTCGAAAACTTAACTTTATTGTTCGGCCTTCCGGCAAAAAATGGTATCGACAACGTGGCATGAAAATTGCGTTCTATTCTCCTTTGAAAGCGCCTACGTCTTGGGTCCCGTCAGGAGATCTCAGGATGGCCAATACTTTAATTAAGGCACTGGAATCTGCAGGGCATTGCGTCAAACTTGCATCCGAGTTTAGAAGTCGTGAGCCTCTTGGAGATCCTACCCGCCAGAAGGTGCTGCGTTTTGAAGGTCACAAGGCAGCCGAAGATCTAATCAATAAATATGCACTCCAAGAACATTTCCCAGATCTATGGTTCACATACCATGTATACTATAATTCTTTTTTTTTTTTTGGCCCGTTAGTCGCCAAGGAGTTGAACATACCATATGTAATAGCCGAGGCGTCACATGCGCCCAAGAGAGCGGGTGGACCTTGGAATATGAATCATCAATGTGTTGAGAATTCCATCAAGGAAGCAGATTTGGTGGTTGGGTTAAATTCCCTGGATGCAGGATGTGTTAAACCCTTGTTACATGAGAATACCAAATACCTACAGTTAAAGCCATTTATCGATTTGCCGAGTGAAAAACTAACAAGAAAGGGCGATAAGAGAAGCACCTTTGCTAGAGACATGAATTTGAATACTGATCACATTTGGTTCCTGACTGTGGCTATGATGCGCAAAGGTGCAAAACACAAATCATACGAAATGTTAGCAAAATCCCTTCACTCCATCAAAAAATCAGGTTGGCAATTGCTTGTTGCTGGGGACGGCCCCGTTCGCTCGGTTGTTGAGGCTCTCTTTGATGGTTTACCCACAACCTTTGTCGGGCAACAAGACCAGCCTACCATCTCTAATTTGATGACGATTTCTGATGTATTCTTATGGCCGGCAATTGAGGAAGCTTACGGAATGGCGATGCTTGAAGCGCAAGGCCACGGACTACCTGTTATTGCGGGAAACACTGGGGGTGTGGGTGACATCATTCGGGATGGTGTCACCGGAACATTGACCAAGGTGGGGGATGTGGCAGCTTTCTCGAACGCCATTCGGCAATTAATGGATGACCCAGAAACATTGGCCGAAATGAGTTTGCAAGCTCAGTCAACTGTTAAACAAGATCACTCGATATCGGGTGCAGCGCAACAACTAGATACTGCTCTAACGGGGCTTATAAGTGGTTAAATTAGCGCTTATTCGTCACGGAACAACGGATTGGAACCGCCGCAAAATTGTCCAGGGTAAGACCGACATACCACTGGACGAATTGGGAAGAGAAGAGGTAGCTGGATGGTCGTTACCCCCTGCCTTCAAGGTTTATAAATGGATTTCAAGTCCATTAAGTCGTGCCGCAACAACAGCTTTTATTTTGAGTGGAGAAAAACCTAGGACTGACAAACGGCTGACGGAGATGAGTTGGGGCGAATGGGAGGGTCGTGTTTTAGACGAGCTTCGTCAGGAACTAGGCGATCTGATGGCAGTTCGGGAGGCTGAAGGTATTGATTTTAAGGGTCCTGACGGGGAGAGCCCTCGCGAAGTGCAACGCCGGGTTATGCCTCTCCTAAAGGAGATCGCAAGTAGTGGTAACGATACATTAGCAGTTTGTCACAAGGGCGTCATTCGTGCCATATTCGCGATGGCAGATAACTGGAACATGGTTGATAAGCCAAAACATAAACTAAGGGATGGGTGTCTCCAGCTGTTTGAATTAGATGCTTGCGGGCACCCTAAAATTTCTCAACTCAACATTGACATGACCACCTGATGAGTGCGCCTAGGGTACTTTTTTATGTGCAGCACTTATTGGGGATTGGCCATCTTAAGCGTGCTACGACCCTGGCAAGGGCAATGACGGAACAAGGCCTGAATGTCACTGTTGTTTCCGGCGGTGAGTTTGTTCCGGTAATAGATGACAGGGGTATGAACTTTGTGCAATTACCGGCTATCCGTTCAGCGGATAGAACCTTCAGTGCGTTGGTAGATGCGGATGGAATAGGGTTGTCCGATACCCTAAAGACAAG
>PTLH01000018.1 GCA_002938035.1 Alphaproteobacteria bacterium MarineAlpha3_Bin6
AGCCCCATAGGCCGTATTGTATTCGTATCCAATCCCTGGTGCCTTAAATAGCCTTCGGTTGGAGGATCAAATTTAGGCGGCATCTCCAAAAGAGCCGTGCGGATATAGGTGACTGTTGATTTGTTATTGTTCATCTTAGTTTTACTTCTTTACTCAAACCTAGAGATCACATCCTCAGGCACGGCTTCAGCGCGGATGCCTTTAGAGTTCTCGGTATCCTTAACCACACATGCACGCACCTCCTTTCCCTCAACAATTATTTCGCCGTCCTTTATCACGTCGTGCCGGACAATAAAGATTTTTCCTCTCCATTCCTCTACCCATGACACAATTTCAATCTCATCATCCATACGTGCTGGGCCTTTGAAAGTAGCAGAAGCATCTACAAGTGGTAATCCAGAAATACCGCGGTCTGGCCAGAACTTTGACCATTCCATACCGAGTTCATTGAACATTCTCTGAGTAGCAACGTCGAACCACTGAAAATATTTTGGATAGAAAACTAACTGCGCTGGATCACAGTCACTGAACATAATCTTCATAGGCAGGTGGAACTTCTTCATAGGCTTCCCCAGATTTAGCTAATTCGTTCGGGTTCCGAACTTTCTATCGGTATGATACACCAACTGCAAGAACCACCCTGTTCAAACTTAAATAACTATGAGAATCAACATGAATGCCTCTGATATCAACCCCCAGCATTTTGAATGGTCAGCAAACCATAAAATTGCGACTGTTACCCTTAACCGACCGGACCGCAAAAATCCTCTCACCTTTGACAGTTATGCGGAACTTCGTGATACCTTCCGGCAACTTGTTCATGTATCGGATGTGAAGGCAGTGATTTTCACAGGTAAGGGTGATAATTTTTGCTCCGGCGGCGATGTTCACGACATCATCGGTCCACTGATAAAATTAGACATGAAAGGTCTTCTTTCCTTTACTCGTATGACTGGTGATTTAGTAAAGGCCATGCGGGAATGTCCCCAGCCAATTATCGCTGCTATCGATGGTATCTGCGCCGGCGCCGGTGCGTGTATCGCGATGGCTTCGGATATCCGCTATGGAACAGCGCGTAGCAAAGTAGCCTTTCTCTTTAATCGGGTCGGCCTGGCTGGTTGCGATATGGGGGCGTGTGCAGTACTACCCCGGATAATAGGCCAAGGGCGCGCAGCAGAATTACTCTATACAGGCCGCGCGCTAGGAGGAGACGAGGCCGAAAGCTGGGGCTTTTATAACCGTATTTTTGAACCAAAAGATTTACTGGATGCAGCAAAAAATACGGCTGAACGCCTAGCAAATGGGCCAACATTTGCCAATGGTGTAACAAAAATGATGCTCAACAAAGAATGGAATATGGGAATGAACGAATTTATAGAGGCTGAAGCTCAAGCCCAAGCTATTTGTATGCAGACCCAAGATTTCAAGCGTGCATACAATGCTTTTATCTCGAAAGAAAAACCCGTTTTCGAGGGAAATTAATTGATTAAGGAGATGTTGCTAGTCAAAAGAGCCGGCCGTTACGCAAATAAAGAAAAAATAGGTGCCCTATAGGTAAATACTTCTAGGAGGTTTCAAGCATTGCGCTCCTAGGTCGCCGAAAACGGGCCAGGTATGCGGGTAGTATAGCCTCAGCAGGTGTCGCCGAAACACCTAGGTCATGGAGTTTTTTTGATCTAGAGCCTACAACGTTATCACGGCGGAGAAGCATCACCTGATCTCTTGTAAGCATTGGTTTAGGTAAAAATTCCATAAAATAGGCTATCAAGTTCAGGTACCAAAATGGAATAGGTGCTAAAATACGCTTACGCCCAATAGTTGAAAGCAGAAGTTCCATCATCTCTTTACTTGTGTAGATCTTGGGCCCACCAATCTCATAAATATTTCCGTTTGCTTCTTCACTTTCAAGCGCCGCAACAATCGCATCAGCTACATCGCCCACATATATCGGTTGAAATTTTGTACCACCCTCACCATAAAAATCAATATTTAGAGGACCTTTATCAGAAAATATATTTATCCTCGGAAACGATGGGCAACCAAATACCGGGATCAAAGGCGACAACCGGCTTATACCTGCAAATAGGTTAAAAAAATTATCTTCCGGGCCGAAAATTATACTTGGACGGATGACAGTGGCACCAGGAAATGCTTTTTTTACATTTTTTTCACCGGCAGCTTTCGTGCGGGCATAAGCTGAAAAAGAACTCCGTGATGCCCCGATTGCCGAAAGTTGCACCAATTTCAAAACCCCTGCATCAGCAGAAGCCTTGGCCACGTTGGTCGCTCCTAATTTATGGATTTTCTCAAAGTTCTGGCTACCACTCTCGTATAAGAGACCAACCAAGTTCACTACAGAATCTGCACCCTCTACTGCGGCGGCTACACTTTTATTATCGCCAAGGTCTGCCGCTATTGGCACAATTTGGCCAACGTCACCCATAGGACGCAAATAGTTGGCAGCTTCAATATCTCGAACTGCAACGCGAATAACCTTACCATCTGCTGCTAGGCGACGAACTAAATGTCGGCCAACAAAACCCGAGCCACCAAATACCGTCACCGTCATTCTATCCATAGCCGTCCCCGCCTACTATCGTTTCACATAGTAATTATCTTTAATACCAACAGTGTTGGTTACGTTCTAAATAGCTATTAATGACAAATAGTACAAGATTGGGCGGTAACTATATTTTAATAAGGCCGCAATGGATGTTGACAGTTGTGGGGCCATAAGGGTAGGACCACCAATCGCCCAGGTGGCGGAATTGGTAGACGCGCAGGTTTCAGGTACCTGTGGCCGCATGGTCGTGGAAGTTCGAGTCTTCTCCTGGGCACCATCTTCAGATTGGTTGACAACCCTAGAGGGCCTCCAACAAACTATGAGTGATACATTGAATAATTCAAATCCTATAATTAAACTTCACAGGGGTGATCTGCCAGATGGATTGACCTTCGGGTCAAGTGTTGCCGTTGATACAGAAACGTTAGGTCTTAATCCTTTAAGAGATCGGCTTTGCCTAGTTCAACTCTCTGCAGGTAATAGCGAGGCTCACTTAGTTCAGTTTGATGGTCTCAGCTATGATGCGCCTAACTTAAAGCAGTTGCTAAGCGATCCAGGCGTGACAAAAATTTTTCACTACGCCCGTTTCGACGTTGCGGTTATCCAACATTATATGGATTTAACCTGTGCCCCTATTTTTTGTACTAAAATTGCCTCACGCTTGACCCGAACATATACAGACCGGCACGGACTTCGAGACTTATGTGGCGAGTTACTGGGAATTGAGCTTTCTAAGCTACAGCAGCAGTCAGATTGGGGTACAGAAAATCTTAGTCAAGAACAGATGCAGTATGCCGCTTTGGATGTGTTGTATTTGCATGGATTAAAAGAAATTCTAGAGCGTCGACTTAGCCGCGAAGGTCGCCACCATTTGGCACATGCAAGCTTTAATTTTCTACCCACGAGGGTCGAGTTGGACCTGTCGGGTTGGGCCGAGCAGGATATATTTTCTCACTCATAGTTACTCGACTTCAGAATCCAAATTTATTGACCTTTAAAAATAGCCAACACATATTAGGTTGCACTGTAGATCCCTGGATTCCTCGGTCTTTTTGTCATATACAGTTATAGTTTCGCGGCGCGTGATATCCTGTATTGATGTTTTGACTGATTAAAACTATCCATCAATGTAATGCCATGAACACAGAAAAATTAACACGGAAGCACAAAACGAGAATGTCGGAGATCCCCCCGACCGATGATCTTGGCTTAGCCAAGCACGTTCTTCAGTTAGAACACAATGGAATTATAGCCCTAGCCGATTCTCTGGGCGCCTCCTTTATAAACGTACTGGATATGCTGGAATCTATTGAGGGGAGGGTTGTGGTCACAGGAATGGGAAAAAGTGGCCACGTAGGTCGAAAGCTTTCCTCAACACTATCGTCAACGGGGATCCCATCGTTCTTTGTACACCCGGGTGAAGCAAGTCACGGCGATCTAGGCATGATCGACAAGTCAGATGCTGTGATTGCCATTTCCAATTCTGGCGATACGCCGGAAATGTCAGACCTGATTGCGTATACTCGACGTTTTGGAGTTCCGCTAATAGCAATTACCTCAAATAACAAGGGTATAATCGTGGAACAGGCTGACTTAACTCTATTGCTGCCACAAGCCGAAGAGGCCTGCCCAATGGGCCTCGCTCCCACAACCTCCACAACAATGGCGATGGCTTTAGGTGATACAATTGCAATAGGACTAATGAATAGGCTTGGTTTTACAGCCGATGACTTCAAATTGCGTCATCCTGGAGGGCAGTTGGGAAAACGCCTTTTGAAAGTATCCGATATAATGCATACAGGCAGCGCTATTCCCCTATCTTCTGGCAGCGAACTAATGTCCGAAGTAATTCCGGAAATGACAGCAAAAAGTTTTGGTTGCATTGCTATCGTTGATAATGCCGGAAAAATACGCGGTATTATCACAGATGGTGATTTACGCCGGCATATGGGAGATTCAATACTTGCCCGTCACGCAGAGCAGGTCATGACACCCAACCCAAAGACCATACGCCCAACTGCTCTAGCGAGTGAGGCTGTGCTGACTATGAACGAATCTCACATCACAAATTTGTTTGTTGCTGAGGATAAGAAGGTTGTTGGTATTATTCATATTCATGACTGCTTGAGAGCTGGCGTAGAATGAACAACAATTTTCAAAATGAAGTTGAATTGGAAAAATCAAACCAACCTCAAAAACCAAAACAGTTTCCAAATAATAACCAACCCAATATTGGCAGTGGTCTTACTAAAAGCAAGCGGTGGTTCCGAATAGCTCGATATAGCCGTTATGTAAACTTTATGAAATTTATACTTCCATTGATGGCGCTAGCATTGGTTGCAGCTATTACGATTTGGCCCCAATTACAGGTAATGGATACATCGTTTTCCATCGCGCTTTCCAACGCTAAACTTTCTACCAAGGACGGTCTTAGTATGGTAAACGCACGATTTGTCGGTGTAGATCTTAAAAAACAACCATTTTCAATTACAGCCGACATTGCCAAAAACCTGTTAAAAGACATAACACAGATTGAGCTAGAAATGCCAAAAGCAGATATTACTGTTAGCGACGGTAGTTGGTTGGTTTTAACAGCCAATAGCGGTGTATATTACCAAAAGAGAAAATTTCTTAAACTAGAAGGAGCGGTTAACCTATTCCACGACTCCGGCTATGAGTTTAAGACAACAAAAGCCAATGTTGACCTCAACCAAGGCATCGCCATAAGTAATGAACCCGTAAAAGGACAGGGGCCGTTCGGCCAACTGCAAGCAGAGGGGTTTCAAATCGAAAACAAAGGTAATAAAATTTCCTTCTTGGGTAAATCTAAGTTGATATTATTTCCAAAGGCCTTGAAAGGTAAGTGATGGGTAGTTCTTTATCTGCACTACGGTCGAGCAGAAAACTTTTATTTCAACTTGTTGTTCTAGTAATTTTTTACTTCCAAATATCAGCCGCTGCAGTGGCAGGAGGTCTTGATTTAGCAAGTGGGTCAAAGGACATGCCTATCGAAATTACTGCGGACAACGGAATTGAGTGGGAAAAAAATAAAGAGATTCTTATCGCGTCCGGAAATGCAAAGGCTTCACGGGGCGGTATCACCGTGTTAGCCGAAGTATTGCGTGCTTATTACCGAAAAAAAACTACAGGTGGAACAGACCTGTATCGATTAGATGCCGCTGGTGGAGTTAAAATATTTTCAGACACTGAATCTATGGAGGGACAGACGGCCGTATTAGATTTTGAACAAGCAATACTCAAAGTAGATGGCAAAAAAGTGATCTACAAGGCAGGCCCCGACACCATCACCGCCAACCAACAAATGGAGTATTGGGAACGCCAAAAGATGGCCGTAGCCAGGGGAAATGCTGTTGCCATTCATAAAGGCAAAACTTTGCGAGCTGATGTACTGAAAGCACTTTTGAGAAAAAATAAAACCGGGCGTTCCGAAGTTTATATAATCGAGGCCTTTAACAATGTTCTCATTGTCAGTGACAAGGATAGGTTGCGTTCTGATAGCGCAATCTACAAGTTGGACTCTGGTATTGTTACGCTGAAGGAGAATGTTTCGATTATCCGAGAGAATAGCATACTAAACGGAGACTTGGCCGAAATTAATTTCAAGACCGGTATTAGTAAGCTATTAACGGTCGATAGCGTAGGATCAAGAAAAGAAAGAAAAAGGGTCCGCGGGTTAATCTATCCGCACAGACAGTAATTTGATTTAGCAAGAAAAATAAAAGTAAACCTTGAATTAAACTACGCCGTTAATGTCGTTGTTCAATATGCTTAGATTTGATATTTTCAATTTTTGTAGGTTAGTTGCCTGATGAGTTTAGAATCAGATAATCGTTTGGTTAAGCCTCAACTAGGCAATGCTGGAATACGGCGTGGTGGCCAAAATAAAGCCTCAGGCAACTCTTTGCCTCATATCGTTTCTAAAACTGTAAGAAGCCTCTCCGTAGAGAATTTAGGAAAACAATATGAAGGGCGCCCAGTTGTTCGAGGAGTTTCCCTTTCCATCCAACGCGGTGAAGTTGTTGGATTACTGGGCCCGAATGGAGCTGGTAAGACAACATGCTTCTATATTATTACCGGCCTGATAAGACCTGATTACGGCACCATACTTTTAAATGAACAAGATATTACCGAACTACCCATGTACCGGCGTGCGAGGCTCGGTCTTGGATATTTGCCACAGGAAGCATCAATATTTCGAGGATTGACCGTGGAACAAAATATCCGCGCTGTTTTAGAAGTTGTAGAGAAATCCTTTCCACGCAGGGAAGAACTCCTTGAGGAATTACTTGGGGAATTTTCCATCACCCACCTTCGACGCACTCCCTCTCTCGCCCTTTCCGGTGGAGAGCGCCGTCGAGTTGAAATTGCTAGAACCCTCGCATCCAGACCTGATTTTGTCCTTTTAGACGAACCGCTGGCTGGGATTGACCCGATTGCTACCAATGATATACGTGACCTCATCAAGCACCTAAAAGAGCGAGGTATAGGGGTAATGATAACCGATCATAATGTTAGGGACACCCTAGATATTGTTGATAGAGCATATATCATTCATGATGGAATGGTTCTCATGGACGGATTGCCCGCTGATATCGTAGGGAACGAAGATGTACGGCGCGTATATTTAGGTGACCGGTTCAACCTATAGAAATTTATTAGTGATAAGGATCTAATGGCGCTCACTCCCAGACTAGAGTTACGACAAAGTCAAACCTTAGTAATGACACCGCAGTTGCAGAAGGCTATTAAACTATTACAGTATTCTAATTTAGAGTTAAGGGAATTTATTGAAGAGGAGTTAGCCGATAATCCTTTGCTCAAACTCAACGATGAGGACTTGTCCACGGAAAGCGGAATGGCTGAAGAACATGGGGCTTCTGCGATGTCTGATAACGTTGACCCAGAATATTCAGAGGCGCCGGAGTATACAGACGGGACCGCGTCTCTTGATCCGCATGGGCAGGAGCATGTCTCAGAAGACCATGTAAACGTGCTAGATATGGCAGAGTATGGCGACGTGTGGGAGCAGGAAGACGTTCCATCTACAGCGACTAATGATATCGCTTCCTTCTCGGAGAGGGGAAGTGAAAGTAGAATAGGAACAGACTATGATGGACGTTACCTAGAACAAACCCTTTCTCAGAAAACGTCACTCAGGGACCATTTGATGAATCAGATTCAGATGGAAATTCATAGTCCAAAAGATAAGATAATAGCTGTATTCCTTACCGACCACCTTGATGAGTGTGGACGCCTTCCAAATGATCTTGAGGGTCTAGCGGAGCACCTTGGATGCGATTTACACAAGATGCATCAAGTTCTTAACCGCTTACAACAATTGGACCCACCCGGAATCTTCGCCCGTAGTTTAAAAGAATGTTGGTCCATTCAGTTACGAGAAATAGATCGGCTAGATCCTGCCATGGAAACGCTTTTAGAAAATATTGACCTTCTAAAGGTGCATGATTATCAAATGCTGGCCGAACTCTGTTGCGTAGATTTCGATGATATTGAGGATATGGTTAGTGAACTCTGGTCACTCACTCATAACCCTCTAGATGCGTTCGATCAGATTGTGGCCCAGACCGTGACGCCGGATGTTACCATGCGTCCAGGACTTGAAGGAAGTTGGATAGTCGAGCTTAACACTACAGAATTGCCCAAGGTATTAGTGAATAATACCTACTACGCCCAAATCTCCGGCAAAATGCGGAATAAAAATGATAAAAAGTATGTAACTGACAAACTTCAATGGGCTAATTGGCTCGTAAAATCTCTACACCAGAGAGCCACAACTATACTTAAAGTAGCTAGTGAGATTGTCTCCCAACAAGAATCATTCTTTGAACTCGGTGTAGAACATCTAAAACCGTTGGCGCTTCGCGATATAGCAGAGGAAATCGAGATGCACGAAAGCACAGTGAGCCGTGTAACCACAAACAAATACATCGATACGCCACGCGGAATTTTCGAACTGAAGTATTTTTTCACCACTGCTATTAGTTCATCTAACGGCGGCGATTATTATTCGTCAGAGGCGGTGCGACATAAAATTAAAACACTTATAGGGGAAGAAAGGCCGGGCTCTATTTTATCAGATGACAAACTGGTAGAACTTTTGAATAACGACGGTGTAGACATCGCTCGTCGAACAGTCGCAAAGTACCGTGAAGCGTTGAAAATTCCTTCGTCTGTTCATCGTCGCCGACTGAGAAATAGATCTACTGCCTTCACATTAACTTATTAACCTCATACGCTTACGTCTGTGACTTGACTAAATTGTTCCACCCAACTAACTTCCGCCCGCCGTTAGTTTGTTAGGCAAACGGTTACTGAATTCGATTAAACTTCACAAGGCGCTTTTTGGAAACCATTTAGTATCCTTTTGATGTTGTTGGAATGACGGACAAATAGGGAACGAGGGTCAATTCGAACTTCATATTGTTCCGGTGACTTTGACTAATGGCAGTAGATGGATATGGAAATAGCTGAGCTTCTCACGCACGAAAGCGTCCTCCCTAATCTTAAAGTAACTAGCAAAAAGCAAGCACTACAAGAACTCTCTAAACGTGTTGCTAAAAACTATAATTTGGCAGAAAGGGAGGTATTTGAGGTTCTTTTAGAACGGGAGAAACTTGGTTCCACAGGAGTTGGAAATGGAATTGCCATTCCTCATGGAAAAATGGAAGATCTAGGTCGCCTTAGTGGGTATTTTGCCAGACTTGAGCGACCTGTCGATTTTGAGGCCATTGACGAGCGTCCCGTAGACCTTATTTTTCTATTGCTGGCTCCAGAAGCCTCGGGGGCGGAGCACTTAAAGGCATTAGCACGAGTGTCACGTTTAATGCGAAATAAATCCATCTGCAAAAAATTGCGTGGCTCCAATAGTGCGGAAGCACTTTATTCTCTGCTCACGGATAAAGCAGCCGATCAGGCGGCTTAACATCTGTCGGTTCTTTGGCGTTATTCTGGGCGCATATCACTTCAAGGCAAATTTAGCTGAGGTTTCATGAGTCTTAGAATGCAGTGCTCTGAAACCGCAAATGAGACCCTGCGTATGCTAGCGTTACGCAAAAAGGAACGCCGAACCGACAAAATAGAGGTTTTCTACCTCCTAAACATGTTGAATTCACTCTAAATCGATTGTTTTAACTAATGCGCTCTCTTTACTCTCACCACTTTCAATTTTGATCTTCTTGACTTGAGGCTCTGGTATTGGTCGACGAAGATCTATGTGCAATAACCCTTGCTTCAATCTCGCGGCTATAACATCAATACCTTCTGCCATAACGAAACTTCTTTGAAATTGTCGGCCCGCAATTCCGCGGTGGAGATATACCCGACTAACATCATCTTCCGCTATACGGCCGCGGATCACTAATTGGTTGTCTTCGATGGAAACATCCAAATCATCCATAGTAAAACCAGCAACGGCTAGTGTAATTCGAATATTCTCTTCATCAATTTGTTCTATATTGTACGGTGGATACCCTTCTGATGATCCCTTTGACACGCGATCCAGTATACGTTCAAAATGATCAAATCCTAAAAGTAGTGGACTATCAAATATTGGCAATCGGTTCATCCTTAACTACTCCTCATTGAGCGAGTTGGAGATAGAGATGATTTCTGGCTCTCGATTTAACATTAGGAGTATAGATCATGCACCTGATTTGTATTTTCTCATTCCAAAAATATGTTTTTTAGTTAGGCAGAATTGAGTTACGGGTCAAGAGATTAGAAATGGAACAGGTGAAAACTTGTCTCTAATTTTACAATGATACTAAAGTTTGATCGGGGTCCTCTCCAAGAAAATTATAGATTAAAAACCTAACCAACTAAAAATTGTTATTTTTTAAGGGTCGCGACTTAATCCTAGGCTTTGAAGTTCAGAGATATAGTCTTCCCACATCTCTTCCTGCTGAAGTCCAAATGCATATAGAATTTCCCAAGAGTAAATTCCCGTATCATGCGTGTCATCAAAATCAATGCGGATGGCATACTGACCTACCGGCTCTACAGATAGTATCCCCACGTGCCGCCTGCCTGCTACTACTTTTCTCTGATCTTCTGAATGACCCTGAACCTCGGCCGAAGGACTATGAACCCGCAAGAATTCCGCTGGAAAAGAATAAAGGGCGCCATCATCAAAACACACTTCTAAAAGCTTTTCCTTCCGTTTAAGCTTTATTTCCTTCGGAATACGAGGATTTACAACATAATCTGCCATTTTATCACACTGGTGACCAGGTAATGGTTCTCTAATTTAGTTTTCTGGCTTCTTCTACCAGCATTATCGGAATACCGTCACGAATTGGATAAGCAAGTTTGGCCTGGCGACTAATCAATTCTTGCTTATCTCTATCAAATTCCAAGGGACCTTTCGTAAGGGGGCAGACGAGTATTTCGAGAAGTTTCTGATCAATGTCCTGATTGCTCATTTGTAAATTATCCTTACGTTTTTCCAATGAGGCTAATGTTTGACCGAGGATTTATCACAGCTACGGATGGCCATCTCCATAAGCGATGTTATGATTTCAACCATATGAGAATAATCCCGGGCTTCTAGCAAGGCCTGCTTTTCCTGACTGTTAAACGGACACATCATACCCAGATTTGCCATCAACAATCTGTCTTCTGTTTTCTCAATCATCTCCCAGTCGACTCGGATCTTTTCCACCTCGAAATAATCTTTAAGCAATCTGATGAAGGTTCCGCGATCAACGCATTGTGGTGGTCCATCCATGTCCATGGCATATGGTCCAAAGTCACTATGTATACGCCTATAACCATTTTGCATTCCAACTTCAGACATAATATTAAACCGACAAATGCCTTCGAGGGTAATAACAATGCGGCCGTCCTTTGTTTCAGCAAATGAAATAATTCTCCCGGCACAACCTGTTTTGAAGAAACGGGCATCATCGGGTATTGGATTAACCGAAGTTTCCAAGGTTTGAACCATACCTATCATTCGATTTTCACCGAGCGAGTCTAGCACCATGTTGAGGTAGCGTGGTTCGAATATATTGAGGGGCAACCGACCCCTCGGCAAGAGTAACGTACCCGCCAACGGGAATATATTTAACTCTTCCGGAAGTTGTTTGAATGGTGTGCTAAAAAGGTCTCGCATCAGGAAAAGATAACCACCGACAATTTGCGCCTCCCTTCAATAGTAATTGGGTCTGAATGACCTAGTGCCTCAAAAATTTTCAGAAGTTGAGCCCGAGCAGCTTCTTCATTCCAAGTTTTATGCGTCTTAACTAGTTCTACTAAAATATTTATAGCTTCTTCACTGCAGCCATCACCATACAACGCAATAGCCAAATCATAACGCAGTTGCGGATCATCAGGACGGGTATCCAGTTTCTGGCGAAGACTGTCTGTTTCCTCTGTATCGGTTGATGCATGCTCCAAATCTATCGCTGCGAGCACGCTTTTCACTTCTTCTTTATTAAGTATGTCTGCGTCAAGGCCCTTTAAATAGGCCTGCGCCTTTTCTATACCTTCCGCTTCTATTAGACACTTTGCCACTCCAGCATGTGATGCAGCATTTATCGGATCTTGTGCAAGGATTTGAGAATAGATTTCAGCCGCATTTTGAGTATCCCCATTTGCGACCATCATAGAGGCTTTTTCCAAGGCCTGTTCTATAGGCGATCCCTCACTGCCCGTGAGCTTTTCAAAGAATTGGCGAAGTTGACTTTCTGGCAAGGCGCCCGCGAATCCATCTACCGGTTGACCGTCCTTAAAAGCGACGACCATAGGTATAGATTGCACCCGCATTTGGGTTGCCAGTTCCTGGTTTTCATCCACATTGATCTTAACCAACTGGATCTTACCGCCATATTCTCGAGCCAATTTATCTAGAGTTGGGCTAAGCTGCTTGCACGGACCGCACCACGGAGCCCAAAAATCTACTACCACCGGTATATTTGTCGATTGATCAATTACGTCCGTGCTAAAGTTATTAGTATCAGAATCTTTTATTATATCACCAACTGGAATGCTGCCATTACCTGCACCCGCGTCCGGGGTTTCGGTATTAATAATAGTCACCATGGATCTTCCCTTAATGAGAAATAAGTTTCATGTTTATCATAATTGGCTTATGGCGACCCGCTTGCAAGTGTTTAAGGTACCAATTTGTATGTTTGTCACCTACCCTAAGCTACTTGTCTAAGATTATTGGCTCATGCTCCATAGCATAGATAAATTTCAATAAATCTGATGCTGTTATTGTAGTAGTAGCGTCGTTACGGAGTGGGTGATAGTTAAGTAACTTCTCTCTCATCATCTTCTTGTCTAAAACAACTTTGATATTCCTCGCCGATGCATTCAAAAGGGCAAAGGGTGATACCGCGCCTGGTTCTACCCCCAAGACCTCCCTCATCAAATCTGGTTTTGCGAATGATAGTCGTGAAGAACCCAGTTTTTTTGTAGCATTTTCATGTCGAAGCGTATATTCCCCAACATCACAACAAGCCAAAGATTACGATTTTTATTCTTTAAAAATAACGTTTTACAATGTCCTCCAGGAACATCGACAAGCAACTTTTCTCCATCTTCCACTGTGAACATTGGGGAATGTCTAACTGTAGTTGTTTGAATTCCAAGAACGGCAAACGGGTCAAACAGGTTTTTATCTGAGGCCGGCACGCTTATCTCCAAAAAAATAGATTAATCCAATAACAAATTGTATTGGCCCATTTTCCTAAGCTCAAGAATTATGGGTAACACGTTAGTCCAACTAAAGGTCATATTACTGCGACTTTAAGGGAACCACGCGTTTGACGGATTGAATTTAGCAAAACGTGTGGTTGAAGGAAAATTCTCTAGACGCTTTATTACAAATCCATACTCGCAAATATATAGCCGTCAACTTACTGCTTATAGAACCCAAACAATCCCAAGTATAATTCCAGAATATCTCAACCTTCAGAGAATGCTATATATCTTTCACTACAATATGAGGCTATTCAAACTTAACATGACCCTTGCTTTGAGAAAATCTAAGCGTATTATCCGGCCTCTGCCTTCGCTATAGTATAAGGGACTGTCATCTTTGCGGGCGTAGCTCAGGGGTAGAGCGCAACCTTGCCAAGGTTGAAGTCGTGGGTTCGAATCCCATCGCCCGCTCCATTTTTTGCAGTAAAAACAAAAAGTTGCGTTTAAGGTGAGGACCATGTCTATGGCAAGGCTCTTTATAGTAAGCACCTTAACACTATTTTTAGGCTAAGTTTCATCTCCCCCTTTGGGTGAAGGGGCCCTTCGTATGGCGGTTACGGGCTATATCTCAAGCCCGCAATTTTTGGTTGCTGAAAGAGGGTCGCCATCGCGAATAACCTGCAATGGATTGCGGAGTAAGGACCCGTTGGTTTAGAATAAAACCATGAAATTTATAGCTCTCATTACAGTGTTGTTTATCTTACCGGCACATCCAGTGATTGCCCGAAACCATATCAACGTCCAAGGAGAACTAAGTAAAAGTGAGCAAAGCTATTAAATTGCCACTCGCGCTTATAGGACGGGCGACTATGCAACTGCATTAATGTACCTAAGATCCCTCGCTAAACAGAACCATAAGAAGGCCCAGGGCACCCTCGGTTGGATGTACGAGGCAGGTAAGGGCGTGCAGAGGGATTATATAATGGCCTTTGTTTGGTATGACGTAGCAGTCGCTAACGGTCATAAAAAAGCACACCGTAACCGCAATAGTGCTGAATCGAAGCTTGATGAAGACGAATTGAAAAAGGCGCAAGCCCTATCCAAAAGATGCCTTGAGAAGCCAGCTAACTGTCCCGAATACAGCGACTAACCCACTTGGCAGACTGCAAAGCCCTAGCGATAACCTCATCACCAACTAACTTCAATTTTATTCCACTTTATGCCGCCATCACAGTATGAAACGACTGCTGCCAGTTCTGGTGGCTTTTGTTGTCCTCAACAGAGGGATGGAGTTTGCCTCCTTGTCGGGGCAGTCCTACAACTGATTGTGTGGGCTCTCTTACCTTTTCCAAGGGTAAACAATACATAGTGGGTGAATGGAAGAATGGACGGACACACCGGAAAGTCACCAGGGATACGGGCGATGGAAATAAATACGTTGGCGAGCTTGAGAAGTTTATTTTGTACCAGAATAAGGCTTGGTTCAGTATTTTCTCACGGGGATCATTAAAGATCGGCCTGTATTTCTTTAGCAATCGTTGTACATTATGGTTTCCCTAACACGGCCAGATTGAATTGAAAGCATGTACGGATAAGAAAAATGATTTTTTCTTTTCGCAAAGATGATTTGCCTTCAGCTTCCAATCCAAACCGCGCAGAGCGCGGGCGTCAGAACTGGTTATCGAATGGCCGTAACAGGAATTCCTGCCAGCTTATTCTGGATCAAGAACGCGGCAAAAAGCTTTTTGACGCCATTTCAGGTAATAGTCCATTTCTATCGCAGATTATTGAGCAAGAGGCGGAATTTGCACTCCATCTTTTTAAAAACGGACCTGAGAAAACGTTTGCCGATATACTTCAGAGATTGGACGCGTGGCGTGACCAGAAAAATTATACCAATGAAATTATGCCATTTCTTCGAAGGTCAAAGAAACAAGCGGCCCTCGTCATTGCGGTGGCAGATATAGCAGGGGTTTGGTCAATCGAAAAAGTAATGCGGCGATTGAGTGAATTTGCTGAAAAAGCTATTTCGCTCGCGTGTTGCCATATTTTAGCAAGGCAATCACAAGAAGGTAAAATCCAACTCAAATACACACACAACCCCGAGAGAAGCTCCGGTTATTTCATCCTCGCACTAGGAAAGCTCGGGGCACGAGAACTAAACTATTCGAGCGATGTAGACCTTGTAGTTTTTTATGATCCCGTGGTTTTGGGTGCAAACAAAAGCGGAGCCGTTAGCCAAATAGCAATTCAAGCAACAAAATCTTTGATCAGAATACTGGGAGAACAAACCTCGGACGGTTATGTACTCCGTGTTGACCTTCGTCTTCGTCCAGATCCTGGGTCAAACCCCATTGCCGTATCCGTAAATTCTGCCCAGAGGTATTATGAAAATGCTGGTCAGAACTGGGAAAGAATGGCGTTCATTCGGGCTAGGCCAATCGCTGGAGATATTGAATTAGGAAAGAAATTCCTTCTTTCTCTGCAGCCATTCATGTGGCGTAAAAATCTGGATTTTGCGGCTATTGAGGATATACATTCTATTAAACGCCAAATCAGCTCCCGCCCAATACGTAACAGTAACGAATTAAACGGTCACAACATAAAACTTGGAAAGGGTGGAATCAGGGAAATTGAATTTTTCATTCAAACACAACAACTTATATGGGCTGGCCGTTATCCCGAACTTAGGCACGAGTACTTGCTAAAAGCAACAAGCGCACTGATGGAAGAGGGTAAAATCAGCAAAGAAACAGCTCAAGAAATCCGGACAGCATACCTTTTCCTGCGAAAAATTGAACACCGCCTCCAAATGATAAACGACCAACAGACCCATCAGTTACCTAAATCAGATCAAGATCTAGAAAATGTTGCAATCTTCTCAGGGTTTGGGAATGTGACTGAATTTAAGGATAGCCTGTTGTCAGTGTTGAATTGTGTTCAAGAACACTATGCCGATCTCTTTGAGACTTCACCCAACCTAAGCCTAGATGGATCGCTAGTATTTACTGGTAATGAGTTGCATCCTGATACAAATCTCACTTTAAAAACAATGGGTTTTAGTCAACCAAAGAGTGTCTTTAATATTGTTAGTGGATGGCACTATGGGCGATATCCTGCGACGCGCGATGAACGGTCTCGCCAACTTCTAACAGAGTTAATGCCGCAACTATTATCCACTTTATCCAATACAATTGATCCCGATTTTGCCTTAACTCGATTTGACAGGTTCCTACAAAAACTACCCTCCGGAGTTCAATTTTTTTCTTTGATCAAATCAAATCAGAAACTTTTGGAGTTTTTAGCTTTAATTATGGGTGATACTCCCTCCCTAGCTGAGTGGCTCAGCAGGTCACCAACTCTTTTTGACTCCTTGATTACTGAAGAAATAACCCAACCTATTGAAAATTCTTACAACTTAAAGAGCAGAACCATTAGTGCCATACCCCCAGAAGGCAATATTGAAGATTTTCTGGATCTTACCCGTCGCTCAGCTAACGAGCAAAAGTTTAAAATCCAAATACAGGTCTTACAAAACATTATAAATACCGAAACGGCGTCACAATTGCTCACAAATCTCGCCCAGACTGTTTTTCAAGAAATTTGGCAAGAAGTTGAACGCGATTTTATCCGCCAGCACGGCAAACTTCTGGATTCGAACATGATAGCTATTGCTTATGGTAAATTCGGTGGGCGAGAATTGATGCCAGAATCTGACCTGGACTTGGTCTTTTTATACAATATTGATGACAGCGTTGAGAAATCGGATGGTGTTCGCCCATTACAACCAACCCTATACTTTACGCGTTTAGCCCAACGGATCTGCAGCGCATTAAGCGCACCTACCGCCGAAGGAAAACTCTACGAAATCGACATTAGACTGCGACCCACGGGAAGAGTGGGACCAGCTGTCGTCCAAATTGATAGGTACTTTGAATATCTTAAAACACAAGCATGGACGTGGGAGCTTATGGCTTTAACACGCGCACGCCCTGTTGCCGGTCCAGAAGAAGTTCAAACTATGGTGTGCGAAGGAATCCGGACAACACTTACCTCAATAAAGAACGAAAAAAAACTACGCGTAGATGCTGTGGAAATGCGAAAGAAGATGATTACACAGCAAAAAAATACCTCTAAATGGAATATTAAACACAGAATTGGAGGACTGGTAGATATAGAGTTTATCTTGCAATTTCTTCAACTCGTAAACGCGAACCAAAATGACCAAATATTGTCAACAAGCACTTTAAGCGCCTTAAGAAGATTAAAGACAGCAAATATTTTGTGTGAAAGCGCAGCAAATAGTCTCGAAGAGGCCCTTCAATTTTTGCAATGGCTGCAATTTATGATCCGTATTATCGGTCCAAACTTCTTCGAACGCGAAGAACTACAAAGCCGCCTTTTGAAGGTTTTAGTCCGACACTCCTCTTTCAGCACCATAGAAGAAATTATTGCTGAAATGGATTCTCAAACTGACGCTGTGCAGCGTCAGTTTTATCAAGTTTTTAGAAGCCACCTAAATTAGATAAAATCATTAAATATTGAAATCCAAGACAGGGTTTTTTTGCCATTATTTTGAAACCAATATACAATCATTGATTACTTATAAAATATAATATTCCGGCAGATAAGCTAAAAAGAGGAGTAGACTTGGATGTCGAAAAATATTGTTTGGCCTCAAAAATCTAAGGAACTTCATAGCAACCATTTTGATTCAACCGTATGGAATGACTACAAATTCCGAGACGATGACATCATCATTTCAACGTACGCGAAAACCGGCACTACGTGGATACAACAGATTGTTAGCCAATTAATTTTCGATGGCGAAGAGGGCCTGCCGGTCGCTGATATGTCGCCATGGTTGGACCTTCGTGTCCCTCCTAAGGACGTTAAGCTGGCGGAAGTAGAGGCTCAGACACACCGGCGGTTTATTAAGACCCATTTACCGGTTGAGGCGTTAGTGTTTTCACCCAAAGTAAAATACCTTTATATAGCGCGCGATGGCAGAGATGTGGTTTGGAGCCTTTACAACCACCACAGCACAGCCAACGATTTGTGGTACGAAGCCTTAAATGAAACGCCTGGTTTAGTTGGTCCCCCTATGACTAAACCGGTCGATTCTATCGTCCGATATTATCACGAATGGCTTGATAATGATGGATACCCATTTTGGTCGTTCTGGGAAAATATAAGATCATGGTGGGAAGTACGTCATCTTCCCAACGTTATGTTGGTTCATTTTTCTAATTTAAAAAAAGACATGCCCAAAGAAATTCTCCGAATTGCGGGATTTCTTGATATCGATATTAATGAAGAAAAATGGCATGAAATTCTCCAGCATTGCAGCTTTGATTATATGAAAGCTAATGCAACACCCAGCGTTCCCCTGGGTGGTGCCTTCTGGGATGGTGGGGCTGAACAATTTATTTACAAGGGTGTCAATGGACGCTGGCGGGGGTTATTGAATGCTACCGAAATTAAAAAATATGATGGTTTAGCCGTCAAAGAATTAGGTAAAGAATGTGCCGCTTGGCTAACTACAGGTGAAATATCTTAAGTATCATTAACCGTCCAGTAGGAACCCATTTGGAATAATTTGTGGCTAAATCCCTGGGAGTGAAGTAGCTGAAATAGTCGCTAATAGCCGTTGATTTTATAGGGATGGTTAGGTGACTAATATATTAGGTGTAATAAAAACCACAACCTATTACATCATACAATTATTTGGCCGATGTAAGTTCGCTAACCAAAGTTGTTAGTGAGGAACCCAGCGTAGACAGTCTATTTTCTCTACATTTAAAGATAACCCAATTTACCATCTCAATGGCAGGCATTCCCTTAAAATGATCCTTTCGAGCCTCCAGCCAAATATTTGTAGCGGTTGCAAAACCTTGTACGTATGCAAGCACCTTAGCGGTATTGGAATTATCAAGTACCTGAGAACAGCTAAAATCACCAACTACTCTAAACCTGTCATTTTTATCCATGCTTAAGGCTGAAGTACTAGAAATTAGCATTGCAAGGGTGACTAAACCAACTACCTGTCGAATATTTTTCACAGCATGTCTCCTTAGCTTTCAAGCTTCTTTTTGGTGAATGAAATATTTTTAGTCCAGTCAAATGAACCTTTGTCGCGGTCTTGTACCGCTTGTTTCCAGCTAAATGTTTCTGCTCTTTTCTTGAAATTGATTCCTTCGGGAGAATGGCGTGCGATACCATTAAATAGAGTGGCGAGGACTTGACTGGACGCAAAACCCATATTCTCCAAAACTTGGTTTACCATCAACTTCTGCATAACGAGTTGGTTACGCGGAATGGTAACCATACGCTGGGCAAGTTTTTCGACTTCAGCATCCAGTTCAGATTCCGGAACCGCTTGCCCTAAACCCCATCGTTTAGCTTGTAGACCGTCAATTAAGTCGCCACTAAGCAGCATGCGCTTGCACCCGTTCTACACCTAACCGGTAGACCCACATCGCCGCCGTAGGACAACCCCATACTCGAGCAGGCGGATAGCCTATCTTTGCATTCTAACCCATCATAAGTAAGTCTGCACACAGGGCTATATCACTTCCCCCTGCAACAGCGTAACCTTGAAGCTTGCATATCACCGGCAGGTGTGATCGCCATACGCTCATTATTTGGCTCGTTGTATTCTGCATGAAAGAAAAATCCTTCATTGAATCCCATGGCATTTCCTGAATTCCAGGATTAGTTTCAGAGAATTGTGCGTAGTAATTGAGGTCATATCCCGTGCAAAAAGACCGGCCAGCTCCTGCCAAAATAATTGCTCTGACTTTTTGATCTGAATTTGCCCTTTTTACCGCAGCTTCTAAAGCGGCGGGTAGGGCGCGTCGTCGATCGCATTAAGAACCTCAGGCCGGTTCAGAGTAATGCGGGCTTAACGCCCGTCACTTTCGTAAAGGACTGGTAAATCAGACATGGGATCTCCGATGTAATATGATTTGTGTTAGTAAACCACTATTTTGCCTACATCCTAACCATGCGAGAGAAACCTATCTAACCAGTTTTCCAAATAAAATGATAATTATCAACTTTTTTTAATAAGGATTAAAACATGCTATAACTTGATTACTGGGTAATTAAATCCAGATAGAACTTTTAATTAGATTTCCACTTTTTTGCGTAAAATAATTCATGAAATTGCTCTCAAAATATATCGCAAGCCTTATTTTAATTCTAACGTATTCAAAAGAAGTGTCCGGTGGAAATTTTCAGAAAGGCATAGATGCATATAGAAAGGGACATAACTCAATTGCAATACGTGAATGGGAACCTCTCGCCCGACAAGGGCATGCCAATGCGCAGTACAATCTTGGTGTGATGTATGATAAGGGACATGGCGTCCCGCGAAACAAAGTGACAGCCATAAAGTGGTACAAACGAGCTGCTGAGCAAGGTGTCACACTGGCTCAATATAACCTTGGCGTTATCTATGAAAAGGGAGCCGGAGTTCGCCAAAACTATAAAGTAGCCGTCGAATGGTATACAAGTGCTGCCCAAAATGGGAATGCCAATGCCCAAAATAATTTAGGGATAATGTATATGAGGGGACTTGGTGTCCCACGAAATTATAAGACTGTCGCAAAGTGGTTAAAACGAGCTGCTGAACAAGGCAAGGCGTCTGCACAATATAACCTGGGCTCGATGTATGATAAGGGAATGGGTGTACCCCAAAACAAAAAGGCTGCTGTTAAGTGGTACAAACGCGCCGCGGAACAGGGTGTTGCGGTTGCCCAATTCAAATTAGGTTTGATGCACAAACGGGGTCAAGGCACTCCCAAGACTTTGGCCCTGGCACATATGTGGTGGAACATCGCGAGGAAAAAAGGTTACACGGACGCCGCAATCAACATGAAGGAAATTGAGAAAATAATGTCTCCTTCACAGCTAGAAAAGGCGCAAACACTTGCTCTTGAGTGCTTAGCAAAAAATTATAAGGGATGTTGAAAATAAGAACTATAACTGTTCATTGTTGTATTATTTAGAGAAACCTTGATCACAACAACTGTAACAAAAGAGCCTATAATCTCTCAGATTAATGATCGCTGTAATGACCTCAGGTTTAATAATGAGCCACATGTAATCTGGAGCAAATGATATTGAGAGGAATTCTAATTTGACAAACCAGCTAGATTCGCCGCCCATTGAGAGCCAACTAGTCCGACGTCTTCTTGGTGGGCAATTTGCCCTAACCGCGGAGGTTACCCCACCGGTATCGGCTGGTTCTGATGAGTTGCTGGCTAAAGCGGAACCGCTACGAGGCATTGTGGATGCGGTGAATGTAACGGATGGTGCCAGCGCCCGCGTTCATCTTTCGAGCGTTATCAGTGCCGCAATTCTAAACGCTAACGGTATTGAACCCGTAGTCCAGTTTACGTGCCGTGATAGAAACCGCATTGCATTGATCAGTGACCTCTTAGGCGTGGGCGCTCAAAGTATCCATAATCTTCTTATCCTAACAGGTGACGATCCAACCGTTGGCGACCAACCGCAAGCAAAACCGGTGTTCGATCTGAAGAGCCACGAATTGATAACCATTGCCCATAAGATGTCTCAAGACGGGATCATTCCTTCCAAAAGTGTTAAAATGACCGCCGAAGGCGTCGACCCTAACACCCGCAAGATTGAAACACCTCCAAAATTCTTTATAGGGGCTGCCGATGTACCAACGGTAAAAATTGATGAACAGTGGCTCGTAGGTTTGAGAAAGAAAAAAGCATGCGGCGCACAATTTATTCAAACACAACTTAGCTATGATATGGATCTTATCCGAGCTTATGCTAATCTATTAATAGAAGAGGGGTTCACTGAAAACATGTTTTTCCTTATCGGGAACGGTCCACTTCCTTCGGCCCGATCGGCCATTTGGATGCGGGAAAACTTATGGGGTGTTGTAGTTCCCGATAAAATTATTAAACGGCTCGAAACAGCAAAAGATTCCAAATTAGAGGGGATAAGAATTTGTTCTGAACATCTTCAGGAACTCTCTCAAATTTCAGGCGTCGCAGGCGCACACCTTATGGCACCAATCAATGTCAAAAGTATCCCAGCTAGTATTGAAATGGCTTCTTTAGGGAATCGCAGCTAATTTTTTACAAATTATTGAATGCGTTGCGTATGCTGACGAATATTTTATGTAGTGCAATTAACGTGAAATAAGGTCCGGCAAAATTAGTGTAATCTCGGGAACAACAATCAGCAAAGCAACCAGTAACATTGCTAACAAAATAAAGGGTAATACCGAAAAGATAATTTCCTGCATTGTCGTGTTATCCGGTGCAGCGCCTTTTACAACAAACAGCAGAAGGCCAAATGGCGGAGTAGCTAGGCTAATTTCCAGAACCAACAACATTGTGGTCTCCATCCCCGGTGGTCCCATTTGTGATAGCCCAATCAATTGTTACAGGGAGCCCAACAACATAGGGATATGAACCCGCTTCATTATCTAGTTCAATATATATCGGTTCACTGTCCCCTTCATCATCTGTGTATGTTGGTGAACTAAATGATATCTTCGGCACTTCATCATCATTCAGAATGGTCCAGGTAAATGTATTTCTGTCTTCATCAACTTTAACCGATCCAACCGATGACAGTTGAATAACGATTGTTTCATTCGCTTCGTAACGGTAGTCAAGCACAACCTGCAAATTAAGATCAACAGTATCTATATCATTTGGGCTTATACTACCACTCTCAAGGGCGAAATCGGTATAGCCTGTGTTTGATGCAGTTGATGTAGGCATAATGGCATAACCAACATTAGAAGATGACGCTTCACTATATTCAATTGTTGCAAATGCTTGAGCCGTATTTTCGTTACCTTGACCTGAAGAAGTCTTAAACCATGCTTCGACACCAAAGAGTAGGTGCCCTG
>PTLH01000019.1 GCA_002938035.1 Alphaproteobacteria bacterium MarineAlpha3_Bin6
GCACAGACTATTTGGTTGAGTTGAAGCATGTCAGTCAGTCACCGGGCACAATCGTGGATGTTTCTCACCTGAAAGAGTTGAGAGGTATTGAAGAGGTTGAGGATGGTCTTCGCATTGGTGCTGCTGTAACCCATACTGAAATCATGGCTCACCCATTGATAGAGAAACATGTGCCAGCCATGATCCATGCCGCCCATACCATCGGTGCCGTTCAAACCCGTAACCTGGGCACCTTAGGGGGAAATTTGGTAACGTGTGTGCCGTCTATGGATTCTGGCCCGACCCTCGTCGCACTGGAAGCCAAAGTTACGATAATCGGTCCTGGTGGTTCGCGTTGCATACCATTGACTGATTTTTTTGTTGGACCCCGGAAAACAATTTTGGAACCAGATGAGCTTTTGATCGATATAGTGATCCCTAAGTGTAACCTCGGTAAACCAACGGCTTTTCATAAATTTGGGCTCCGCAAAGGCCAGGCCTTAGCTTTGGTTAATGCGGCGTCGAGCCTTTGGGTTAAGGGTGGTAAGTTTAAGGACGTGAAAATATCCTTGGGTGCAGTTGCACCAGTTGTGATCCGGTGTCCCAAGGCCGAAGCATCTCTGGAGGGGCTTCCTATCAGTCAGGATGTTATTCAGGAAGCTGGCCGTATTGCTGTAACTGAAGCAAAACCCATAGGTGATTTTAGGGCTTCCTTGGAATACCGAAATGATCTAATCGAAGTGCTTACCCGGCGGACGTTAAATAGCGCTATTCAGACCGCTAATCAATCTTGAGGAGGAGGATACAGTGGACGTTAAATTAACCATCAATGGAGAAGAAAAGAGTGCCTCAGTCCCACCAGAGACCACACTTCTTAGGCTTCTGCGAGAAGAATTTAATCTGACCGGTGCAAAAATTGGATGCGATGTCGGTGACTGTGGAGCCTGTACGGTTATTGTAGACGGTATTGCAACGAATTCCTGCCTAATGTTGGCAGGCCAAGTACAAGGCCGTTCAATAGAAACCATAGAAGGACTTGCTAATATGGATGATTACCACCCCTTACAAAAGAATTTTGAAGATTTAGGTTCACTTCAATGCGGATTTTGCGGACCGGGGATAATCCTGTCTGCGAAGCAGTTACTCGACGATAACCCAGATCCAAACAAGGAAGAAATACAGGATGCCCTAGCTGGCAATCTTTGTAGGTGTACGGGTTATACTAAAATTGTTGAAGCCGTCGCCGATGCGGCACGCGAAATGCGTGGCAATCGGGAAGCGGCTTAAGGGGAGGCTATAATTATGGATGAAAATGTAAAAACTGCAGAGCGTGAAGTCACTTTAGAACGGCTCAGGGAAATTGACGATGACCTGCGTTTGCCGGCAGTGCCGGAACAAGTTTCCTATCCAATAGAAACATTAATACCAGAGGCACGAACCCAAACTCCTGCCGTTGGACAGCGGGCCTCGCGTCCAGATGGACGACTTCACGGATTAGGACAGACTAAATATATAGATGATTTGAGCTTTCCGGGGATGATCCATGCCAAGATAAAAAGGGCCGGAATTTCGAAAGCGCGTGTCAAGAATATTGATGTTTCTGAAGCTGAAAAGATGCCAGGCGTCATGGCAACTCTGGTAGGGAGTGAGATCCCGGTAAATTCGTTTGGACCATCTTATCAGGATCAGCCCGTCATGGTTAATGGGACCGTATTTCATGCAGGCGATCCTGTTGCCGCCGTTGCAGCAACTACGGAGCAATTAGCTCTTGATGCTTTAGACAAGATTAAGATTGATTACGAACCTCTTGAGGCAGTCTACGATCCGATAGAAGCCATGAAAGACAACGCACCTCAAGTACATGAAGGTGAAAGTAATATTTATTCCTCCAAAGTGATCCAGAAGGGAGATGTGGAGCAGGGCTTTGAGGCATCCCATCGCATCTATGAAAACACCTTTAGTACGCAAATGGTGGAACACGTGCCGATGGAACCTCATGCATCTATCGCTGATTGGGATGGGAATGGTCGGGTAACCCTGCATTCGAGCCTTGGGCGTATTACATTAGGTCGTGCAGATATTGCCCGGACTTTGAACATGCCAATTAATCGTATCCGTGTTATTGCGACAGTGGTTGGCGGTAATTTTGGTGGAAAAAATGAAATTACGACCGAACCAATTTTGGCACTTCTATCCAAGAAGACCGGCCGTCCTGTAAAGGGGGTTTATACCCGGGAAGATGAATTCATGTCATCCACGACCCGCCACCCCTTCATCATGGATTATAAAACTGGTATGAGTAAAGATGGTAAGATACTTGCGCGTAAGGTGCGACTTGTATGTGATGGAGGGGCCTACTGTTCTTGGTCGGAAACTACCTTGGGTAAGGCCTGTATTTTGTCGGCTGGGCCGTACAATATCGAAAATCTCTATGTCGAGGCATATGCGGTCTACACAAACAAGACGATGACCGGTGCCATGCGTGGGTTTGGAGCGCCGCAAGTTTGTTTTGCTTATGAATCTCAGATGGACGATATGGCTCACGATCTCGGTATTGATCCTCTAGACATCAGGCGCATGAATGCCTTTCACGAAGGTTCAGCTAGCCCAACGGGCCAGGTGCTCGAAAGTGTAGTGGTGAGGGACTCGCTTGAAATGGCTGCAGAACGCTTTGGATGGCAGGACTGGAATAAATGAAACAGAAGGGAAAAGGTATAGGCTGTATGTGGTACCCGATTGGGTTTACCGTTGCTGCAAATCCTAGTGCGGCAACCGTAAAGGTCAATGAAGATGGTACTGCGACATTGCTAACCGGCACCGTAGAAACTGGGCAGGGTTCTCTCACGGTACTGGGTCAAATTGCCGCTGAGGAACTTGGTATTTCGACCGACGATGTGCACGTTGTTTCCGCAGATACGGACACCACGCCCATGGATACAGGGGCGATCGCAAGCCGGACAACTTATGTAACAGGTAACGCAATTAAGCTTGCCGCTGAGAAAGCTAAGGAAATTCTATTTGAGGTGGCGGCTCCTATGCTCAATGTGAAGCCGAGCCAGTTAGAAGCCGTTGACCGAAAAGTCCAGGTAAAGGGTTTTCCGCAACGCAATCTGCCGATTAGTGAAGTTGCCTTGCAAGCTCAGTTTGTGCAAGGCCGACCACCTATCGGTAGCGCGTCATTCAATCCTCCTACGGTAGACATGGATCCAGAGACCGGACAGGGTAAGCCCTTTTCTACATACGTCTATGCAACCCAAATTGCAGAAGTCGAAGTGGATGATGAAACAGGCCAAGTAGATGTGCTCTATATGTCTGCTGCTCATGACTGTGGCACCGCAATCAATCCAATGCTCGTTGAGGGCCAAATCCAAGGCGGAATTTCTATGGGTGTTGGTTTTGCCCTTCAGGAAGAAATGTTATTTGATGAAAAGGGCGTTCAAATTAATCCCAATCTTACTAACTATATTATGCCGACTAGTTTGGATATGCCCGAAATAGACGTGGATATTGTCGAAAATTTTGATCCTACTGGACCTTTTGGCGCCAAGGGGGTGGGTGAGCCGACAGCCGTTCCTACCGCGGCCGCAATATGCAACGCTATCTTTGATGCTGTAGGAGTGAGGGTAACTTCTTTGCCAGCAACTGCTGAAAAAGTCTTAAAATTGATCAAGGAAAAGAGAGCAAACGAGAATAAGCAACTGGCACCTGCTGAGTAACAGCCGTAATTTTTTCAATAACAAGGACGGCTTAATATGGCGATACGGAGCACTTTACCTCCGATTGATTTTATACGAATGCGGCGGTCGGTCATGGCGGCTAATATAACTGAACCTGGCCCCACTCCTGACGAGCTAAAAATTATTATCGATGCTGGCTTACGTGTTCCAGACCATAGCCGCTGCGGGCCTTGGCGGATTCAGATTATTGGTAAAAAGGGCCAGTTTTCTTTGGGTGAACTTTACGCTGAGCTATTCGCAGCCGAGAATGAGGAAGCAAATGAAGATATGATTGAGTACTGGCGTCAACGACCGACCACCGCTCCTTGTCTCCTCGCCATTACCTGCTATCCCAATCAGGATAAAATCCACAAGGTGCCCTTGATTGAGCAGCAAATGTCGGTCGGCGCGATGTGCCAGAACCTACTTAATGGAGCTCACGCCTTAGGTTATGTAGCACAGTGGTTAACAGAGTGGCCGAGCTACCACGATAATGTAAAGAGGCGTCTCGGGCACGATCCATCTATAAAAATCCTGGGGTTTATTTTTATAGGGACCGCCGTGGCGCTACCAAAGGAACGTAATCGTATTGGTGCAGGAGAGATTGTCAGTAATTGGGATGGCTAACTCGCATAAATTTACTGTACCTTACACTACCATTGGACCGAAAAATTTGGCGCGGAGTTGACGTTATCGTTCAATTGGGTAGCCAACGATACTCCCCCATTCGGTCCAGGAACCATCGTAAATAAAAATGTTATTATTACCCAGGACGTGGGTTAAGGCAGTCCAGGCAAAGGTAGCGCGGTGTGAAAGTCGGCAGTAGCAAACCACCTCCTTATAATCGTCGGGTATACAGCCAACGTTTTTAAATATTTCCAGAAGTTCCTCAGGTTCTTTGAAAGTATCATCCGGATTGAGGAGGTCTTTATAATAAAGGTGTTTTGCGCCAGGGATCCGTCCCCCTCTTTCGGCGCCATGGTCAAAATTGCCGTATTCCATAACCCTCTCGCCGGAATATTCCTCGGGGCTACGAACGTCTAATAGAAAACGACTTGGTTCTTTCAATTTATTAAGCAGATTTTCCCGGCCCAACCGCATTCTAACGTCACCATTCTGGGCGACGTAATCTACTTGCTGTACCTCAGGCACCACATCGGTCATGGGGCGTCCCTCCATTACCCACTTGGTTCGGCTCCCATCTAGTATGAAAATTTCTGGATGCCCGGCCATGGTAAGTGCCCAAAGTGCATAGGTTCCGTACTGTACAGGATCTCCATACAGCACGACCCGGTCTTTTTCAGAAACACCAACTTTTCCTAGTCGATTTGCGAGTTCACCAGGTGTTACAAATTCTCGATCGGAGTCATGCCAGCAAAGGTCTTTCCAATAGAAGTTTACTGCACCGGGAATATGACCTGTTCGATACGGGGCCTCATCGCCTAGTTTAGAAGAGACTTCGATTACTTTAATCGTAGGGTCCAACAGGCGATCGGCCAGCCAATCGGTCGAGACAATGGGGGATGTCATAGTATACTCCCAAGGAAAGTTAATAGGCCGTATGTCGTCAATTTAAGGCGATACAAAAAAGTACGATTTTAACTTTGTTATTCCCGTTAGATTAATATGGGTGGCCTGCTTTGTGAAAACTTATCTTTATTTGACAGGATATTTAGGTTCTTCACCCGCCAGTACGGCAGCCATATCAGAGGCTACGGTCGTTTGGAGATCCAACAGCGCATCTTCAGAGTAGAAGCCCGTGTGAGGTGTGAGAATTACATCTTTACGGCCGACGATAGGATCATCGGCTGCGGGTGGTTCATTCGGTAGAACGTCGAGACCAGCACCGGCCAGTTCGCCTTCATCTAAAGCTG
The DNA here is from genome assembly GCA_002938035.1 of Alphaproteobacteria bacterium MarineAlpha3_Bin6. Lineage (GTDB taxonomy): Bacteria > Pseudomonadota > Alphaproteobacteria > Rhodospirillales > UBA2165. The sequence continues at coordinate 5,570 of PTLH01000019.1, forward strand.
CGGCGAGGTCGTTGGTATTAACTAGAGGGCCGCGGGCGGTGTTTATAAGAAAAGCGGTGGCTTTCATTTTTTTGAAAGCATCCATATTAAACATATTTTCCGTCTCGGGCGTCAAAGGCGCATGGATCGAAACGTAGTCGGATTGATTGAGTAAGTCATCAAAACTAACATTGCCCACATTCAGGCGTCCAAATACCTCTTCGGGGCAGTAAGGGTCGGAAGAAACAATATTCAAACCAAAGGCCTGAGCTTTGACGACAATCTTCTGAGGTATATTACCGAGACCAACCAGGCCCAATGTCTTCCCACGCAGCCGACCAATCGGCACAACCGCAGGCATTTCCCAACGACCTTCTGAGACGAGATTATTGGCGTATGTGACTTTTCGAGCTAACGATAACAAAAGGGCCATGGCATGGTCGGAGACTTCGTCAAGACAGTATACTGGCGCATATGTCACAGTAATGCCTCTAGCGGCGGCGGCGGCGACATCGATATTATCTATCCCTATGCCAAAACGACCAATGACCTTGCAGTTATTCAGACCCTCAATGATTTCAGCTGTAACTTGACCATATGTAGTGAGTAAACCATCTGCATCGGCTGCGACTTCGAGAATTTTTTCTGGCGTTGGCTCATCAGCCATCCTTATTTCAGCATTGACACGCTTGAGAGCTTTTCTTGCCGGATCAAGTGTGGGAAAAACTGAATCAACAACAGCGACGATTGGATTTGCCATAAAATTAATCTCCCTAATTCATTACCAAAAAATTAATTCTTATGAATTAGGGGGTCAATAGCATTCAGTTTACACCCTGACCAGTAAATTATTTTCAGCCGAAAACAAAGATTTATCTAATCTTTTTTGCCAAATTATGGAATTCTTTATAGAGAAGCGAGAAGTCATCTTCGCTCATACCTGCTTTGATCGCCTGTGCAATATATTTGTGGGTGCTTCCACCAATCTCAACCGGTAAACCTAAGTTTTTTGCCATTTCCACTGCCATGCCCACATCCTTATTCAGATTATATATCCTTGATCGGGCATCCCAGGTGCCGGATAGAATATGGTCTGGAAAGCGCCTTTCACTCGCGTAATTGCGCGCGTTACCAGCATTTATTACCTCTATCATGTTGGCAAGCGGGATGCCTGCCTTCTCGGCCATTAGGCCGGCCTCGCAAATTACCAAGAAGTTTGTATGCACCACCAAATTAAATATTAATTTCATAGAGTGGCCCGAACCGCTGGGGCCTAAATGGTAGAGCTCCGTTGTAAAAGCGTCGAGGACGGGACGTGAACGATTGAAGGCTCTCTTATTCCCACCAATCATCAACTTCAATGTACCATTATCAGCCCCAGTCGCACCGCCAGTCATGCCGGCGTCAAGATAATCTACATTCCTCGCTTTAGCCCGGCGGGCTAACTTTTTTGTACGAACAGGATCTGAAGTGGTTAAGTCATAGATGATTAAACCGCGGCGAGACTGACTGAGTACACCTTTTCGTCCGTTTAAAATACGCTCTATTTCGGCTGTGCCTGGAACGACTAAAAAAATTATGGAGCACCTTGCTACCATTTCCCTAGGCTCAGAGAGGGTTGCCTTCCGGCTAAATTTATTCATTGCCTCATCGGCGATATCCCATACCAAGACGTGGTGACCAGCGCTTATGAGGTTACGTGCAATACCACCTCCCATATTACCGAGCCCGATTACGCCAACAAATTCAGTTTTTGATCTAGCCATGGTTCAGGTATTCCGGTCAGTATTGGCCTAGCAATTATCCACGTTCAGAGACGTACCGGTAATTTGTATTATCGCAGTGACTAATGCGCCACTCTATAGGCCGGCCATCCAACATTTTAGCAACACGGTCAATCTCCAATAGTGGTTGCCCTATTTCAATTTGTAGAAGCTGAGCCTCCTCCTCTTCGGCGGCAATCGCTTGGAGATGTTCTTCAGCTTTTCCAACTGTTATGCCGTACTCTTTTTGGTAAAATCGGAAGAGATTATTTGGAGGTTTAATCTCCGTCCCGAGGCCTGGAAAATGTTCCAATGGTAAAGTGATTAACTCTACAATTGTTGGTACGTTGTTGAAAAATCGCATTCGCCGTAACTGAATTACCTTTGAGCCTCGGTCCAGTTTCAGCTTTTCGGTTTCCTTTAGAGTGGCGTTTCTCTCTTCACAACTTATTATGTGGCTTTCTGGCAGGACACGGGTGCCGTCAAGACCCACGATGCTAAAATAAAAGAAAAGTGCGCGGCGTTCGGTATGTTCGGAAACGAAAGTACCGAGCCCTTGACGCCGGAAGAGAAGGTTTTCAGCTACCATGTCGTTTAGTGCTTTTCTTACAGTGCCTTGACTGACGTTCAGTTCAGAAGCAAGCTGCATCTCGCTAGGTAAGGCGTCTCCTGGTTCCCAGACACCATCGATCAACCGCTGGCGAATAATATTATCTACCTGCTGATAAAGGGGTTTGTGTAAAGACGTTTTTCGGGTGTGATACCGTCGCAGATAGTTTGAATTTGCGGGTATGGAACTCTTTTGTTGCATCACGTTAAATCACCCCTTTGTTTTTTTACAAGCCATTGCCATAAATTTTTCTTTGCATATGCTTTGGATAGAACTTGATGACAAATATTTATATATTTCAAGTCTAAGTAACATATTTATGATTTTATCACGTGGAAAGTGTTAGAGGGAAAGTTAATGTCAGAAACTATGATATTGAGGATCAAAGATTTGCCGGTGCATGCGCGCGGGGACGGTGTTGAAACTACCTTAATCGCTGGAAAAGATGTGTGTGGTTCACGTATTACCACGGGCCTTACAAGTTTTCCTCCAGGCAAAGAAGTTCCAGTTCACAAACATAATTGTGATGAACAGGTGACCCTCATCGAAGGTAAGGCCGTCGTTGAAATAGAAGGAGAACGTTCGGAAGTGTATGTAATGGATACGACTTACATCAAGGCCGGGACGTGGCACCGTTTTCTCAACGTGGGTGATGACCGCATGACTATTTCTTGGGTCTACGATACGGATGAGGTTACGCGCACCTTCCAGGAAACAGGTAAAACCGTAGAACATCTCTCTGGCGGGGACGTGGTCACGAAGACATGAGTGATCCTCGCTTTTCCAAAGATCAAATCAGTTTATTCATTGCCCGGGCACTAGAGACGGCGGGCATGCCACCTAATGATGCCGGAACAGTGGCTGATCTTATGGCTGAGGCGGACTTGAACGGTGCGGACGGTCATGGGATTTTTCGCCTTCAAAGTTATATTCGCCGCATCCAGGAAGGTGGAATTAATCTTTTTCCCAATATTCATGTTGAGCAGGAAAAAAGCGGGATGGCTTTGGTAAACGGTGACAACGCACAGGGTCACCTAGTCATGAAGTACTGTGCTGAGCGGGCTATCCAAAAGGCAAAGAAAAGCGGTGTAGCCTGGGTTGGAGCCCATCACAGTAATCATGCGGGACCGGCTAAACTCTATGCGAAACTGCCATTAGCCCATGACATGATAGGTCTCTATGTGGCCGTTGGAAATGCTAATCATTTACCTCCTTGGGGCGGTACAGCCATGTTGCTCTCTACTAATCCAATTGCAGTTGCGGTGCCGGCGTTGGAAGAACCGGCAGTGGTTCTTGATATGGCAACTACGGTGGCGGCTTATGGGAAGGTAAAGACCGCAGCCCAACAGGGGCAAGAGATGCCAGTCGGATGGATGATTACAAAAGACGGTGAACCTCTTGTCGATCCGACCAGAGCGGACGAAGGATTTCTGCTTCCAATCGGAGGACCCAAAGGAAGTGGTTTATCTCTCGTTTTTGGATTATTGGCGGGTGTTTTAAATGGGGCAGCCTTCGGAAGAGATGTCGTTGATTTTAACGCGGACTTCCAAACGGCCACAAATACTGGCCAATTTATTGTCGCCATTGATATTGCTGCTTTCGGAGATGCCAATAGTTTTAAACGCCGCGTCGATGATGCTATTCGCGCCATTAAGAGCTCGCCAACCCTGCCGGGGTTTGAGGAAGTATTACTGCCTGGCGAAAACTCCTTTCGTAAGCGCGAGGACTATCAAGTTAACGGAATACCTCTCTCAAATGCCCTTCATGAAGGATTGGACAATTTAGCTGAAAATCTTGGAATTAAGAAAATTTCTTATTAGTCCCCTTAGTTTAAATTAATCCTCGTAAAATTCCTCCGGGTCTATGGGTAGGGAAATTTCCTTACCTAACTTAGCTGCCCGATCCATGGCCATTGTATGGATTAGGTTGGAGTGACCCTCAGCAGCTGTGGCGTGCGGTGTATCTAATCCACCTTGGATGCGGGCAAACCAGGAGTTGGTTTCTTCTCGCATAGGACCCCACAACTGCCCATTATAAATATCGCCCGGCGGGTAACTGGTGAGGAAATCCACGTGTCGTTCAACGGATGGCTCAAACCCCTCCGGTACATAGCCGCCAGGCAAGTTTTTATAGGTTGCCAATATTAGGTCACGGTGTGTGTCTTCAATATCAATCACCCCTTCAGTACCAACAATCCCAATTTCCAATCCATAGACAGTGCCGGGCCAAACCACTGGTAAACCCCAGCTTATATTCATGGAAAATATGGTGCCGTCCTCGAATGTAAATATGCCAAACGTTGAATCCTTTGTTCCCCAATCAGAGAGCGCTTTGTCTACAGACTTGGCGTAGACAGAGACTGGTTTTTTGCCCTCCAATAGCCACATGGACATGTCGAGGGAGTGGGTGCCAGATACGACCATGGGAGTGAGGTTTTGGCGTTTATTGGTTTTAGCGATAGTTGCGATGGGGACCATGCGGTTCATAAAGGCACGCGTGACTACAGAGTGAACCTCACCGATCTGGCCTTGGAGCAAACGTTCCTTTACCGTAAGGAAGCGGCGTCGGAAACGCTGTGTGTATCCTACAACAGCATCAAGGCCGGCGTTACTGATTGCATCTAAAATCTGTGCTGATTCACGGGCTTCCGTTGCTAGAGGTTTTTCGATAAACAGTTTATGGCCTTTTTCGACCGCCAGAAGTGTCGGTTCGGTGTGCTTGTTTTCCTCTGTGATAACCATAACCGCATTGACTTCGGATCGGTTCAAAAGTTCTTCAAAGTTGGTAGTAAAGAAATCGGCCCTGGCGTCTTCTTTTAATTTTCTACCGAGGTCTTCCTTTACATCACATAGTCCCAGCCATTTTACACCTGGATAGTCACGGGCTAACTCCGCGCGGATACGTCCTATGGTTCCACAACCGATGATAGCTAGTCCAATTTCATTGAGAGTTTCAGTCATTTATTCCTCTTTGATTTATTTGCTTAGGGAAACGAGCTGATTTAAAATTCAGCCATCTAACGGTTTAACATCCAAACCACGTATGTATCTGTATAGCAAGTGTGCGTAAACTGACTTTGTGGGCGGATTTTGCCAACTAGGATTTCTTTTGAAAAGCCATTTGTAACGACCCCTTTATCCTAGATACTAATTGCAGTTTAGAGTTTTAGTTTCTGGGGGTCTTGTTTGGAAACCAGTTTAGAGTATTAGGTGTAAGGTTAATAATGGTAAATATAAAAGACGGTAATGTGATCGAAAATTCTAACGATAACCCAGAAACGGAATTCCGGAAAAAGCGCTGGTATCATCGCCGTGACGTCAGATTTGTTGGGTTAGTGATAGCTTTTGTGTTATTTTTCCAATCCTACGGATTTGTAACAGGTCCATCTCGCATAAGCGACAAACTCAGCGGTGCTATGGCGTCGGGTCAAGAAAAAATAGACATCTTGATATGGGCAAAATTTCCAGCTGAGGCTTTTCACATGGAATTATATCAGACATTGGGCGCTATTCGTGGTGAGTTAGATGGAGCTGTCAGATTAGGGCGTGTGAAACCTCAAGATATAAAATTTCTTTCCAGGAAGTACTGGATTGAAAAAATAGATCTCGCTCCGCCTGAAAAAAGCTGAGTATATAGGGCCGAACCAGATGTAGTGTTAGGGTGACCCTTTCCTAATGCCCTCGTCGGAATATGCCGTCATAAAACGTATACATTACGACGAGTAGAAGGATGGTTCCAATAGGCCTGGTAATAAGGATGTTTGTGAGATTTTGGTCTTCGAAAAGCAAGAGTGCGCGGCGTAGATTCTCGTCAGCCAGGGGACCTAGGATTACTGCCAGCACCATGGGCGCCAGGGGAAAGCCGAAGCGGTGCAGGATATAACCTACGATCCCCGCTATGAACATAAGATAAACATCAAAATAATTAAGGCTGACTGCAAAGGCTCCCATTACGCAAATTGGGATTATAAGCGGCATTAATAGCGTACGAGGCAGGCTAAATAATTTGACGCAAGGTTTAATAAGTACGATGGCCATGCCGTACATTAAGAAGTTAGCGATAATTAGACCGATGTAAATGAAGAAGATGATCCCAGGGTTTTCAGTCTGGATGGTTGGACCGACGACGACATTCTTCATCTCAAGTGCAGCTAGGATTGCCGCTGCAGCTGCGTTGCCAGGAATTCCTAATGTAAGCGTGGGTAACATGGAGCCGCCTATATTTGCGTTATTGGCAACTTCCGCACAGACAATAGCTTCATAAGAGCCTTTACCCCATTTCTGTTGCTCGTCAATTTTTGCTCGGCGGCGCCCTATATCATAGGATAGAAAAGAGGCAACATTAGCTCCGGCACCTGGAATAGCGCCAATAATGGTGCCAATAACGCCAGACCGAAACGCAGCCCTGCTGTATCCTATTAATTTTTTTATTGGTGGAATAATTCTACCGACTTCGCTTGGAATGCCGGGTGGACTGTTTTGTGGCAGGACTTTTAAAATTTCCGTTAAGCCAAATAAGCCTATTAGGAGCGGAATGTAACTTATACCATCCTCCAGCGTGCGCATCCCAAAGGTAAAGCGTGCGACACCATGAATGGCATCTAATCCGACGAAAGAAATTAGTAGGCCAATCCAACCTGAAATCCAGCCTTTAATGGGCATATCGCCTGCCGACATACTACCGCAAATTGCAACACCCCACATTGACAGAAGAAACATCTCCCAAGATCTGAATTGTAGAGCGAGAAAAAGAATTGCCGGAATGAAGGCAATCAGAAATATGATACCTATCCAATTTCCCATGAAGGAGCCCATAATAGCTGTTCCTAGGGCCAAGCCCCCTTCACCGCGCTGGGCTAGTCGGTGGCCTTCAATCATGGTCGGAACCGCGTCTGGCGTACCTGGTATATTAATTAACACAGCGGAAATTGCACCGCCAAACACGCTGCCAGTATAAACGCCAAGCATGAACATAATTGCAACATGTTGAGACATGCCGGTCGAGAGGCCAATGAGTAGGGCCATGGCCATTGTTGTTGAAAGACCAGGCATTGCGCCCCAGAGAATACCGAGAGTGACGCCCAGAAGGCAAACCCAGACCATCCAGGGCTGGAAGGCAATTGTGGCTTGAGAGAGTACTTCCTGAAGGTCAAACATTATTTATCCCCTTAACCGGATCCAGGAAGGAGAATTTGAAATCCATCTCGGAAAACAACGGCCAGGAAAGTAACGATACCTGCAGATACTAAAAAACAATTAAATATGGTGGAGCGCCAGAAGAAGCGTAGAATACAAAAAATAACTGGGATAGATATCAATTCGAAACCAGAGAACCTGAACGTGTAGAAGTTGGTCTTAAAACGTAAATCCATATCCATTTGACCTAAGACTAGAACATAGAGACCAATGAAGAGCATGAGCATTAACGTCCGGAACGCTTCAACATCCGCAAGATAATCTTTTATAATGAGTATGCCCCTGCTTTTGAGCATTTTGTTCATGCCATAGCGGTGTTTGGTTTTTAAGAAAAGACCTATTGCCATTAGAAGGAGGCTCGCTCCGGTAACGAAAGGAAGGAGGCCAGGTGCTGTGTAAAAGCTATCGGGGGTATCTAACCTGATGGCAATGATCATCGCTAGAAATCCAATTAGACCAACTGCAATAGATGCAATAAAATCTTTGTGTGGCGTTGAACGCTCAGTACCGCCTTCTTCGCCGGTAAAAATTCCTTGTTCTAGGCTTTCGATGTCAGCTTCGATCCGGGATTTTTTTTCTTCCGTCATTTTAATTAGGTAAATTCGTACGATTTGGTACTAGATGATTTGGATATAAAACCGGGTGGATTGCATTTTCCGCGATCCACCCGGTTTTACCTCTTACTCAATAGAGTAATATTTTGAGTTACTTGGTAGCATTCTTAGCCCACCAAGCCCCAAAGTTTGCTGGCGTTGGTAAGCCTAGTTCTGCTGGCGATTTTGCACCTTTGATTTTTAGTTCAGCAAAAGTCGCCGCCGTTGAAGCTTCAACCTGTGCTGCTCGTCGGTCAGCTTCAGCGCCCAAACGGATATCAATTTTAAAGAATTTTCTCTTCGCAATTTTGGCAAAAGCATCAGATTTTACACCTGCAACAAAAGCTTTTTGTACTTTCCCCTGAATAGCTTTTGGAACACTGCGAAGCATAGCTAAGTTATAAATTCCAGAAAACGGCAATTGACTTTTGATTTGTGGTAAGAAGGTGCCAACCGATCTCAAAACTTTTCCGTTTTTAAGAGTTATGTCTTCCGAACCAGTTTGTTGGATGTGGCGTAGTTTACCTGCACGGATATGTTCGATGTGTTCGTGAACTCCGCCACCGGCAATCATGGTTTCGCCATTCAAACCAGCGAGCGTCGCATTCTTACCACCTTTATAAGGTACGTATTTCAATGTGACACCGGCAGACACGGCAACCACTGCAGCTAACTCATGCCAGAGTCCACCCGTACCAGAGGTTGAAATGCTAACTTTTCCCGGATTGGCTTTTGCAGCTGCTATAATATCTTGGAAAGTCTTAAATTTTGAGTCAGGGTGAACAGACCAGCTTCCGAGTGAGTTGGCAGCTTGCATATATTGCCAATCTCTCCAGGCTCGAGTTTTTGTATGTCCCATAACACTTGCATATTTGTTATAATTTGCAGCGCCTAACAAGGTGTAGCCGTCAGCTTTTTTCCCATTAACATACTTAGTAGCAACTCCGCCAACTGCGCCGGGTTTGTTAATGACATTGATTTTCCAACCTGTGGATTTAGCCATTTCTTTAACGATGGTGCGGATAACGGTATCAGTGCCGCCGCCGGCGCCGTACATTACGACTACTGTGATCGGGCGTTCCGGCCATTCAGCTTTAGAGGTGTTGGGTAAAGCTACCAACGCCGTTGCACCAAAAGCAACGGCTGTAAAAACAAATTTTGAAAGTTTCATTTTGAATTCCCTGATAATCTGTTGTTGGGTATATTTCGATTTAGTTTAAATGTCTTATGTCAAGAGGCTCTTATATAAGACCCGGCTACGTTAATATTTTATGGGCGGGCATTCAAGGTTATCGTTGGGGATAATGAGATGTAGTGATGTATCGGCCGAAGGTTACACGGCTTTTCGTTTTTCTGCTTAATTTAAATCTAGGAGAAGTTGTTCATTTACTTTTTCTAACGTGGGTTGGAAGGGAAGCTTAATAATGTGTGAGACCAGAAAGTTTTTTATCACAACGGCTTTAACCTCAATATAGTCTTTGATTATATTTTCAAAATTTAGTTTTCACCATCAATGGAAACAATAACGTTTCCCGTTGCCTCGCCTGATTCAAGAAATTTATGGGCCTCCGCTATTTCTTCGAGTGGAAAGATTTTTGAGACCATATGGTGTGTTGAACTTTTTTTAAGCCAATTGTTTAGGTCATTACAGGCGTTTGCAAAATCATCTTCAGGTATCTTGTACATAAAGACCCAACGTAACATACAGTTTTTCTGCATCATCGGGTAGAAAGGTAAAATTGGTGTAGGTTCGATATCTGAAGCGTAGGCAGAAATGATACCGTTGTCCTTTAATAGTGCCACTGTTGATGGGAGATTGACGCCGAATGCGACCTCTACAATGCGATCAACGCCTTGGCCGTCCGTCGCGTCCATGATTTTGGCGGAAACGTCCTCTTCCTTGTAATTAATGACCAAGTCAGCACCAGCGGCTTTGGCCTGGTTTTCTTTCTCTGGGGAGCTACAAGTTGTAATCACTCGTTCAGCACCACCCCATTTAGCGAGTTGAATTGCGTAATTACCAACTGCACCGGCGCCACCGGTAACCAGCACGGTCAGACCTTTTATGGGACCGTCAGAGAACAGGGCACGGTGGGCCGTGACAGCCGGAATACCGAGACAAGCTCCCGACATCAGTTCTATATTATCAGGTAGATGTATGGCATGGTTTTCGCGGATTGAGATGTAATCGGCCGCTGTGCCGTGGGCGCGCTCCCACTGGCCGCAATAAATCCAAACACGTTCTCCAATACGGTTTTTTGGTACACCCGTGCCTACCTGATCAATAACGCCGGAGCCATCACTATGGGGTACGATTGCCGGATAGGCCATTTTTTGACCACCAAATCCTAGACGTCGTTTTGTATCTGAAGGGTTTACCCCCGAAAAAGACAGTTTAACCCGGACCTCACCTTGCTCTGGTTCCGGCGTTGGCAAGTTGCCTAGCTGCAACACCTCAGATGCGGGACCCTGTTTTTCATACCAAGCTGCGCGCATTGTATCTATCTCCAGTCACATTAGTTTGGTATTAAAATTCAAGGGGTAACAATATCGACAATCATTTCTTGGGTTTCTCAAAATTTTTTTCAGGCAATAAGCCCAGCCCCATCTTTTAGGCTCATTTGGCTGTGACCTATGAGCAATAAAAATAGCTTTGTAAAGTCAATGGGGGAATAATTTGAAGACATTTTGAGCTAAAAATCGTTGACCATTGGTTATATCTGCATATTAATAAAACGTTAGCTTCCGCAGTTAATATAAAATCAATATAATAAGGGAAGCTACAAATAGAAACTAGGGGGTAGGAGTGAAGCCTTCACCGTTTGATTACGTCAAACCGGCGTCGCTGGGCGAGGCACTGAGCTTGCTTAGTGACAGTGATGGGGAGGTAGCGGTCCTGGCCGGCGGCCAGAGCCTGATGCCTACTTTAAATATGCGGTTGTCGTCTCCCTCCTTACTCATTGATATCAACGGTATCACAGAACTCGATGGCATTGAAGTTGTTGAAGATGTTATTCGAATTGGTGCGTTGACGCGTCATCAAGTTGTCCAATCCTCTGCTGATATCGCCCAACACGCACCCCTAATTGCTATGGCGATGCCTCATATCGCACACCCCGCGATCCGCAACCGCGGTACGTTTGGCGGCAGTATTGCGCTTGCAGATCCCGCCGCCGAATTACCAGCTTGTCTGTGCGCTTTGGGGGCTACTATTGAAATTGCTGGGAATAAAGGTCGCCGTACGGTTTCAGCAGTCGATTTTTTTAAAGATCTCTACGAGACTGATCTCGCCGATGACGAATTATTGACGGCCGTCGAAATTCCGGTACTTGCTGATGGTTATCGCTCTGCATTCGAAGAGTTAGCTAGACGTCACGGAGATTATGCTATGACAGGTTTAGCTGCTCATGGTCTGATTGATGGTGACAAAGTTTCTGATTTGCGCCTTGCGTTTTTCGCCGTCGGTGGAACACCTGTGTTAGCAAAAAATGCTGCTGCGGTGGCGGAAGGGAAAAACATTGGAGATGAAATGATCTCAGCAGTTCAATCGGCTCTCGAAAAAGATTTGGATCCCTTTGATGATTTAAACTGTTCTGCCGCCGTTAAAATGCTCTATGCCAAGGAATTGACCAGCCGCGCTTTGAAGGCCTTGATAAGATGACTAATCGGATTGAAATAAACACTACCGTCAATGGAGAAACCGTCAGTCGTATGGTGGAACCAAGAACTAACTTGGTTGATTTCGTTCGTTATGATTTGGAGCTCACCGGCTCACATGTCGGTTGCGAGCATGGTGTCTGCGGAGCCTGTACAATTCGTTTAAATGGAGAAATCGTGAGGGGCTGTTTGATGTTGGCCGTGCAGGCGGATGGTGGTTTGGTTGAGACCATTGAAGGTCTCTCTGAGAATGGAAAAATATCTGATTTACAGGAACAATTTCTGATTAGAAATGCCGGTCAATGCGGCTCATGTACACCAGGGATGCTCCTGACGGCAGATGCGCTCCTGGAATCTAATGCATCTCCAACGAGAATGGAAATAAGAGAATTTATCTCTGGAAATTATTGCCGTTGTACTGGCTTTGAGGCCATTATCGATGCCATTGAAAAAACGGCACAAACACGCCAGAAGGAGCGCTAATCAATGTCTGGAAGCGAGGGTTTAAGCATACATGATCGACCAAATAGTTATATTGGACGAAGTGTTCCAAGACCGAATTTACCTCGTCTACTAAAAGGTCGGGGCAGTTACGCGGATGATGTAAAACTGCCCCGCATGTTGCATGCTGCTTTTCTTAGATCTCCCTACGCCCATGCTGAAATTGTTTCGATAAAGACAGATGAGGCGGAGAAAGTTACTGGTGTTTTCAGGGTATTCACCGGTGATGATATCGCTAAAGTTTGTTCACCTTGGGTGGGAGTTTTGACGCATCTCGAAGGCTTGCGTTCTCCGCCTCAACATGCGTTGGCGGTAGGCCGCGTCCTCTGGCAGGGTGAACCACTTGCTGCCGTTGTTGCGGAGAGTAGAGCATTAGCTGAGGATGTCCTTGAGCTTATTGAAGTAGATTATAAAGAACTACCTCCTGCCGTTGATATGGAAAAAGCACTGGATGGTGATGCCGAGGTGATCCACGACGTTTATGAGAATAACCTCTGTTGGGAAAGAAACGTCAATCAAGGGGATGTTGATGCGGCTTTTGCTGCGTCAGAAGTGGTGATTGAGGAGGAATACCGATTTGGCCGACATACCGGTGTCACACTTGAAAGTCGTTCAATTGTTGCAGACTTTGACGCTGGCGAAGATATGTTAACCCTTTACCACTCTACTCAAGCGCCTCATATGAAACAGGCCCTATTTGCAAAACATTTGGACCTTGATGAGCACAAAATTCGTATAATTTGTAGGGATGTAGGAGGCGCTTTTGGATTGAAGGCGCACGCCTATGGCGACGAATTTGCGACGGCAGCCATGTCGATGGTTTTAAAAAGACCCGTTAAGTTTGTCGCCGATCGTATGGAGTCGTTTCTGGGTGATATCCACGCGCGTGATCATATTGTCAAAGGTAAAATCGGTGTTTCAAAGGAAGGAAAAATATTAGGCCTGGAAATTGATGACCTTACGGGAATTGGACCTTATTCGGTTTATCCCCGATCCAGCGCGATAGAGATAAATCAAGTTCTTAACCTTACTGGCGGCGCATATGTCTTCGAAAACTATAGGGCTCGAGGACGTGTGGTCTTTCAAAACAAACCTCCGATGTGTCAGTACCGTGCTGTCGGGCACCCTATTGCGATCTCCGTTGCAGAAAGTTTGGTGGAATTGGCCGCATCAGCCATAGACATGGAATCCATGCAAATGAGGCAGCTGAATATGGCTGCTGATGACGATTATCCAAATAAGACGGTGACCGGTATTCCGCTGGAAAATCTTTCTCACCAAGAATCAACAACAAAGCTAATGGAAATGGTGAATTACCAGGAAATCAGGAATGAACAGGCTGAGTTAAGAAGTAACGGTATCTATCGCGGCGTTGGATTTGGCGCGTTGATTGAAGTTACTAACCCGAGCCCCGCCTTTTATGGTGTTGGTGGTGCACCTATTTCTGCCCAGGATGGTTGCTCCATCAAACTGGATGCAAAGGGGAATTTGATCGTTGGAACCAGTGTTACGGAGCAAGGGCAGGGAGCAGAGGCCGTTATTTCGCAAGTGGTTGCGACGGCAGTGGGGATAACACCCGAAAAAATTAAAGTCATCAGTGGCGATACGGAAAATACACCTTACGGGGGCGGAACATGGGCTTCTCGCGGGACGGGAATTGCTGGCGAGGCGGCCGTGAAAGCCGGGAAAGTGATCCGAAATAATATTCTGGATGTTGCAGGAATACTTTTGCAAAGTGAACCTGAAACCTTGGATATCAGAAATAATCAAATCGTAGATGATGAAAACGGGACGGAACGCATGAGCGTCGCTGAAATCGGTCGCATCGTTTACTATCGGGGAGATACACTCCCTAAAGACTTTCAAGCCGAGATGATGGTCGTTCAGCATTATCTACCAAAGTCGTTCCCATTTGCTTTTACAAACAGCGTTCACTGCTCTCATCTGGAAGTGGATGTGACGACAGGATTTATAAAATTACTTAAACACTGGGTTGTTGAGGATTGCGGAACGGTCGTTAACCCGCAGAATGTAGATGACCAGGTGAGAGGGGGGGTTGTGCAGGGAATTGGTGGAGCTCTCTACGAGGAATGCATTTATAATGATCAAGGGCAGCTGTTGAATGGGAATTTGGCCGATTATCTGGTTCCGATGGCAGTAGAACTGCCGGAAATCATTGTCGGACATGTCGAATCCCGAACATTTGAATCTGATTTAGGTGCAAAGGGCGCTGGAGAGGCGGGCACGGCGGGAGCACCTGCGGCAATCATGAATGCACTTAACGATGCCTTGCGACCACTAGAAGCTAAGTTGACGAGGCAGCCCTTTACACCTCAGCGGGTATTGGAGGCTCTCGGGAAAGTCTGAATTTAGGCCTTGATCAACCTACAGTAGGGAAATAAAATTGACCAGGCTGACTTTAGTAATTACTACTTTGAGTGTAATCAATTTTTGTAGCCATAGATTAACGTTTTAATTCGTTAAGGGAGGAAAATCATGAATACTTTTAGGTTATCATATCTGCGTTCTTTGGTGGCAGCCTTTGCGTTTGTTACCTTCGCATTGTTTGCAACATCGGTGTCAGCAAAAGAGCCAATTAAGATTGGTTTCGGCATGGCTCTGACAGGGGGTCTCGCAGGTGGCGGAAAACAATCTCTAGTAGCAATGGAAATGTGGGCCGATGATATTAATAAAAAGGGTGGAATACTCGGTCGACCAGTCAAGTTAATATATTACGACGACCAAACCAAAGCTAGCACTGTGCCTGGTATTTACGCAAAATTGCTGGATGTGGATAAAGTGGATTTCGTCGTATCCGGATATGGAACCAACCTGATTGCGCCGGCGATGCCGTTAGTAAAACAAAGAGACATCATCTTCATGGGCCTGTTTGGTATGGATTGTAACAAAAAATGGAAACATGATAAATATTTCCAGATTTTGCCATCGGGACCGGATCCCGCGGTAGACTTTTCAAGGGCGTGGTTCGATACCATCATGCAGTTGGACCCAAAACCTAAGTCCATTGCATTCATTGCTGCGGATGCGGAGTTTGCGCGCAATCTTAAAGGTGGTGCCGAAGTTAACGCTAAGAGGCTTGGTATGAAAGTTACATACAATAAGAATTACAAGCCAGGTACACCTGATTTTACACCGATTATACGTGCCATTAACGCGACAAATCCTGACGTCATTTATGTCGCAGCCTATCCACCAGGTGCGACGGGTATAACCCGAGCAGTGAGTGAAGTAGGAACCAAGGCTGTGGCCTTTGGTGGAGGAATGGTCGGTCTGCAGTACTCCGGTATTATGAAAGGTCTTGGACCTAAGTTGAACGGTATACTCAACTACGACTTCTACGTCCCTGAACCAAACATGAACGCTTACCCGGGTGTTGTAGATCTTTTAAAGCGCTACCAAAAAGTATCGGTCGCACGAAAAGTTGATACCAAGGGCTGGTACTTGGTTCCATGGGCTTACGCATATTTGCAGATACTGGGTGATGCCGTTAATGCGGTAGGAAAGATAGATCATGATGCGATTGCCAAGTACATGCACGCCACTGAATTTAACACCGTCGTTGGAAAGGTTAAGTTCGGCAAGAATGGAGAATGGGTAAAGGGTAGAACTCTGACGGTCCAATGGCAGAATATCAAAAAGCAAAATGACCTTGAGCAGTTCGCCCAAGCTGGAATTCGTAAAATTATGGCACCAGCTGCGTTTGCTACTGGAAAAGTAAAGCCATTTAACTCTTTGCGTTAATTTCTAAACCTTTTAAGTTCAACAAAAAGTGGTAGGTGAGAATTTTCTCACCTGCTACTTTTCTTGCGAGATAAAGATTTGTTTTCATTTGAATTACTGGCTAACGCGATTGTGATCGGAATATTGCTCGGGGGCTTCTATGCTGCCCTGAGTATCGGCCTTTCCATATCATTTGGTTTACTTGATATTGTTAATATCGCGCACCCGGCTTTTGTCATATTTGGAGCTTTCGTCTGCTTTATTTGTAACTCCACTTATGGGTTAGATCCTATATTGGCTGGGATCATTTTTGCTCCCGCGTTTTTTCTACTTGGGACGTTGATTTACAGAATCTATTACGAAAGTTTCGAAAAGACCGGAGCAACCGCCCTCCGGGGATTAGCATTTTTCTTTGGTGTAATGTTTATAATAGAAGTATTCCTCATCATTTATTTTGGTGTTGATTTCCAAATGGTGCAAGCTGAATATATAGATTATAAATTATCATTTGGATATGTAGACATTCCGTTTAGAATGTTTGTACCCTTTGTTATTGCGATGATAATGACATTGGGCCTTCAGTATTTTTCTTCCAAAACGTTTTTTGGACGGGCTATGCAGGCCGTAGCTCAGGATAGTCTGGCCCTCAGGTTAGTGGCGATAGATCCCGCAAAGATCAAGAGGTTGGCTTTTGGTATCTCTCTAGCTACATGCAGTGTGGCAGGGGCGTTGTTTGTTATCGTCATGCCCATCGAGCCATCTGTAGGACGACTATATATTGGACAGGTATTTGCCATTGTCGTTCTGGGAGGATTGGGATCACAAAGCGGTACTCTCATTGCAGCGATGCTCCTGGGACTGGTTGAGACCATGATCACAACATTTTTTGGTCCCTCCTGGGCGCCGGCAGTCGCTTTTAGTGCCTTGATACTGGTTTTGGCTTTTAAACCAACCGGAATTTTAGGAAGAGTTGGAGATACTAGAGGGTGAATTCAAACCGCTTCTATTTGATCATACTGGCCCTGATTGTTCTTGGTTATCTGGCAACGGCCTTGATTGATAACCAATATCCCTTCTTTGCCGGGTTTGCCATCCTACAGCTGGTGATTATGGCATTGGCTTGGAATATCTTGGGTGGCTATGGGGGGTACGTAAATTTTGGTAGTGCCGCATTTTTTGGGCTTGGCGCCTATTCCGCGATCTTTTCCTACCAGTTCTTTGGTGCTCCATTGATAGTCCAGATATTAGCGGGCGGCATTTTTTGCGCCCTACTCGGGCTTGCAACAGGATATCTCACTTTAAGGCTGCGGGGCGTATATTTTGCGATTGCAACCCTCGCATTGCTGATTGTTTCAGAGACATTAATACACAATTGGGACTACGTCGGAGGTGCCGCGGGGGCTTATCTTCTTCCAAATAGAACTCTCAGCATTTTGGGAGTCCTGGTTGTTGGTCAAGATGGTGGGTTATTCAGCAATAACAAGGAATTTCTATTTTTCTGCCA
>PTLH01000002.1 GCA_002938035.1 Alphaproteobacteria bacterium MarineAlpha3_Bin6
TATTCCCAACAACCTTTACCTAAACGGCGGGACGAGAAAAGTCATGGATGAAACGGTCACTTTGGAACTGACAGTTAACGGCATCAACTACCGACGGCCACGGAAACCGATCGTAGTGGTTTGCGTGGATGGCGGCGACGCAACCTATTACGAACAAGGTCTCAAGGACGGCATTCTCCCTAACCTCCGTCGCTTCATGGATAATGGGTTCTCGGATCTTGCGGATGGCGTCGTGCCGAGCTTCACCAACCCCAACAACCTGTCGATCGTCACCGGCACGCCACCGGCTATCCATGGGATCTCAGGAAATTTTTTTCTGGAACCGAAAAGCGGCAAAGCTGTAATGATGAATAATCCGGACTTTTTACGTGTGGAAACATTGTTCGCCGCTTATTCACGGATCGGAGGTCAAGTTGTTGTCATTACTGCCAAGGACAAGCTGCGCTTGCTGCTGGGGAAGGGAATGAGGAACGGCATCTGTTTTTCTTCAGAAAAAGCTGACACCTGTACATTAAGAGAGCACGGTATTGAGGATGTCCTCGAGTTGGTGGGGTGGCCGTTACCGGATGTCTATTCCGCCGAGTTGTCGCTGTTTGCAATGGAGGCCGGCATCAAACTCCTTGAGCGTGACAAGCCGGACCTAATGTATCTCTCACTCACGGACTATATCCAGCACACCTACGCACCCGGATCGCAGGAAGCCAACCAATTTTATTCCTGTCTTGATGACGCCTTTGGGCGATTGGAGGCCCTTGGAGCATTAGTCGCGATTACCGCCGACCATGGTATGAACGACAAATCAAGGGACGATAACACACCTAATGTCATTTATCTCCAGGATCATCTGGACAACATGCTGGGCGTTGGCACCACCCGGGTAATCCTTCCCATCACCGACCCATACGTTGCACATCACGGCGCCCTTGGTGGTTTTGCCCGTATTTATTGCCTCGATGGATTTTCCCCCGTGACCGTAATTGAATCCGTCCTTACCTTAAGAGGCATTGAGGGTGTTTACGATCGCAATGAAGTTTGTGAGATTTTTGATCTTCCACCCGACATTGAGGGCGATGTAGCAGTAATTTCAGATGCACGGACTGTTATAGGTTCCTCGGAATCTAAACACGATTTATCTCAACTCAAGGGGAAGAGGCTTCGTTCCCACGGTGGCGTTTCTGAACGCCGGGTACCATTCATTATGTCGGAACCTCTGAATGAAACCTATAAAAAGAGAGCCGAATTAGGCACCCTTAGAAATTTTGATATATTCGATTTTGCAGTTAACGGAACGGTGTAGGACTGCCAACCGCTATTGAGAACGAAGCTTAGGATCAAGAACATCGCGTAAGGCGTCTCCAAATAAATTAAAACCGAAGACTGCGAGGCTGATAGCGAGCCCCGGAAAGATCGCCATCCACGGAGCACTTTCAGCGTACTCTTCGGCTCCTCCTTGTAGCATTAATCCCCAAGCAGGTGTTGGTTCCTGTACACCGAGACCGAGAAACGTAAGTGACGCCTCAAGAAGAATAGCCTGTCCGACAAACGCCGTAATCATGATCAAATATGGGGCCATCACGTTGGGCACCATATGGCGTAGAATGATCCGTCGATGGTTAAATCCCAGCGCACGGGCCGCATCGACGTAAGGAATTTCACGAATAGAAAGGGCGCTTGAACGAACAACCCGAGCACACCTTGGAATAAACGGAATGGTAATGGCAATGATCAAGTTTTCAACACCTGTACCAAATATAGATACGACGGCTAATGCCAGGATGATAAGCGGAAAGGCCATGAATACATCCATAACCCGTTGAAAAATTAAATCGAACAGACCACCGAAATAGGCGCTGCTAACTCCAAGAACCAAACCCGCTGTAGCACCAATAAACGCGGATACAAATCCGACGACAAGCGCGGTTCGTGCGCCGTATATTAACCGCGATAAGACATCCCGACCAAATTGGTCAGTCCCCAACCAGTGCGTCCCATCAGGGGGAATGTGCATGGATCCATAATCATTAACTATAGGATCAAACGGGGCAACGAGATTAGCAAATACGGCTAAAAAAACCATGATAATCACAATAAAGGCGCCTGCCGCACCTAGCGGCTGCTGCCGGATCAAATCGAATAAGGAAACCAGCCACGGCTTACTTGCCGCAGGTTCTTCGATTTCTTTTCCAGGTATGGTTTGAGAAACGGCGTCCATATTCGACTCTCTTAGCTATAGCGAATGCGCGGATCAAGCCACGCATAGAAAATATCGACAATTAAATTGGTGAACACAAATATGGTCACCACAACCATGACCAATGCCTGCGTCAGGGTGAAGTCATGATGATCCACAGCTTCCACGAATAATTTACCTAACCCATTCAAGTTAAACACCTGCTCGGTAACTACCAATCCACCCATAAGGAAGGCGAACTCTATACCGATGACTGTGACCACTGGTAGCATTGCATTTTTCAAGGCGTGGCGGTTGATAATCACTTTTTCCAGCAATCCCTTTGCCCGGGCAGTGCGGACATAATCTTCGCGCAGAACTTCAAGAAGGGTCGAACGGGTCATACGTGTTGCCACCGCTGAATAACGGTAGCCCGTTGCGATTGCCGGCCATAGCAACTGACTGAGATTGTGCATGGGGTCCTCCCAGATCGGTTTAAATTGAATGGGTGGCATCCACGGGGTTCCGGAAAAATATTGCGTGGTGATCAGAAGTCCAAGAATTATGATAATACCCAGCCAAAATGAAGGTATGGCGATGCCGGCGATGCTGAAAGCGCGGACAAAATAATCTATCCATGTGTTTTGTTTGATGGCGGAGATTGTACCGAGAGGAATAGAAATGACGATTGCGGAGAGTGTCGCCATGATTGCCACCTGCAGCGATAGGTGAAAGCGGAGACCGATTTCGTAGCTGATAGGTTGCCCTGTCCACATGGATATCCCTAAATCAAACCTGATAAACCCCCAAATGAAATCTACAAACTGCAGCCAGAGGGATTTGTCGATGCCCATGATGGCACGGCAGGTATTAAGGGTTTCTTCGTCGACGAGGCCACCTTCGCCAGCTAGGCGCATATCGCATATATCACCCGGGATTAACCGCAGCAGAAGGAATACGAGGACTGCTGCCCCAAACAGGGTTGGTATCACGAGCAAAAGGCGCTTGATGATGTATTGATACATAGGGAGCTCGACTGTTTCTTTTTACGTCGTCGCGATTAGAACCAACGACAGCCGTCGGGGTGGTGGAAATTGTACTGCGCTCCCCCTTCCGCTCTTAACGGGTGAGGGAACGCAGTACCAGTACTCAAACGCTATTCGTCAAGCCAGACATTGGCGAGATCGAGATTGAGATAGTGGCTGGGCGATATTTTCCAGCCTTTGACCTTTGCGTGGTGTGGAATGATCCGGTACCACCAGAGGGTCGGCAGGGCCCAAGCTTTCTCGTCGAGAACCCTTGTTTCGTAAGCACGCATGATCTTGCGCTGTTCGACAGGATCGCCGGAGCGGTTCATTTTGTTGAACATCTCATCCACTTCCCGATCCACATACTGGCCATTACTGGACCCACTGACATCGGAGGACAAGTACTTGGAAACGTCCAGCAGCGGGTTCACAATCGACTGGCAGTTGAAGTCCATCGAAACATCGAAGTCCTTCTTCTTTCGGAGGGTCGCGTAGAAAGGTCCTGACGGCTGCACCCTCTGCTTGACCTTGAGCCCAACCTGACGCCATTGATCAATCAGCCACGTACCCACGATCTTATAGGGCTGATCGACGCCGCGATTATGGAACTCAAACTCAAAGCCTTCGGGAACACCAGCCTCTTTCAGCAGGCGCTTCGCTTCTGCACGCGATTGTTTGATATCCGGCCAAAATCCAGGAATTTTTTGCAATTCTTCCTTGGTTGCTGCCAACGGATGACCGGGGAAGACAACGCCGCCAACCGTTTTTACGATGGCGATTTTTGACAAGTACTTTGAACCACCCCAACGGTCAATGGCCAGAGATAACGCCCGACGGACGCGGGCGTCGTCGAACGGCTTGCGCTTGGAGTTGGGGGTGACCATCAGGACACAGTTCCAATCGCTTTCCTGGACAGTGAGTTTATCACCGAGGGCTTTCTTCAGGTCATCCCGACTTTTGGGCGGAAAACCTCGGAACTGAATATATGCGCGGCCCCCGCGGATAGCCTGAACATTGATCGACTGCTTTTTGGCAAAGATGGCTTCTGTACCGTCCAGATACGGCTGTCCCTTGCGGTAATAATTGGGGTTACGCTTGCCCTTGATAAAGGCACCGGGCTGCCATTCGACGAACATGAAAGGACCCGAACCCATTACGTTCTTCTCGTAATAGTGCTGGTCTTTGTCCAGGAGTTTTTTTGCGTATATAAAATTGTAGGGCATGGCTACCGCCGGTATGAACGCGCCCGAAGGGTATTTAAGATCGAAAACAATAGTCGTGTCGTCTGGTGCAGAAATACTGTCGACCATAAGGAAATAGGCCTTACGTGCACTC
The DNA here is from genome assembly GCA_002938035.1 of Alphaproteobacteria bacterium MarineAlpha3_Bin6. Classification (GTDB taxonomy): domain Bacteria; phylum Pseudomonadota; class Alphaproteobacteria; order Rhodospirillales; family UBA2165. Next base: position 4,534 of record PTLH01000002.1, read on the forward strand.
AAAACGCCTTTTGGTGGGTTAACGATCCGGTCGAAGCTAGCCTTGATGTCCTTGGCAGTGAGCTTGGAGCCATCATGAAATTTGACGTCGTCACGGATTTTGAAAGTAAATCTCTTGCCGTAATTTGTTGCCTTCGGGACATCGCCGACACAGAGATCGCATCTGAAGTCGGTGGTTGATGCCGGATTGGAGGGATTGATCCGGATCAGAACGCTATAGTATTGCGCAAACGGATGTATAGTCCCGAAAGTTGTTTCCCGGTGTCCGTCGGCACTCGGCGGATTGCTGGGGATTATATACTTGAGAATGCCGCCGCGTTTTTGCGCCATGGCGCCGCCGGTAGAAATACCGATAGCCACGCAAGTTGCAATGGCGAACGACATAAGTCGATTAATTCGTTTCATTGCTCTTTCCTTCCCTGTAGTTTGGGATGTTAAACCATCCCGGTTAATTGCTGTCGCACCGCGCCAGCAAAAGCATACTAACCTATTTTTTACACTTCTGTACCTAAATTTTATACTTCTGTACAAGCCACCCAGTGTCCTGGCTTAATTTCGCGTAATCCAGGTATTTCCTCTTTACAATTATCCACCGCTTTCGGGCATCTTGGATGAAAGACGCAACCGGATGGTGGGTTCATCGGACTTGGCACTTCTCCCTGTATCACACGGTGTTCACGCTGCCGCTCTATCTCTGGATCAGGGATAGGGACCGATCCAAGTAAAGCCTGCGTATACGGATTTAATGGATTGTCGAACAATTCATCGCATTCGGCAAGCTCAACGAGTTTGCCCAGATACATCACCGCTACCCGATGGCATAGGTGTCGAACCACGCTTAAGTCGTGGGCTATAAATAGGTAGGTTAGATCAAACTCGTCACGGAGATCTTCAAGTAAATTTATCACCTGGGCCTGAATAGATACGTCGAGGGCAGATACGGCCTCATCACATACGATGAACTCAGGATTTAGAGAGAGAGCCCTCGCAATTCCAATTCTTTGCCGCTGACCGCCACTCATTTCGTGGGGATAGCGATCCGCCATCTTTGGGGATAGACCGCACACGGAAAGGAGTTCATTGACCCGTTTATTCCTTGTTGCCGGGTCAGGTTCAATCCCGTGGACACGCATCGGCTCTGAAATAATTTGGCCAATTTTCATGCGGGGATTTAGCGAGCTATAGGGATCCTGGAAAATGACCTGAATACGTTGCCGTAATTTGTTAAGTTCCCGTCTATCGACGGTATCCATATCGGTTCCATCATAAATGATCTGTCCCGATGTGGGGCGCTCCAGCTGAAGAATGCAGCGTCCAGTCGTTGTTTTGCCGCACCCCGATTCTCCCACTAGACCGAGAGTTTCTCCTTTGAGTATTTTGAAGCTAATATCATCAATCGCCTTAACGTCAGCTACCTTTTTTTGGATGACTATGCCCTCGGTTACCGGAAAATATTTTTTGAGGTTCTTTATCTCGACGAGAGGCTTGGTAGTGTCAGTTTGTGCCATACGTTGCCTAGTCTCTTGTTTCACCATTTCTGCACTCATGACACCATTCTCTCTTCTTCAACGATAGCGTCTCGTTCCCAGCATGCCGCATGGTGACCTTCTTCCACTAATTCCAAAGGCGGAATTTCGGTTTGACATCGTTCGGTGGCAAATCGACACCGTGGTCTGAATGCACATCCATCGTCAAGCCGTGTTAGGTCAGGTGGTTGCTTCGGAATTGGGACAAGACGCTCCGTTCTCGGCAGGTCGAGCCTAGGTACAGACTGAAGAAGTCCCAGCGTATAGGGATGGCGTGCACGATGATAAATATCGGCGGCACTTCCACTCTCCACTATTTTACCCGCATACATTACGTTGACCCGATCGGCGTATCGGGCAACCACACCAAGATTATGAGTAATGATAATCAAGGCAACACCCAACCGTTTGGTCAGGCTTTTCATGAGTTCGAGGATTTGAGCTTGAATGGTGACGTCAAGTGCGGTGGTTGGTTCATCTGCAATTATCAGCTTAGGCTCACAACTGAGTGCCATTGCAATCATGACGCGTTGGCGCATGCCTCCACTAAAATGATGAGGATACTGTTTGAGACGGTGTTCAGCGTCTGAGATGCCTACTAATTCCAAAAGCTCTACCGCACGTCCTCGGGCCGTTTCCAGACTTGCCGAGAGGTGATGCATGATGGTTTCGGTGAGTTGCCGTTCGATGGTGAGAACAGGGTTAAGGGATGTCATCGGTTCCTGAAAAACCATGGTAATGTCTCGCCCTCGGACATTACGTATTTCGTTGTCGCTTAACTCCAAAAGATTTTTACCGGAAAAATTAATACTGCCACCAACAATGCGGCCAGGTGGTTCAGGGATTAGCCGCAAAACAGATAGAGCACTTACCGATTTACCACATCCCGACTCGCCAACTATGGCAACAGTTTCTCCTTCGTCAACTGTATATGATATCCCGTCTACCGCCTTCACAGTGCCGGCGGACGTAAAAAATTGAGTTCGCAAGTCATCGATTTCTAGGAGGACAGTCAAAAAGGTTCCACCCCATGTTTTAGCAATCGCTTATTACCGATCGCATCAATTGGTCTTACGGTATGCAACGTCTAACAAAATGTCAATTGGCAACAAATCACTATAAAAACTTCTGAACTGGCGGGAAAAATTGATGCCCGTTTAGGGTCTATTCGTCTACCGACTTTGGTATGCGACAATTGATCTTATAGCGTCGGTATTGAGGATCCCCAGTGATGGGTTTCTTTAGTGGTTTTCTTGTAAATAGTTCATCGCCACAGCGACGCCTCCCTTTTGAAACTCCACGCCAGATAGATTGAGCGCCATTTCCACACCAGTCAAAGTTCCGGTCAACATGAGGTCGTTGAAATCACCCATGTGGCCAATGCGAAATGCTTTCTTCGATAGTTTCCCCAGGCCGGTACCAAGCGAAATATTAAATTTTTCCAACGCTAAACGGCGGACTTCGTCAGCGTCAACACCATCAGGCAAGAGTAAAGCTGTGAGCGAATTGCTATGGTTTTCAGGCTGCCTGCAAACGGTTTCCAATCCCCACGCCTGGGCAGCAGCTCGTGTCGCCGCGCCGTATCTCGCATGCCGCGCGTAAACTTGTGTCATCCCCTCATCAAAAAGGAGTTTCTGTGCCTCGGCTAACCCATACAACAAGTTAGTTGGCGGCGTATAGGGAAAAAAACCGTTGCCATTTGCATCTATGATAGCCTCCCAGTTCCAGTAGGCTTTTGGTAAGCTTGCCGACTTTGCAGCTTTACGGGCCTTGTTACTGACTACGTTGAGCCCAAGACCTGGTGGCAACATCAGCCCTTTCTGTGATCCACCGACAGTAACGTCAACGCCCCATTCTTTATGATGGTAGGGAAGAGACGCTAGAGACGATACGGTATCCACAAGCAGAAGAGCGGGATGATTTGCGGCATCCATCGCCTGTCGAATTGAACCTATATCGCTGGTTACGGCCGTCGATGTTTCATTGTGAACGATGCAGACTGCCTTAATATTGGCTGATGTATCCTCTCTGAGGATAGTCTCCAGGCGATCGGGATCAACCGCCGAACGCCAATCTCCCTGTTCAAACATTACATCCAGTCCTAATTCCAATGCTATGACTTTCCACAGTGTGGCAAATTGACCTGTTTCAAAGGCTAGCACTTTTTCCCCTGGTGACAGGCAGTTGATAAGCGCTGCTACCCAAGCACCGGTCCCCGATGAAGGGTACATGACTACCGGGTCCTGGAAATCAAACAATGACTCAAACCCATTTAAGATCGCTTTTGTCAGAACTTGAAACTCTGGTCCGCGATGATCAATCGTCGCCCTGGCCATGGCAAGGAGGACCGTTTCGGGAACATTGCTGGGTCCGGGAACTTGCAGAAAGTGGTGTCCCGTCAACTTTTTCATAAATGGTTCTCCTTAGGTCTGGGAGGCTCACAATGCCGTGTCGACAATCTGTGACAGATGAACTGCCTTCTTTCCAGCAAGATCATTAAACTGATGTCGGCAGCTCGTGCCATTAGCAACAATAACAACGTTTTTGCTGGCACCTCGAATATGAGGTAAGGGACCAACATTGCCAATTTTTTTGGACATCTCGTAATGTTCCGCCTCATAACCGAATGAACCGGCCATACCACAGCAGCCGCCGGGAACTGGTTTAACCTCTATCCCTGGAATTTTTTCGAGAACACGTTCAATGTCGGAGGTCAGGCCAAATGCCTTCTCGTGGCAATGCCCATGATACATTACTTGGTCAAACTTTAGGTCTCGCGGTTGCAACGAATTAGGTTTCTCATCCAAATTATTAGCTATGAATTCATGGAACATAAGAGCTGATTGTTCGAGCCCGCTGATTTCGTCTTTAGAAAACAATACCTTAAACTCGTCACGAAGGGTCAACAAACAAGATGGCTCCAAGCCGATGATCGGAAGGTGTAATTGCAGTGCCGGTCGGATCGCTTCGATAAGCCTCTTAGCCTCTTTTCGAGCCTCTTCAATCATGCCCACGGAAAGGAAAGTACGTCCACAACATAGAGGTCGTTGATCATCTGGAAGAGAGAGATCAATTACTTCGTATTCGAGTTTTTTCAGGACGCTTTCAGCTGCACGCGCATTCTCCGGTTCGAACCATCGATTGAAGCAATCTACAAATAGATAAGCTGACCGTTCTGTCGGAACGTTTGGTGTCTTTAATCCAAAATACGGTTTTCTATGCCAATGCGGGAGGGAACGGTGACGGCTAAATCCAGTGATAGCCTCCCGAATGAAGCCGGTTCCCGGAATGCGCTCAAAGCCGTTCAATACTTGCCCAAATTTTGAAGCGGTGGGAGCGTAGCGGGGTAGATGGGCGATCAGCTTGTTGCGCAAAGATTGGCCATGACGAGAATTGTAGTGATGGAGAAATTCAAGTTTGAGCCGCGACATATCAACGCCTGTAGGACATTCCCGTCGGCACCCCTTGCAGCTGACGCAAAGGTCCATTGTTTCCTTCATCATGTCAGAGACAAGGGCGTCTTTTCCCAATTGGCCAGACAACGCTAGTCGCAGGGTATTTGCACGACCGCGGGTTAGGTGTACCTCGTCACGGGTGGCCCGGTAAGACGGACACATCACCCCTACCTCCGATTTTCGGCAATGACCGTTGTTATTACACATTTCAGAAGCTCTCAGAAATCCGCCAAATTCAGACCAGTCTAAAGCTTCAACAAGGCTCCCGGGTTTGTAATCCGGCCCAAACCGAAAGAGGGAACGTTCATCCATTCTCGGGGGATCAACGATTTTTCCGGGATTTAACATGTGGTCGGGATCAAATGCCTCTTTGATTTCTTTAAACGCCTGGGTGAGCCTCGGACCATAAAATTTTTCTATAAATTCAGATCGAACCAATCCATCGCCATGCTCTCCCGAGAAGGCACCCTTTAATTCTTTAACCGTGGCACAAGCAACCTCAGCGATCTCGCGCATTTTTATGGCATGTTTGGGGTCTTTCATATTGAGCACAGGTCGGACGTGAAGCGTTCCGACCGACGCGTGTGCATACCACGTCCCCTGTACCCCATGCCGATCAAATTCCTCGTTAAGGCGGTCCGTGTAGTCCGCCAAATGTTCCAAGGGTACTGCGCAATCCTCGATAAATGATACGGGCTTACCATCTCCTCTCATTGCCATGAGGATATTGAGACCCGATTTTCGGACTTCCCATACCTCTGCTTGGAACCCAGGGTCTAGGGCATTGATAATCTCGACGGAGGAATTTAAGTCTCTCAATAATTCGTGCAAATGGGTGAGTTTTTCGAGGAGAGGTTGTTCTTCGTCACCGGAGAATTCCACTAGTAATATTGCTGCCGGATTTCCTTTCAAAAATTGGTCGATAGCCGGGCGAAAGACCGGGTTCTCGTTGGCAAGGTCTATCATTGTTCTGTCTACCAGTTCGACAGCCGACGCATCCAGTTGGACTATGCCGGGTACGGTTTCCATAGCGGAGCGGAGCGTTGGAAAAAGGCAAATACCCAGAACGCGGTGTAATGGAATAGATTGTAGGGGTAATTTAATTTTTTGAAAATATGCAAGGGTGCCCTCCGATCCGACCAGCAGTTGGGCTAAATTGTGCCCCTCAGGTTTGATAGTGTTGATATTGTAACCACCGACATTGCGAAGTAAGTTGGGGTATCTGTAGTCAATCTCCTCACTTTCACGAGCCGCAATTTTCCTCAATGTACCGATAATATCGAGATAGGATCTCGGACCACCAATGTCTTCCAAGTTTCCCGAAACTTGACCGAAATGAGCCTTTGTTCCATCTGCCAGAATTGCGTCTATCTCCAGCACATTGTGAACCATATTTCCGTAGCGGATGGAGCGAGACCCACAAGCGTTGTTACCCGCCATGCCCCCGATTGTAGCTCGACTACCGGTTGAGATATCGACGGGGAAAAAAAGTTTATGAGGCTTCAGCATTCTATTAAGGTCATCGAGTACGACCCCAGGTTCCACCTCGATGGTCTTAGTTTCCGCGTCAAATTCAAGAATTCTGTTAAGCTGTTTGCTGGTATCAATGATTAATGCCTCGCCAAGAACTTGGCCGCATTGAGATGTGCCACCACCTCTAGGCAGGATAGGAATACCTTCATCTTTAGCTATGTTGATTGTCCGTTCGACATCAGCATTGGACATCGGAACAACAGTACCGATTGGCTCTATTTGATAGATCGACGCGTCGGTAGAATACCGCCCCCGGCTGAATTTATCGAACAAGACATTTCCTTCGAGTTCTTTATTCAACCTGGCGGCAAGCTTGGGATCTCCAACACGTATTTTGCCATCTGTTCTTAGGGAGTGTTTTCGCAAATGCGCTCCAATTTAACTAGGTGCCAGGGAGTGCTGTATTTCATGATACGTTTGAAACAAAAATAAGACCAAATTAACCTGCCCCAGTTATTAGTCCAACATTATTGATAGAGGTTGAAGCAATCGAGGGTGTTTCTAATAAAACTCATGATGATTGACTGCAGGTAGCGTCACTATCTACTTCACGTTTATGTGGGGGACACCTTTTTCCAAATTTCCGATGATGGCGGCGTATTCATACTTCTGTTCGTGGAATAGGGAGAGTATCTTGTCCGCTTGATTTGGGGGGCAGCTGACGAGCAAACCGCCCGATGTCTGTGGGTCAGTAATTAGGTTTTTCTGCCACTCTTCTAAAACGTTGGTTAAAGTGACGTCATCGCCAAAGCTATCCCAGTTTCGATTACCTGCACCTGTACTGAAACCTCTTTGTGCGTAGTTAATAGCACTCGGGAGGATAGGAAGTTGATCCCAATATAGGGTGGCAGATAGGTTCGATCCGCTGCAGACTTCCAGTAAATGCCCAACGAGACCGAAGCCCGTAACGTCGGTAACTGCGTGAACACCCGGGATTTCAGAGAGTTCATTTCCTATTGAATTGAGCTTAACTGCACTCTTTATTAACTCCCCGTAGCCGATATTATCTAATTGGTCATTATTTAAAGCTGCCCCCAGAATTCCTACACCGAGACCCTTTCCCAGGATCAAAACGTCGCCGTCTTTGGCGGCGTTATTTCGTTTTATCTTATCCGGGTGCACAAGACCGACTACAGCAAGGCCATAAATTGGTTCAGGAGCATCGATCGTGTGTCCTCCGGCTATAGGCACACCGGCGTCAGCACAGACCTGGTTTCCTCCGGCTAGTGTATTCTGTACTTGTTCGACAGTCATTTTATCCATGGGGAAGCCGGCAATTGCCAGAGCCATAATCGGCTTACCTCCAATAGCGTAAACATCAGACAGGGCATTAGCGGCGGCAATACGACCGTAGTCAAAAGGGTCATCGACGATTGGCATAAAGAAGTCTGTCGTCGCGATTACACCTTGTTCCCCATTAATCTTATATACTGCGGCGTCATCGCCCGTTTCATATCCGACTAACAATGAAGGGTTCGCCGCTTGAGCCGGCAGTTTTGATAATAATTCAGTTAGCACCGACGGTGCTATTTTACACCCTCAACCGCCGCCATGTGACAGTTGGGTTAATCGAACCGGTTTCTTTTTCATTAAACCTCTTCCTGTTTCCTTAGCTTCTAGAAGTATATAGCTTGTTTTAGAAACCAGATAAAATATTTTGCTCTACTTAATTTGCGGCATGACCTTATTGGAAAAAAGCCGCATGGAGTTTTCGGCGTCTCTTACATTGATGTCGTTGAAGTTAACCTGCAGGGAGGCGATGTCAAAACCTCCGGTAGCTTCCTGGTATTCATTGATCTGCTCCACTAATCGCTCAGGCGAGCCGATGAAGGCGGCCGATTTCTCAATTTGGCTGTCAGCTGTTTCCTTGGATAGAGTTTCAATAATTTTGTCATAACCTGGATAATCATGGGAACTGCTGCCTGTTAGCCACATCGATGCAGCGTTCACCAAAGATTTCAGATACCGATTTAGTGGTTCTCTGGCGATTTCCAGGGCGGTGTCATGAACCTCATGACAAAACATGTGGTGGGCTAACATTACCTTACCGCGACCTTCATGGCCCGCATTTTTCCAGGCTTCTCGATAGATCTTGATAAGTTCGTTCATCTTGCCGCCGGGAAGCGGAATTGCCATCAAATTGAAGCCGCTCTTACCTGCAAACTCGAAACTTTCCGGGGTGATAAGTGCGGCAACCCAAAAAGGCGGCCGTGGTTTTTGAGTGGGGCGCGGTAAAGCTGTGACATTACTAAAACTGTGGAACTCCCCTTTGTTTGTAACGTTCTCATTCTCGAGTAGCTGTCGAACTTGTTCCATTCCCTCAAAAAAACGTGCCTTTGATTCATCTAAACTGCGGTCGAACGCTTGAAACTCAACAGGCAGGAAAGCGCGGGCAAATCCGCATTCAAGACGTCCCTCTGAAATTGCGTCAAGCATGCCGATCTCACCTGCGATTTTCAAAGGGTGATTGAAAATAGGTAGAACGGCCCCTGTAATCAGTCGGGCCTTTTGGCAGCGCATGGCTGCGGCTGTTAAAAATATATGAGGAGCTGGAGAGTATCCCCCGTAGACCTGAAAGTGATGTTCTACCGTACGAATGTGGGTATATTCCAGCTCATCTGCGAGGGCCGTTAGTTGGAGACATTCTCGCCAATAGACGTCGGCGGCCTTGATTTCCGGCCCTATGTCCGGGAAAAATTGTAAACCGAATTCCATGTTACATTCTGGCTCAATGCTTTATGTTCTAATAAAAATTAGACATATATTCGAACAACAGGGCCTGCAAGCATCATCTTGAGAAACCCAAACATAGAGTTCAAATTATGAAAGTTAAGTTTTCAATTTATACGTGGAGTAAGACAACATGAAAGCCATGGTATTGGAACGGCCAAACCTGATGGCATTAAAGATGGTAGAGGATCTCCACCCAAAAGTAGGGGAAGTTTTGATAAAAACTACTCACGCGGGGATTTGTGGAACAGATACTAAAATTTATGAAGGTAAAATTCCGGCAAACTATCCCCTGGTAATGGGTCACGAAATTGTAGGTGAGGTTATCGATGGTGATACAAATGGTTTTGCAAAACCAGGGGCTAGAGTATTAGTGGACCCAGTCCTCTATTGCGGAACATGCTTTCATTGTAAACAGGGTGATACTAACCTTTGTCCTAATGGTGGCATTATGGGAAGAGAGGTTAATGGAGGGTTTGCCGATTACTGTATTGCTAAAACTTCCCACATTTATCCGTTACCAGACGAACTAGACAGTAAGACGGGTGCTGCCATTCAGGTCCTCACTACCGTCCTGCATGCCCAAAATAAAGGCAACTTGGCGAAAGGGGATGCCGTCATCGTTTCTGGTTTAGGTGTAACTGGCCTAATGCACATACAATTGGCCAAAGCACGCGGTGCTAAAGTGGTGGTTGGTACTTCCCGTAATGCGCATAAGCGTGAAATGGCTCTAGCATTGGGGGCTGATTATGCCGTTGGCCACGGGGAAGAGGCAAAAAAGACCATACTAGAAGCGACAAAAGGCATTGGCGCCGACATGGTAATCGAATGCGTCGGTAATTTATCGATGTTAGCTGAGGCAGTAGATTTGGCTCGGTTGGGAGGTAAGATTGTTCCCTTTGGGATTTATCCCTCGGGACAGGCAGAGCTACCATTCTATGACTTCTACTTTAAAGAGTTACAAATCATTAATGTACGAGCGGCAAAAGGCCACGACTTTAGTGCATGTATAGATCTGGTCAGTAGGGGTGAGGTTGATTTGGCACCTCTCATAACGCACACTCTCCCCTACACAGAGCTCAACAGTGCTATCCGCATGTTAATGGAGCCTAGTGACGAGCGGATTAAAGTAATTCTTGAAGCCGCTTAGGCCTAAATTTACTGAATGAGTATAGCTGCTCTTCCGGTTACTTCACCGTTCTCTACACGTTCATGAATTGCTTCGGCTTCTTCCATCGGGCGAATATCGGTGACGATGGGCCATAACTCGCCGCGTGCGACCAGGTCATATGTTTCAAGAATCTCTATCCTGGTTGCATATCTGCTACCAAGTAAATCTTGCTCTTTAAGTAACATTTCAAGTGCGTTGGCTTGAAAGGTTCCGCCTGCGCCACCCAATGTTACCATTCTACCGTGGCGACCCAATGATGCAGCGGCAGCTTCTAAAGTGGTAGATGAGGAAACGTAATCAATAGCTACATCGACGCCTTTACCATTAGTAAAATCCATCAGGGCCTCTACCACGTCGCTTTCTTGAGGGTTGATTACCTCTTCTGCGCCGGCATCCCTACACGCCTGAAACTTGCTTTTAGCTATGTCAACTGCAATCACTCGGGCATTAGCCCATTTTGCTAACATCAGTTGATGAATTCCAACGCCCCCTCCGGCACCAAATACAGCGACCGTTTCACCAGGCCGAACCCTTGCTCGCTTTAGCACTTTGTACGGGGTTGTAAGTGCGTCCATAGTGACCCCCATCTCGGCTGGATGGTTCCTATAATCAATGGCGTCGGGGAACTTAACAAATAAATGCGCGGGTAGTTTAATATACTCAGCATATCCGCCATCACATTCGCGTCCTACATTTCCCAGGCAGTTTTCGCATAAAGGTTCGAAGCCCGATAGGCACCAACGACAGTGGCCACAATTGATGTAATAGTAAGATGTTACACCATCACCGATTTCTAGTCCGGACACGCCAGAACCCACTTCAACAATTTCCGCAGATATTTCGTGCCCAATTATGCGGGGAAAATCGGCTGACATACGGCCAGCTTTGACGTGCTGGATTGTTAGACCTGAACCACAAGCAAATACCTTTGCTATTGCCTCTCCTGGTCCGGCAATTGGATCTGGTATCTCGGTAATTTCAAATGGTTGGTCGGGGCCGTTGAGCACCAATGCTTTCATAAAACATCCTCATTCATAGTCTGGCATACCGTACATAAAATTCGCGGCTTTTAAAAATAAAGTTCTGTTAACACCATCGGAATGGAGAAAAGCGGCGGCATCTCTGACGAGCTTTTCCACACCAAATTCCTTCATGTAACCGTGACCACCATGTATCTCCAGCGTCCATGTTGCGATCTTCCAGGCGGCTTGTGATGCCATCGCTTTGGGGAGAGCACCTAGGGTTTCATCCCAACCGTGTTCTTGGTTATCGGCAAGCCAGCAGGCGCGATGAATGTATGAACGGGATGCATCTATTAGCATGCGCATTTCTGCAAGTTGAGCCCGGATCCCATCGTGTTCAATTAAAGGTTTTCCGCCCTGCACTCGAATTTTGGCCCATTCCTCGGCCTTTGCATAGCAGGCTTCAGCGACGCCAGTTATGCTAGCCCCTGCATAGGCGTTGGATTGTGGGAAGAATTTTGCGAGGACGCTAAATCCTTTTCCAACTTCACCTACAACGTTTTCATCTGGAATAAAACAATCTTGAAAAACTAATTCTGCATTATTGGCGAGGCGTTCACCCATTTTGTCATGTACATGACCAATCGTAAATCCATCGCGGTCTCGTTCCAATAGGAAGCAGGTGCTACCCTCTGCCAAGCCCACGCCTTTTTCTGTTTGTACGAATAAAAGATAAAAGCCTGATCTGTTGCCATTTGAGATGAAGTGCTTCATGCCGTTGACGATCCAACCACCTTCGCTTTTTTCGGCGGTTGTACGGAAAGGCGACGGGTAGGGAAGAAAATAATTGGAGGCGTTATCCGGTTCTGTAATACCAATGGCAAGGCAGCATCGAGGGTCACCGATAAATTTATCTAAAACTCGTTCTTTTTGCTCATCATTCAGTGCTTTCTCCATAATTTGAGCCAATTTCAAGGTTTGTGCTAATACAACTGAAATCCCCAGATCTCCTTTAGCAAGCTCTTCTACTACCATTGCGGTTGTCAAAGAATCGGCTCCCAAACCTCCGTAGTCCTCTGATAAGGTCATCGTCCGTAAGCCAAGCTTATCGGCCGCTTCAATTATCTCCCAGGAAAAACTTTCTTCGGGGTCTTGATTGGCATCCAGTTCTGCAGAACGGGGTCGTATTTCGTCATCTACAAAGCGACTCACCGTGTCAAGAATGGCTCGCTGTTCCTCTGTTTGGATGAATATTTCATGCATATGTTCAGTTCCACTGATGCGTCAATTTTCTGTTCTATAGCGTTTTGTTTTACCTTATCGAAAAATATTGGGCGTCTGGCTTCGATTCTTAATAGAGTGCGGGGTCATGATCAAATTCAGAGTTTTTTTACCTACTCTGGGCTGCTTCCTTGTGAAAATCACCTCCAGCACCTCTAATGTAATCTGGCTTATACAACTTCTTAAAAGTGGCAAGTATTAATTCAAAGGGGACATCTGAAAAAAACCCACGATCCTGTAAATACTCCATATGCTTATTGCCCATTTGGTCAAACTCATGGAACAGGGAATCGTTTTTTCCATCAAATTCTAGTGGCTTTAGGCCAAACTTATCGCACAATGACAAATTAAAAGCAGGTGTGGCTTTGACCCACTTACCATCAATATAGATGTCGCAATATGAATGCCATGCAAAAGTGTCAGTGCCTAATAGAGCTAATAACCTTTCAGTGGCCAAGTGATTTCTAACATCTGCATAACCTGGGCGAGCTGGAATGCCGTATATGCGGCAGCATGCTGCTAAAAGTGCGGCTTTTGGTACGCACCATCCGCGCTTGGTGACTACAGCATCGCTTGCCCTGTAGCTGGCGGGGTTAGCAATGGGCATATATGGGTCGTAACGAATAGTATCTCTAATTGTATAATAAAAATTTAGAACCCTTTGGCGAACCGTTTGAGCTTCTCCCGCATTTTCGTGAGCATAGGAAACGACTGCCGGGTGGTTTGAGTCGATATATTTTCCAGGCTCTAAATATTTTTGATCCACCATAACAGGTTGCCGCAATCATATTAGAATGTTCTCAAAGCCGATTATAAGCACTTGAAAATCCAGTGTAAAACCTTGGATGAATATAGGTTTATTTATTTATAATTTTGTTGGCTTGCCTTGATCTTGGCAGCATGGCAAAGGGTAGATCTAGATCACAATTCCCGACTTTTCTAAACCAATTAACCATTCGGAGATTAGAAAATCACATGTCTATGATTGGCGAGAAAGTATCAGGGATCATTTTAGAGGATGGCGTTACGTGTTAGACAACCTTTTCGATATCGCCCAGATCGTTTTTGCTGATATTATTATGTCGGGCGATAATGCCCTTATCATCGGCATGGCGGCGGCAGGATTACCACCGGAATTGCGCAAGAAAGCGATTTTCTGGGGCATGACAATGGCCGCTGGTTTTCGGGTGCTCTTTGCTGTTATTGCCAGTTTCTTGATCAGCATTCCCGGGATCTTGTTTGTTGGAGGGTTGATGTTGTCCTGGGTTTGTTGGCGTTTTTTTAAGGAAATACGCAAAAAGAAGGTCGCCGAAAACTCCGATATAGAAGGCGCAGACGACGGCGAGGCCGAGACGGCAAGATCGCTTTGGGGGGCCCTGCTGACAATCACTATCGCAGATGTCTCGATGTCCATTGATAATGTCTTTGCGGTGGCGGCAATCGCCCGTGAAAACACCTCATTGCTGGTATTCGGCTTGGTGCTGGCAATTATATTCATGGCCTTTTTTGCCACGGTGATTATGAAAGTTCTTACACAGCACCCATGGCTTTGCTGGGCTGGTTTGTTGTTTCTGATTTATCTGTCGTTCGAATTACTGTATGATGGTTGGCCGTCTTTCGCCCCTCTCATCGGTTTGGGAGGCCCGCCTGTATAGGTTGGTTGAGTGGTTCTAATGCATGCAAACACGCCACCCCTTTCGTCTTTGTGGGTTCGGTTTGATAAACCGTCTGTGTCGGCAAAAGCCTGCCTTCGCGAAGAGGAAGTCAATGAAATAACGGCTATACCTCAAACCTAATATTTGTAATTTTTTTGTTTTTTAAAAGGATAGTTGTTGGGCGGGCTAGTGCTGGGTTGTACCCCTCGGGTTATTTAGCTTATACCACAGTTATTACTTATGGTATTGAGAGCTTAACGCCCTTTTAAACTTGTTTTATTGCATCTGGACTGTTCCCGTGCCGAATTTAGTAAAATGAAAGACAATTCAAAAAACATAGTTTTGGTAACAGGGGCTGCGGCTAGGATAGGGCAAAGCATAGCACTTAGCCTTTCCGAATTAGGTTGGATTGTAGCGGTTCATTATGGCACATCTGCCGCCGCTGCTAGAGAGACTAAGGAAGAGATTATATCGGGAGGTGGTGAAGCAGAAGTATTTCCGGCAGACCTAAGAGATGAATACGCGGTAAAGAAATTGGTAGCAGTAGTTAAGGAAAACCTTGGCCCAGTAACTTGCCTCATTAATAACGCTTCGGTTTTTGAAAACGACAGCATCGGGTCTGCTACTCGTGAAACGTGGGATGCTCACATGGAAGTCAACCTTAGGGCGCCATTTGTGCTTAGCCAGGCGTTGGCGAACAACCTAACCGGAACAGAAACTGCAAATATTATTAATATAATCGATCAGCGAGTAATTAATCTGACACCGCATTTCTCCTCGTATACAATTAGCAAATCAGCTCTCTGGACATTGACGCAAACATTGGCTAGTGCTTTGGCTCCTAAAATTAGGGTTAATGCTGTGGGGCCCGGGCCCACTCTCCCTTCCAGTCACCAGAGCGATGGCGACTTCCGGCGTCAGTACAATTCTGTGCCACTAGAACGACCTGTTAATGTAATGGAAATTTGCTCGGCCGTTAAATTTATCCTTGGGTCACCGTCGATGACAGGTCAGTTGATTACTATTGATGCTGGCCAGCATTTAGGATGGGCTCAACCTGGCCAGCAGATTTCTGATGAAGAGTGATCATTCTTGCTCGAAAAACATGCCCATGGAGTTGAGTTCAAATGAATACTTCTAATTCAAATGTCGTTCACGCTTTTAGGATTGCTGATGCAGCAAAAGAAGTTCGGCATGTATTTATACGCGATTTAATACTCACATGCCTTATAGGTGTTCATAAGCATGAGCGAAAGAAACCACAGCGTATCCGCGTAAATCTTGATCTCGCCGTGACTGAACAGTCAGTTATTTCAACCGACCGGCTCGCTGACGTAGTGTGCTACGAGGATGTAGCCGACGGAATTCGTTCGATTGTTAACAATGGTCACGTTAATTTAGTTGAGACCCTCGCTGAAAAAATTGCCAGTAAGTGCTTAGAAGATAGGCGAATCAAGGCGACGCGTGTCAGAATAGAAAAACTTGACGTGTTTAAAGATGCAGCGAGCGCTGGTGTTGAAATTGAAAGATTTAGTTCTCTTGAAAGTATTTAACTTTGTTGATTAAATTAAATGCGGCAACCTATTGCTATTACGACATTTATTCTGCCAGCAGTAGTTTTACACAGGTTTGTCAGCTTACATTAATCATAGATTTTCCTTAGTTAAAACATGATAGTAGCTACATGTCGATAACAAATATAATAAATATACTTATATATCAGTTAGTTAGGACGAACGTTGGAGTATATCTACATAATTTTCACGGGTATTCAATCTTCATTTGAACTTTGACTGAGTTTGAGTTTTCAACAAAGTTATTCACAGTCTTAATTGATAGCTAAGGTATTAAAATTTCTATCTTTTGACCTAAAAATTAAGGTGATTACCTATTGTACACTAAAGTCATTTTACGTCTAATGTGAATCAAAAAGGTCACCGTTTTGTCAGAATACCAACAAGAAAAATCATCCGGAAGCTTGGGCGTGGCAGTTATAAAGGAGTGCCTGAAGGCTTTGCCCACATGCCCCGGGGTTTATCGCATGATAAATCATGATCATGATGTTCTTTATGTAGGTAAGGCCAAGAACCTTAAAAAACGGGTTTCCAGTTATACTAACTTACAACGTCAGACCCTTCGCATTAGGCGGATGGTTGGCCAGACCCAATACATGGAATTTATAGCCACACATACGGAAGGTGAGGCCCTGTTATTGGAAGCAAATTTGATAAAAAAATATTCTCCTCGCTATAACATTTTGCTGAGGGATGACAAAAGTTTCCCCTACATTCTTATTACTGGTGATCACGACTTTCCCCAGATATTAAAGTATAGGGGGTCACAAAAAAGGAAGGGGGAATTTTATGGTCCCTTTGCTTCGGTCAATTCAGTTAATCAAACATTGGCAATTCTTGAGCACGCTTTCTTGTTGCGCTCATGTAAGGATTCCGTATTTTCTTCTCGCACCCGTCCGTGTCTTCTCTATCAAATTAAACGATGTTCGGCGCCTTGTGTTGGCTTAATCAGCAAGAAATCTTACGCAAATTTAGTGGCTCAGGCGCGCGTATTTCTATCTGGCCAGTCTCAGAAAATACAAAAACAAATGGCCGAAGAAATGCAGGAATTGAGCAATAAACTCCAATTTGAACGAGCTTCTGTCCTTAGAGATCGCATCCGTGCCCTTACTAAAATTCAGTCTCGGCATGACATCAATGCGCCGGGTATAGAAGAAGCGGATATTGTTGCGGTACATCAAACAGCAGGACGCGCGTGTGTGCAGGTATTTATTCTGAGGTCGGGGACTAACTATGGAAATCGTGCTTATTTTCCTAGCCATACTAATGGTGCGAGCTACGAACAAATCATTAATGCGTTCCTGGGTCAGTTTTACACAAATAAAGTCCCACCGTGCTTAATCCTTCTCAGTCACAACGCAACTGAACTGAAGGCCATGGAGGGAGCTCTATCTGGGCGTGCAGGTAAAAAGGTTCGACTACAGGTTCCAATCCGTGGGTCTAAATACAATCTTGTGAAACTTGCCCGAGAAAATGCAAAATTAGCAATTAGACGTCGATTATCGGAATCTTCTTCTCAAAGGGAGTTGCTAGAAAAATTATCCGAATGCCTGGCTTTAGATCAGGTTCCTGAACGGATCGAAGTATTTGATAATTCTCATATATCAGGGACAAATGCAGTCGGTGCTATGATTGTATGTGGACCAGACGGGTTTTTGAAAAAGGCCTATAGAAAGTTCAACATTAGAAGCGTTGGAAAGGAAGCGGACAATTCCCCTGGCGATGATTATGCTATGATGACCGAGGTGATGACACGTCGCTTTTTGAGAGCTCAAGACGAAGATCCCGACCATTCTAAGGGTCAATGGCCAGATTTGGTGCTGATAGATGGTGGTGCTGGCCACTTGAGTGCAACGATGGCGGTGTTTAAAAGCTTGGGGATTCCAAGTTTAAGCGTGGCTGCAATTGCCAAAGGACAAAAACGGAATGCAGGGCGGGAAAAGATTTTTTTACCTGGTCGTCCATCATTTACCTTGGACAGCCATGATCCAGTCTTGTACTTTGTTCAAAGGCTTAGGGATGAAGCTCATCGTTTTGCAATTGGGACACATCGGTCGAGACGGTCAAGTAGTTTGGTACGTTCAGCGCTTGACGAAATTCAAGGGGTTGGTGCAGTCCGCAAGCGGGCGCTGCTTCATCATTTTGGTTCAGCGCGTGAAATATCTCAGGCGGGTCTGAACGATTTAGAGGCAGTCGAGGGGATAAGCAAGTTTATTGCCTCGCGTATTTACGATTGGTTTCATCCCGAGGATTAGAAGCAAAGCTTGGAATGTAGGCGAATGTTGACCAGTTTTCCTAATATGCTGACACTGTCCAGGATTGGGGCAATACCATTGATCATTGCGACATTTTATATTGAGTCCCACCTTGGCAATTGGATTGGGTTGGCAGTACTTGTATATGCTGGTGCAACGGATTTTTTTGATGGTTTTGTGGCTCGCGTCATGGCCCAACAATCGGCCCTTGGAAAATTTTTGGACCCGATTGCAGATAAGCTTTTGGTAGGTTCTTTACTCGTGATGCTGGTTGCCTTTGATCGTATCCCCGGGATCGCTGTTTTACCTGCTATTGTTATTCTTTGTAGAGAAATTTTAGTTTCCGGTCTTCGGGAATTTCTTGCTGGAGTGAAAATTAGTATGCCCGTTAGCCGACTTTCACAATGGAAGACTGGGCTACAGATGACCGTGTTGGGAATTTTGTTGGTTGGTCCGGCGGGGCCAATGTTTGGAAGGTTTTCCACCACCGAAATTGGTGTGGCAGGTCTTTGGATAGCGGCACTTTTAACGCTAATAACGGGTTATGATTATTTGCGGGCGGGATTACGCTATGTCGAAGTAATTGATGCGGATGCATTAGTATCAAAGCCGGAGGCAGCGAAACCAACCTCTGATGATATAGGATAAGAATGTAATTCATGAAAGTTTTTGGGTTAGCAGGTTGGAGCGGTAGTGGTAAAACAACCGTAATGGTTAACCTCCTGCCTGAACTTATTCAACGGGGTTTTAGTGTTTCAACCGTCAAGCACGCCCATCACAAATTTGATATTGATAGGCCAGGGAAAGACTCATACGAACACCGCAGAGCTGGGGCAACCGAGGTTATGATCAGCTCTATCAACCGCTGGGCTTTAATGCATGAACTGAGTGACAACAACGATTTACCGCTTACTGAATTAATGGAGCATATGTCGCCTGTCGATTTGTTAATTGTAGAAGGTTTTAAGTGGGAGCCACATCCAAAACTAGAGATCCATCGCCCTTCACTTGGTAAGCCTCTATTGCAGCCAGACGATAGGAATATTGTTGCAGTGGCAAGTGATAAGAAGCTTCATAGTCTTGACGTGCCAGTTTTGCCACTCAGTAATATATTAGGCATTGCAGACTTTATCGTTGATGCTCTGAGTTTAAAACCCTCGTGTGCGGAGTGAGCTATGAACAATCTCAATGATTGTTTTGCCTCGGTAAGTGGTAGATTGACTATGGCAGAGGCGGTGGGTCGTTTCGTGAACGGTATTTTACCGGTTGTTGGAAAGGAAAATATACCTCTCGCAAAGGCTCCAGGTCGTATTCTTTCCGCAGATCTTACCGCTAGAATTACTGTACCGCCGCGCGATAATTCTGCTGTGGATGGGTACTTGGTGTATTTTGATGACTTAGCCGCTGATACTGCCACGACCTTGCCTTTGACAGGTCGCATTTCTGCTGGTCATTCCTTGTCGAGGCTTGCTCGAAAAGGGGAGGCTCTCAGTATTTTCACTGGTGCTCAAATTCCGTTAGGAGAGGACGGAGATAATCCAGACACCATCTTTATGCTTGAAGATGGAACTCGGGAAGGAAACAGCGTTTCGCTGCCCAGCGGGCAAGAGAGAGGTGCCAATCTCCGCAAAGCAGGCGAAGATGTTATGACGGGTGATGTGGTGCTCAAAGAAGGGCGGCGATTGCGCCCGCAGGATATAGGTATGGCTGCAGCGCTTGGGTGTGCAAAAATCAGCGTAAGAAAACGACTCAAAGTTGCGATTTTTTCAACTGGTGACGAAATTTGTGACCCCGGAAAGAGATTAAAAAATTCCACAATATACGATATCAATCGATATACCCTGCTGTCTTTGCTCCAAAACCTTGGTTGTAAAATCACTGATATTGGAATTCTTCCTGATAATCTCGGTGATATCCGCCAGGGACTCATTGAAGCGGCAAAGAACAACGATTTGCTGATCACCTCTGGAGGAGTTTCGAAGGGGGAAGAGGATCATGTGCGTCCTGCTGTTGAGAGTTTGGGTGCGTTACATACCTGGAATCTTTTAATCAAGCCTGGGCGGCCAATTGCTCTGGGGCACGTCTTGGATGGTGGACGACAGGTTCCATTAGTCGGCTTGCCAGGAAATCCGGTAGCAGTTTTGGTAACTTTTATACGCATTGCTCGACCAATTATTCTTTTACTTGCAGGTTCAACACAGATCGAACCGACAACCTATAGTGTTCCCTCCGGTTTTAGTTTTGAGAAGAAACCTGGGCGGAGAGAGTGGTTACGAGTTCGCCTTCAACGTGATCGCAATAGCGTTCTGAATGCGATAAAGTATCCTTTGGATGGTTCCGGTATTCTGACGTCTATGGTCGCTTCAGATGGATTGGCGGAGCTGAGTGAGGAGACCACACAGGTTTCAGAGGGGGATATGATCGATTATTTGCCATTTAGCGAGTTAATGAGATGAAAATACTCTACTTTGCTTGGGTTAGAGATAAGATAGGTCTTGATTCGGAAGAATTTGACTTACCGTCAGAAATTGTGACAGCAGGAGAATTTATAGAGTGGTTCAAAACACGCGGCGATACTTATGCGGAGGTAATAGGCGCTTCTGATACCGTAAAAATGGCGATTAACCAGGAATATGCGGGACCGGAGAATGCTATAAGTAACGAAGATGAAGTGGCCCTGTTTCCGCCGGTGACTGGAGGTAAATATTGATCATAGTCCAACGAGAGGATTTTGAGGTCGGTATAGAGCTAAAACGCCTGACAGAGGGTAACAATGAGATCGGAGGGGTGTGCAGCTTCATCGGTCTTGTACGAGATTCTCCCGAAAAGGAATCGCTCGAAGCCATGACCCTACAACATTACCCTGGGATGACGGAAAAGGAACTAAACAGGATAGATGATGAAGCCCACAGCCGTTGGCCACTTGAAGCAAGTTTGATAATCCATCGGTATGGTCGGCTTCAACCGGGAGAGCAAATAGTCTTGGTTGCGACGGCTTCTGCGCATCGTAAAGCGGCCTTTGAAGGCTGCGAATTTTTGATCGATTTTTTGAAGACCCGCGCACCGTTTTGGAAGAAAGAAGATTACGGGTTGGTGACAGAATGGGTGGGGTCGCTTGAGGCTGACAATCGAGCAACAGAAAAATGGTATGAATAAAAACCAATCTAATTTAACTTAGTGCCAATTCTATTCGTCAGATTACAACTTCATCAAGTTTAAATAGTCCTTTCATATCTTCAACTTCAATAACCCAAATATCGGGATCAATTTGTTTTTGCTTTGCGATGTATGTGTCGGCTTCGGACTCTAAAACAGGCACTCCGTTAGTGGACCAGGTTTGCCATGCAGGTTCACCGTTTGGTCTCACGATTTGTGAGAAAACCTTGCACCTACCATCAAGTAGATTAATTTTAATGATAACCACTCCGGCATCGAGGTCGCCTTTCTCTAAAATGTAGATAGGCAGATTATTACGTTCACAGTAACGTTGTTGGATCTGCACCCAAATATAGGTTTTTAGGCGGTGTGCCCGCATGATTTTAAGTTCGATACTGACGTCACAACTCCGGCGTTTGAAAATAACTAGGAACTGGTTTCGAATATAAAAAGTTTATGCTGCAGACGCCGTGTCTCCCAGTTTTTTACCTACAAGCTTATCATATTCGGTCATAAGGATTTTTGTGACCTCGCCCACCGAAATTACGAGGCCATCTATTTCACCAACGGGGGTAACTTCAGCAGCGGTTCCAGTCACAAAAATTTCGCGAGCATCAGAGATTTCTGCGGGCTTTATATGCCGTTCGATTATCTCGTAACCTTTTTTCTTTGCTAAATCGATGACGCTCTGGCGGGTAATACCGTTCAGGAAGCAGTCGGGTGGTGGTGTATGTAATTTTCCATCCGCCATTACCAAAAATATGTTGGCACCAGTACCTTCAGCGACGTAACCGCGCCAATCTAACATCAACGCGTCATCGTATCCTTCGGCTTCCGCCTCGTGCTTTGACATGGTGCAAATCATATACAAACCTGATGCCTTTGCGTGAACCGGTGCTGATTCTGGCGGCGGGCGACGCCATTTAGAAGTTTTAAGTCGAATACCTTTCAATCTTGCTTCGGGAGAAAAATATGACGGCCAAGGCCAAACGGCTATGGCAAGATGAATTTTAGTATTTTGTGATGATACACCCATGGATTCACTTCCGCGCCAAGCGACGGGTCGTACGTAGCCATCTATAATGCCATTGGCTTCACAAGTTTGAATACAGGCACCGTCAATCTCGTCTATACTATAAGGAATTTGAAAGCCTAAAATACTAGCTGACTTAACCAACCGTTTCGTGTGTTCCCTAAGTTTGAAGATTACGCTGCTATAAACTCGTTCCCCTTCAAATACGCAAGAAGCATAATGAAGGGCATGAGTAAGGACATGAAGATTAGCCTGCCGCCATTCAACCATCTTGCCATCGTACCAAATTAAACCATCTTGATTATCAAAACTTTCTGATTCCATGTAGTTTTATTTCCTTTATCCCCTGTTGTACGAAATTATATTGCATCCCCAATTAAGGGTGGTTATTTATGTCAATAAGACTGGTAGATATCAAGCAAACTACATAGATTATGGCTTCAGACCGGGGAGTGGGACTTCTATTTTTATTCTATCAAAGAATTATTGGAGCTCTCGTAATTTTCCAAAAACAATTATTTATACGGCGGGGCCTATAATTGGGTAATCCACTTGTTGTTAAAAATCTGGGGGTTACGGTTAGCTATTTATTGTGTATCCTCTGTATCAGGTACCGTCTTTAATAACGGGATTTTTTCTGTTGGTCAGCGTGAGCACGCAGTATCAAACTTAGGAAGTTGTTGTTATTAAATTAACTCTGCTTAACGTAACAAAGAAGGGTATGAAGCATCAGGTTTGTGTTTCCAGAAGGAACGTAACCTTATTTTTTATCGCCCGTCGCAATTCCTGCCGAACCTTTGCAAAGGTTTTTGTCGGCATAATCAGTGATCAACCTGAACTAATGATTTTGTTACAGCATAATGCCCATAGATTTGGGTGAAACGTAGAAACATGATTTTGGATGGTCCGCATATTCTGCTTATTGACGATGATATTCGTCTACGCGAGCTTCTTCACAAATACTTAAGCGAAAATAATTTTCGTGTAACTGCCGCAGATAATGCAATTGTGGCGCGGGGACAGATGAAGCGAGTTTACTTTGACCTGTTAGTTCTAGATCTGATGATGCCGGGGGAAAATGGTCTCGAATTCGCTAAATCCATCCGAAGCATGAACAATCTCTCACGAGATGTTCCAATTTTAATGTTGACGGCGATGGGGGAGACTGAAGACCGAATTGGTGGCCTTGAGGTTGGGGGTGACGATTACATGATAAAGCCTTTCGAGCCACGTGAACTCCTTCTTCGTATCAAAAGTATTTTGAGGAGGGTACCTAGGGAAGATAATTTAGCGCTGGGGAAAGCTAACCTGGGTGCCATGGTTTTTGATCCAGCTAGGCAGGAGTTGAGCCAAGGAGAAAAAATCGTGGGACTTACTTCAGGTGAATCAAACTTGTTAAAAATATTAGCCGAACGGCCAGGTGTAGTGGTTAGTAGGGAAGATTTGAGCAATTATTTGGCTCTGGATAGCGGGGAAAGGGCAATAGATGTTCAAGTAAACCGGTTGCGACAAAAAATTGAATTAGATCCAAAATCTCCGAGATATCTTCAAACCGTGCGCGGTCGTGGTTATATTCTGCGTCCAGATTAAAGGGCTGCAATAGTTTATAGCTATGATAAAAAAAATACTGCCAAGAAGCCTTCTCGGAAGGACCCTTTTAATAATTGTAACACCACTTGTTCTTTTACAGCTTGTTTCGGCGACAGTGTTTTACGAATCTCATTGGACTAAGGTAAGCCGGAGTATGGCTCGTAGCCTAGCGGGAGATATTTCTGCACTTATTGAGCTTTTACATCAGGATCATTCACCGCAAGGTATTACAGCTATTCGTGAACTGGCAGCTAATAATATGGGCCTTGTTGTAACACTTGAAAAAAACAAAATACTTGCAAACGTTCCTGAAAAGAAATCCGTAAGTATTGTAGATAAAATGTTTGTTCGTTCTCTAAAGAATTCGGTTCAACGGCCTTTTAAGATTGACAATAAGAGCCTGGATAATCACTTGATTGTTTCAATCCAGCTCCAGGAAGGAGTATTTGAAGTAATCCTAAATCGAAAACGCTTATTTAGTTCCACTACATATATTTTTGTTCTTTGGATGGTTGGAACGTCTATGATCCTATTTGGGGTTGCCACCATTTTTATGCGCAACCAAGTAAAACCGATTCGACGCTTAGCCGCGGCGGCAAATGAGCTTGGTAAAGGGCGAGATGCTCCAAAATTAAAACCAGAAGGTGCAAGAGAAATAAGGCAGGCGTCGGCAGCATTTATTGCTATGCGTGACCGAATTCAGCGTCAAATTACCCAACGAACTGATATGCTGGCGGGAGTGTCCCATGATCTCCGTACACCACTCACTCGCATGAAACTACAATTAGAGATGGTGAAAGACAGTTCAGACACGGCGGCTCTCAAAGATGATGTTGCCGAAATGGAGCACATGGTAGAGGGCTATTTGGCTTTTGCGCGAGGGGAAGGATTTGAAACCCCTAAGCCAACCAACATTGCCCATGTACTTGGAGATGTGGTGGTTTCGGCTAAACGTAGGGGTACCGAAGTTGATCTCCATACAGAAGGCCAATTTGTGGTGCCGGTCCGCCAAAACGCTTTTAAACGCTGTATCAACAATTTATTGGATAACGCTGACCGTTACGCAACACACGTGTCCATAATAACCAGTAAGCGTGGAGATGCCATTGAGATCACAGTGGACGATGATGGCCCAGGAATACCCGAACATTTGAGAGACGAAGCTTTCAAACCCTTTTTTCGGCTTGACGAATCTCGAAACCCAGAGACTGGTGGAGTAGGTTTGGGATTAACAATAGCCAGAGACATAATCAGGGGACATGGTGGCGATATTATCCTTGGTGACTCTCCGTCAGGCGGGTTACGAGCACGCCTAACTCTACCAATCTAATTTAAAAAAGCTTACCACCGTTAGGAACTTTTTGGTCAGTAGTTATCAGCGTAACCTCACCCGATCTATCCGGAAAGCCCAAGACTAAACAGTCAGACATGAAGGGTCCAACTTGTTTTGGAGAAAAATTTATTACGGCGGCTAGTTGTTTGCCAACAAGACTACTCGGACTGTAGTTTTTGGTGACTTGTGCCGAAGTTTTTAATTCGCCGAATTCCGGACCAAAATCTAACCAAAGTTTAAAGGCCGGTATACGAGCTTCGGGAAATTCTTCTGCTCTTATGACAGTGCCCACGCGGATATCCACTTTTTCAAAATCATCATAGTTAATAGTGCAATTGGGTCTCATTTAAATTATTTTTGCCCCTAAACATTGTTCCTACGTTTATTTATTTAATTTTGAAGTATCTATTTTAAAATTCTTAAAAGGTAAGCTGTATAAAAAGGCTTCGGCGCGAGCTAGACCTTTGTCTAAGTCAGCCATAGTCTTAGTAAGGTCGGGAGTATCGTCTTTTAGCCAAGTGCAAATAGTATTCATATAAACCGCGAGCAAACCGTTCACCTTTAACTGACCAAGAGGGGTCTTTGTTGAAATACCTGCAGCCTCCATAGTAATTCTCATTGATGCTTTTGAGTTTTTTAGGCCTATAAAGCTCGCGATAGGGTCCCGGCTAATGGTACAGCATATAATTCTCGTTATTGCCTCCTTTTCCCGAGTAAGTGCATCGAACCTGAGCATGAGAAGCTCGAATAATTGGTCTCGTATAGTTCCATTTGACGAAACAGTCGCGGCATTCGCCAGTACCTCAGTGTCCATTTGTTGGTTTAACGCTTTCAAAATAGCGTTTTTCGAGTGGAATAATTTGCGTACCTCAATTAATGGTATATTTGCCGATTTTGCAATTTCGCCTAGGCTAACTTCATTCCAATTCCTTTCCAGCGCTAATTTTAGGCTTGCTAAAATTACTCTTCTCTGAGGGTCTTTAAGATGATTGGAGCTATCTTCTTTTATGCGTTTGGCCATATACGGGACCTCAACTATGTTATGCAAAACGTAATTACTTTAACTTTAGTTAAAACGTATTGAAAGGACGCTACGGTAAATTAAAGATTATAACCTCCGCGCTCTAAAAAATTACTTGCAATTAATCAAAAATTCTTATGGGTAATCAGAAAATCTGTTCTATGATAGGGAGGAAAGATATTTAAGAGTATGGCTGATAATAGCATAGTAAAAGGTGTTTTGTTGAAAGCAAACTCCATTCTCGGAAAAGAAGAAGAGAGGGCCTTGGCACGTCGAGCAATCGAAGGTGACGAAACGGCTGAGGAACAACTCATTAATAGCCACTTAGGGTTTGTCATGAAAGTGGCCAAAGGCTACAAACGATCGGGCGTTCCTATGAGTGACCTCATTCAGGAGGGCATAGTAGGCCTTATCAAAGCGGTCAGGCGGTTCAATCCTGATTTTGATGCTCGTCTTTCAACATACGCTAAATGGTGGATTAGGGCGTCGATACAAGATCATATTGTGAAATCTTGGTCATTGGTGCGCCTCAGTACGACGAGCGCACAAAAGTCCTTGTTCTTAAACCTCAGGCGAAAAACATTTGAGCTAATCGAAGGGGCAGACGCTCTGAGCGAAAATATTGTTACCCAGCTCGCTGAACGTTTTGAAACCACGGCAGTTGACGTCCGGAATTTGGCTCGTCGGGTTACACTGCGGGATCAGTCACTTGATGCACCAATATCTGATGAACATGGCGAGACCTGGCTAGACCAATTGAAAAGTGATGCCGAGACACCAGAAGAATGTATCGCGCAAGAGAGCGAAAAGACAATACTTAGTGAATTGATGGAACGAGCCCTTCAAAAATTGCCTGCGAGGGAACAATTCATCATTAAGAACCGATATTTTGTTGAGGCCAAGCAGACATTTGCTTCAATTGGACGGGAATTGAACCTATCCAAGGACCGGGTTAGGCAGCTGGAAAACCGCGCTTTGCAAACTCTTAAAGAACTTACAGAACCCGGCCTCATCGACAGCCAAATCATAATAAAATAATATTCAGATTGAGGTTTTAATGGGCAAGCTCTTTAGAACGCTTAAACGCCTTTTGTATCGCATCGTATAATAATGTCTCAAGGCGGTCATCGCTCATAAGTAATGAAAGGGCCGCTTCGGTAGTGCCACCCGAGCTGGTTACATTTTGACGCAGGGTTACAACATCTTCTGTAGATTGGTGCAGAAGTTCACCTGAACCGGAAATAGTTACTCGTCCCAATCGTTCTGCCAGATTTTTTGAAAGACCAAGCTTTATTCCGGCCTTAGCTAAACACTCAGACAGCAAGAATACATAAGCGGGACCACTACCAGAAACAGCAGTAACTGCATCAATCTGACTTTCACTCTCCAACCAGTGAAACTCGCCTACAGCCTCTATGAGTTCATTACATATTTCCCGCTGGGTACTACTGACATTATTGTTAGCAAATGCACATGAAATGCCTCGACTTACAGCTGCTGGAGTATTTGGCATTACCCGCACGATGGCCGCGTCAATACCTAAGATGGTTTCTAGGTACTCAATAGTCCTGCCGGCAGCTATTGAGGCGAACATGGTGGTGCTCGCAAATCTTGCGTAAGAGGGTACGACTTCATCCATAACTTGAGGCTTCACAGCAAATATGATTACGTTGGGTGTGTCTTCGGGGGGCAATTGATCTGGGGCTAAATAAAATCTCACACCTTTGGCAATTAATTTACGGGCTGATTTTTGATTTGGTTCTACAACCCATATACCTGCGGGATCACGACCTTGGTTCAGCCAACCATTTGCTAAAGCCTCGCCCATCCTGCCACATCCGACAAGCAAGATCTTCAACATACAGGATTAAGCCTCTCCCACCGGATCGATAATAGCAGCATTTAGGGCTTCTTCCGGTGGTTTACCACCCCACACCACATACTGAAAAGTAGGATAAAAGCGCTCGCATTCTGCCAAGGAAATATCCAATAAATCCTCAATTTGTTCTGACGACATGCTGGTCCCACGTAATGGCAGAGAATGCCGGTACATTGGCAATCCCTCATCCTGCCATAGGATGAAATGCCCCAGCCACAATCTGTCATTTACCAAAGCCAATAGCTGATAAACAGAATCCCGTTTTTCCTTCGGTATACGAACGTCAAATGCACATGTAAAATGAAACGCACTAACCTCATTGGACCACGCAAAATGAAGGGAATAATCACACCATTTGCCGTGATACTCCGCCGCCATTTCATCATCATGAACGCGTTTGAATTTCCAGCCATGGTCACGAATAACCTGTTCCACCAAATCCATAGGTGGTCCCTGTTCATAATTACTTTGCAGGTTGAGAATGGCCATAGCTCTTTTTCAAATCCAAACACACTGACATCATCAATGCACTCGCGTCACCGACATGTAGTGATTAATACAAGATATAGGGACATTGATAAGATCAAACACAAGTTGTAGCCTCACAGATTCTAAGCTAACGTGCAAGACTGAAACATTAAATTTGTATAAATTACTTGTGGATAAAAATTAGTTTACAACAACTTATTCAAGAATGGTCAACTTCATTATGGTTAACACGACTATATTTTTGATTGTTGCTTCTTGGTCGTAGCCTTTTTTCTTGGTTGGGACCGTTTTACGGGTTTGTTTATTTTGGCTTCAAGTTGCTTAACTTTTGCTTCAAGACGTTCTTGTTCGCTACGTGACTTGGCAACCATTGCTTTGACGGCGTTAAATTCATCGCGATTTACCATGTTCATATCCGCCATAAGGCTTTCGACGCGATGTCGTATCAGGTTTTCAATTTCCTCCTTCACGCCGGCAAAGGTGCCAGCAGCACTGTTGGCTACTTTGGCGATATCATCTAAGAGCCGATTTCTTGTCTGCATTAGATCCAATCCTTTGTAAAATTCCGATAGGATGGAATTAATATGGTATGATTTGGGTCAACCTGCAATGTGTTCCCGAATCAGTTAGATCTACTTGCTGCAATTCTTTCTCAGTTCTATAAAAGATTATTTAAAATATTTTAGAGTAATGAAAATGAAGGTAGTCACTGGTGCTGCCGGTTTTATTGGTTCCAACTTAGTTGCTGCCCTTGAGCAAACGGGTGATGAAATCGCCGTTTGTGATTGGCTAGAAGACCCGGCAAAGATGTGCAATCTGGCTAAGCGGACAATTTCACATGAAATCCGTCCCGAAAAGCTATTTGATTTTCTTGGAAACTATCCCGATCAAGTTGATACAGTGTTCCTCCTAGGGGCAATTTCTTCAACCACGGCAACCAATGTGCCCTTGATCACCAAGGTGAACGTTGAACTTCCCATTCAAATCTGGAATTGGTGCCGCGATAATGATGTCAGACTAATCTATGCATCTTCGGCCGCCACTTACGGTGATGGATCACAAGGTTTTGTGGATAATTTCTCTGTTGAAGAATTAAGGAGCCTTCGACCTCTTAACGCCTACGGTAGGAGCAAAAACCAGTTTGACAATTGGGTTGCAAAGCAAATCAGTGATGGTGCCGCAACACCACCACAATGGGCTGGCCTGAAATTTTTTAACGTCTATGGCCCAAACGAATATCATAAGGGTGAACAAATGAGCTTAGTGCCACAACTCTATGAGCAGATCGTTGAGGGCGGTCGGGCGCGTCTTTTTAAATCGCACCACCCCAAATATAAGGATGGCGGCCAGCTGCGAGACTTTATTTGGATCGGTGATTGTATAAGTGTTATGAAATGGCTGGATAAGCACCCAAATGTTTCTGGATTGTTCAATTGCGGTACGGGAGAGGCAAGAACATTTTTGGACCTAGCAAAATCGATTTTCACCGCTATGGGTAAAGAAATTGTTATAGACTTTATTCCAACACCGAAAAATATACGAGGAAAATACCAATATTTTACCCAAGCTAGTATGGAAAATCTTAAATTGTCTGGTTACTCTGAAGAATTTACGAAGTTGGAGGATGGAGTGACACTTTATGTGTCAGATTATTTGATGTCCGAAGACAGGTATGTTTAAATTACCTAAATAATTAGCCCAACCCTGAAACAATTATCTCTATTTTACTTTTATATATTAACACCAATATAAAAGATTATTTGGATAGAATTTAAACAAATCCCGAATGACAAATTAGTTTTCAAAAAAACCATCTCCTGATTGTAATTCAACTCACAAAGTGATCTGCAATTGATAATCACCAAGCCTAGACGCGGCTGCTTAAAATGTATCCGAGTCGTTCAGGTCAGAAATGTACCCTATTACCTTCCACACCATTAACCTTAGAGATGACCCACAACCAGAATATTTTGATATTAAATTTAGCCGCTCAAACGATGGTTAATTGTTGATTATAAATTATAAATTCGGATATATGGTCCCATGATCTTTGTCCTGCCATTTCCCAATATTGATCCAGTACTAATCCAGTTTGGTCAGGTAGGGAACTTTCCAATTGCTATCAGATGGTATGGGGTTCTTTGGATGACTGGCTGCCTCCTAGCTTGGTGGAATGCGGTCAAATTTTTTGAGCGATCTTCAGAAAAGGTGGCCCAAAAACATGTCGATGATTTTTTGGTCTGGGGCGTGCTTGGAACTGTGATTGGAGGGCGAATAGGCTATGGTATATTTTACTCTAACGAATATTTTAGTTTTTTTCAGGTTTGGCAAGGAGGTCTATCGTTTCATGGAGGATTGTCTGGCGTCATAATTGCTGCAGTAGTATTTACAAAATTCCGGGCTATTCCGTTTTGGCAGTTTAGTGATGCTATTGCGTGTTCTGCACCAATAGGATTGTTATTGGTTCGGGTTGCTAATTTCATTAATGGAGAACTCTATGGAAGAGTGACAAATATGCCATGGGGTATGGTCTTTCCTTCAGGAGGTAGTGAACCGCGCCATCCTAGTCAATTGTATGAGGCCTTTTTGGAAGGTGTCGTATTGTTTGTGGTTTTGTATGTACTCTCCCGAAACGAAAAAATCTGCAAGCAAGCTGGCCTACTTACTGGTATATTTATGGTCGGTTATGCTGTTGCACGAGGTGCCGTCGAACTTGTTCGACAACCCGACCCTCATCTCGGAATACTTACCGGAGGGTTGACTATGGGACAATGGCTTTCAATCCCAGTCTTTCTATTCGGCTTGTATCTAATCCTTCGGCCCAATAAAAGAGCCATGTGACAAAGCTCTTCGATTACCTGAAGTTGCGTATTGAATCCGAAGGTTCAATAACCTTAGCGGATTATATGGCTGAAAGCTTAGGGCATTCAGAATTTGGCTACTACAATAGTACTGTCCCACTTGGTAAAAGCGGAGATTTTATTACGTCTCCAGAGGTCAGTCAGATGTTCGGCGAGCTTATTGGTCTTTGGTCTGCTGTTTGCTGGCAGCAGTTGGGCACTCCTAACAAATTTAACTTTATTGAATTAGGTCCGGGCCGAGGCACACTACTTATGGATGCAATTCGGGCGGCTAAGGTTGCCCCAGGTTACTTGGATTCGATAGAACTTCATTTGGTTGAAACTAGTCCAATTTTAGCTAAGCTCCAAAAGGAGAGTTTGTCGACTTTGAAAAATAGTTGCCTGTGGTATAAAAAATTTGAACAGGTACCAGATGGCCCATTCTTTCTCATTGGTAACGAATTCATTGATACCCTGCCTATCCGGCAATATATCGGAGCCGGTGGTGAATGGTACGAGCAGCTCGTTGGACTTAACAAATTTAGCACTGCCCTCTGCCGAATTACCTCACCTACCCCAAGTGATGGAGAGTTTATAGTTCCTCTTGGCCTTAGTGGTTGGAACGATGGAATAATCTGGGAGATTTGTCATGAAGCGCAGAAGATCATTTCTTCCATTTCATCCGCCCTTCTAGAAAGGGGTGGGGTCGCCATATTTATTGACTATGGTTACGTCAAACAAACCGGCGGCGATACATTTCAAGCCGTTAGGAACCACGAATATTCTGATCCACTGGAGGCTCCTGGATTAACCGATCTAACGGCACATGTGGACTTTGAGGCTATAAAACAGGTTGCGGAAAAAAAAGGCGTTAGGGTAAGTGGTCCCGTTACCCAAGGAGCATTCCTCCGCAGAATAGGTATTGAGAAACGTGCGGAAAAGTTAATGAATGTAGCAACACCGCGCCAAAAAAGGGATATTGAAACTAGCGTAAAAAGGCTCATTGATGATAATGAAATGGGAAGACTATTCAAAGTAATGGCGTTAAGCTATCCCGAAACTTTTCAGCTTGAAGGGTTTTGTAATGCAGAATGCGATTAAAAATGTGAAAGCACTTGGGTCGCCCTTGCTAGATGAAGCGCATGGCATTACCTACGCATTTTGTACCCGACATGGAGGTGTCAGTGGAGGATTGTACTGTTCTTTAAATTGCGGGTTCGGATCGTCTGATGATCCTGCTAATGTAAGATATAATAGGGCACTTGCTTTGGCTCAACTGGGGAGTTCACGTGCTAAATTAGTGACCTGCCGTCAGGCACATACCGCTAATGTGGAGTTTGTTACTAGACCGTGGACTAATGCCCATACACCTGTAGCTGATAGTATGGTTACCAACTGCCCTAATTTGGCCTTGGCTGTTTTGACAGCCGACTGCGCACCAGTTCTTCTGGCTGATCCAGTTTCCAAGATCATTGGAGCAGTTCATGCTGGTTGGCGCGGGGCAATCGCTGGTGTCATTGATAAAACGCTCATGTTGATGTCGGAAAAAGGGGCTGATATTTCGAGCATTATAGCAGCTATAGGACCATGCATCAGACAAGCATCCTATGAGGTTGATACAGAATTTAAGAATAGATTCGTTAAAAATGATTCTATAAATGAACGATTTTTCTTCGGTGGCAAGGGAATTGGCAGGCATCATTTCGATTTGTCAGCTTACGTTCGATATCAGCTAGAGCGTGGAGGCGTTGAACATATCTCGCAGTTGGACGGCGATACCTTTGCTGATGATGATAAGTTTTTTAGCTATCGTCGCTCCGTATTGAATGGTGAAGACAATTATGGCCGAGGAATTTCAATGATCGCTCTTGGTCAACTTGATGACCCGTGATTGATTGCTATGCCCTATATGATCTTGCTCGTCCTATTTAGTTTAATGCTTCTCCTTTTTAGTTGTGTTTTTTGAAGTGCGAAAAGGCTTCGCCATCCTGCTGGGTGCAATTGTTTTGACAGCTTGTACAGTTCTTCCTAAGCCTTTTGAACACACCAATCAGAAAGAGCGGAATAGTTTAGCAGCATTAATAGATGGCGGTGCTATACGCGTTGAGGTTGACCAAAACCTTCCGGAATTCATCTCAAAGCCTTTGTCATTGGAAGCTGTAAAGGCATTGGTTGGCGCAAATATTCCTGCCAGTGCAGACCCAAATTTTCTTGGTAAATATGTTTTAAAAGGTTTTGTAATTGTTGAGCGGCCAAACGATTTTGATCCTGAGAAAGCAACCTTTGTATGGAACCTGGTGACCAAGGGTGGTAGTGAAATTGTATTATTTAAGCAAACAATCCAGGGAGACGAAAACGGTTGGTTAAAATCTGATCCGGAATTATTTGCAATTATTGCTAAAGATGCCGCCCACCAGATTGCTAAACATATTCAAAATAGTCGAAGTTTGACTAAACTTACAATGGATTCTGTGGAAATATCAGGGCAACGTGACAATATAAGAGGTCTATCGTCCAGATTCTATTTGTCTGATATTTCAGGAACGCCCGGTGATGGCAATCGAGCAATATTAAGATCACTAAAGTTTTTGTTGAATCGTGAATTAGGCCCCACGGTTTCTAATAAAGCAGAGGCAACATACTTGGTGAGGGGAACTGCTAATGTTAGTCCGCCTCTTAAAGGTAGAAGCGATGTAGCTATCACTTGGTTAGTGTTTTCTGCTGCTGGGAAGGAATTGGGCAAAGTTACACAAAACAACAACGTAGCTGCGGGATCACTGGATGCGCGTTGGGGCCTGGTGGCTTTTGCTGTCGCAAAAGGGGCGCTGCAGGGCATCAGGAAAATTGTTAGTGGCAATAATGACACGCAGAATTAACTTTATAAATCAAATGAATTTAAACATACCGGTTTTTAAAAATATTAAATCTTGAACGTTTACAGAATCCCTCCCGATTGATAAATAAAACCAGCAAGTTGTTTAGGATTATTGTCCTATACTTTTTAGTGAGCGGTTGGCAACCCGCATCGTTCAAGGAGGCATGAGTTGGATGAAAGTCCTTACTTGTAACAGTAATCGTCCCATTGCGGAGGCAATTTCAGCTTACCTAAGTTTGCCTCTGACGAGCGCTAGTATTCGAAGGTTCTCAGATATGGAGGTTTTTGTTGAAATCAATGAGAATGTCCGAGGGGAAGACGTATTCGTGATCCAGTCGACTTCCTATCCTGCAAATGACAATCTTATGGAGCTACTTGTCACTATGGATGCCCTCCGCCGTGGCTCAGCAAGAAGAATTACGGCTGTAATACCCTATTTTGGGTACGCCCGGCAGGATCGTAAATCAAGTCCGCGTTCACCGATTTCTGCTAAGTTGGTAGCTAATCTAATTACTCAAGCAGGTGCCGATAGAGTACTTACACTCGATCTTCATGCAGGACAAATTCAAGGTTTTTTTGACATTCCTGTTGATAATCTTTTTGCTTCCCCTGGCTTCAGCAAGGATATTAAGGAGCGTTATGATGGCGATAATATTATCATGGTGTCACCGGATGTTGGTGGTGTTGTCAGAGCTCGGGCCATCGCGAAGCGACTGGATACCAATTTGGCCATAATAGATAAGCGCCGTGAGCGAGCTGGTGAATCAGAAGTTATGAATGTTATTGGAGATGTAAAGAACTGCCGTTGTATTCTAATCGATGATATTGTTGATTCGGCTGGTACATTGTGTAATGCCGCGGAGGCTCTGATTGAGTCTGGTGCTAAATCTGTTTCTGCTTACGTGACCCATGGCGTCTTATCCGGTGGTGCAGTGGCCCGTGTAACCGCATCCCCTCTGGAGAACTTAGTTACTACCGATAGCATAATGGCAACAGAGGCTGTTAGAGTTGCGCGCAATATCAACCAGCTTACAATCGCACCGCTGATCGGAGAGGCAATGCTCCGCATCAGTCTAGAGAATTCGGTCTCAAGTTTGTTTGACTAAAGAACTTTTTCCCTTTAAATCCTCGCTTTTTGTGGTGTCAGTATCCTCAGAGGCCAGTGTCTTTTCACCAACTGGAGATATAAAATGGTTGAAGCTGTTACTGTTTCGGTAGAGGTGCGCGAGCGGACCGGCAAGGGGGCGGCTCGAGCTCAAAGGAGAGCTGGCCGAATTCCGGCGGTGATTTATGGTGACAAACAGGATCCAATAACAATTTCCGTTGACGATCGGGAATTAACCAAGCTGTTCCATAGTCCAAGGTTTTTTACCCAAATATTTGAGTTGAATCTAGATGGCGAAAAACACCAAGTCCTCGCACGGGATCTTCAGGTGCACCCAGTTACCGACGGCCCACTCCATGTCGATTTTATGCGGTTTAACCAGGAGACCCGAATTGTCCTATTGATTCCGGCGACATTTATCAATGATGAACTAAGCCCCGGCCTCAAACGCGGTGGGGTGTTAAATATCGTTCGCCGGGAAGTAGAACTATTGTGTTCGCCATTGAATATTCCTGGCGAGTTGGTATTCGACTTAGAAGGGTTAGATATTGGTGATGCTATTCACATTGGGGCAACGGAGTTGCCGGAGGATGTTGCCACGACTACGGATCGTGATTTTACAGTTGCGACCATCTCTGCCCCAACTCTGATGCCATCGGACGAAGAAGAAGCTGAGCCTGAAGAAGGTGAAGAAGGTATGGATGGTGAAGAAGGGGTTGATGGCGAGGTGGTTTCCGAAGATACAGCGATACCTGACCCCAGTGATGATGGGGCTAATTCGAACGATTAAAATAAAGATCTCTTTCGCCCTTAAAGCCGTTGTAAGGGAACGTTTTTGCGGGGTTCAAAAATGAACCTTTTGGTTGGCCTTGGTAACCCGGGATTGGTGTATTCGGAAAACCGCCATAATTTAGGCTTCATGGTGGTGGATGAAATACATCGGCGTTACGATTTTGCGCCCTATCGCTTGAAATTTGATGGCGAGTTATCAGAAGGCGAATTAGGAACTGCGAAAGTGCTCCTATTAAAGCCGACCACATTCATGAATGAATCCGGAAAATGTGTTGGGGCTGCGGCCAGGTTTTACAAGATCGCACCGGATAAACTCATTGTACTGCATGATGAGATTGACCTGGCACCAGGAAAAGTTCGGGTTAAGATCGGTGGAGGCATGGCCGGTCACAATGGTCTTAAAAGCATAGGTCAGCATTTTGGCCAGGAATTTTGGCGTGTCCGAATTGGTATTGGACATCCAGGTGAAAAAGATCTGGTGACGGGTCATGTGCTTCGAGATTTTGCACCGACGGATCGGAACTGGGTATCAAAGATCATTGATGTAATAGCAGACGCGATTCCTTTATTGATTTTGGGCAGGGATACCGAGTTTATGGCAAAAGTAGGACTAGCCTCTGGTTTATTACAAAAGGTAGATACAAAAGAGAAAGACTGGGCCAGCAATCGTCAAAAAGAGAGCCCAAAATAAATGGGGTTTAATTGTGGAATTATTGGATTGCCTAATGTCGGTAAATCGACACTCTTTAATGCCCTTACCTCGACGGCGCAGGCCGAAACAGCTAACTACCCATTTTGCACAATCGAATCCAATACTGGACGGGTGAGGGTGCCTGATTGTAGATTGGGTATTCTTGCCGAAATTGCCAATTCTACTAAAATCAGTCCTACGTACCTTGAGTTTGTAGATATTGCCGGCTTGGTAAAGGGTGCGAGTAAAGGGGAAGGCCTGGGTAATCAATTCCTGGCAAATATTCGGGAAGTGGATGCTATTATCCATGTGCTGCGTTGTTTTACCGATGACAACATTACCCACGTGGGTAATACCTTGGATCCAGTTAGGGACGCAGAGATCGTCGAAACAGAACTTATGTTAGCGGACCTTTCAGGACTAGAAAGACGTGCCGAACTACTCATGAAGAAGCTTAAGGCTGGCGAAAAGGATGTAGGTGAGGATTTAAATTTGGTGGAGCGACTTCTCCAATCCCTTCGCGCAGGAAGTCCCGCTCGCGATGTAGTTCTAAAAGATGGAGAAGAGCAGCAATTGCATATGATGAATTTATTGACCTCAAAACCTGTACTTTACCTCTGCAATGTTGAGGAAGAATTTGCATCTACGGGGAATGAAATGTCTAAAAGAGTTGCTGTTTATGCTGAAAATCAGGGAGCTAAAATCTTGTGTATCTCGGCTCAAATTGAGGCAGAGGTCTCCCAATTAGAAAATGAAGTTGAAAAAGCAGAATTTCTTGAAACGATTGGGCTTAAGGAGACAGGTTTAGCTCGTCTAATACGAGCGGGCTATTCATTGCTTAATTTGATTACCTACTTCACTGTTGGTCCAAACGAAGCACGTGCCTGGACCTTGGCTCACGGAACCAAAGCATTAAGAGCAGCTGGTCGCATACATACGGATTTTGAGCGGGGTTTTATTTGCGCTGAAACTATTTCTTTTGCGGATTACAAGAATTTGGGTGGTGAACAGGCTGCTAAGGTCGCTGGTAAAATGCGCCAAGAAGGCAGTGAGTACCCTGTCCAAGAAGGTGACGTTATTTTGTATCGTTTTAATGTCTGATTTAAATTCGTGTTTTATGTTGCTAGTTTTTGAATCGTAAATTTAAAGAATGAATGGATTGAGTATAGTTTTAAAGCAAGAGGGTATAGACAATTAAGCACATATCTTGATCTAACAAATGAAACACTCTGATATTTCTGTAGAGTGGTAGGCATAATTTTAAGGGCCAACACAATGGTTTTTCTGGATTTGGGTCTGAACGAAGATCATCTCGTTCTAGTGGAGAGAGATGAGTGTGTCGTGACAGTGGTCTTGAACAGGCCGGAAAAACTTAACGCATTAAATCGAGCTATGTGGGTGCGAGTTGGTGAAGTTTTTAGGAAATTAGATCGTGAAGAAGACCTGCGGTGCATCATTTTGCGAGGCGCTGGAGATAAAGCATTTGGTCCTGGTGCAGATATTTCTGAGTTTAAAACTTACAGAAAGAATAGTAACCAGGCCCGCCAGTACGGTGTTCTTATGCATGAAGCTATGCGGGCTATCCAGAGTTGTCGCCACCCAATAGTGGCTCGTATAAAAGGTTTATGCGTGGGAGGGGCTTTAGAATTAGCTTTAGTTTGTGATCTTAGAATTGCCGGGATGTCATCCCAATTTGGTATACCAATTAATAAGTTGGGTCTTGTGATGGCTTACCCTGAGGTGAAGGCGTTGGTAAATTTGGTGGGGTCAAGCATAGCATTGGAGATTCTCTTTGAAGGCCGAGTGTTTGGGGCGTCAGAAGCTAGGGAAAAAGGTTTAATCAATAAAGTTATTTCAGATGAAGAAGTGGATTCTGCCGTTGAGGAGGTTGTACAAAATATCTCTAATGGTGCTCCACTTGTTAATAGATGGCATAAAAAGTTTGTCTGCCGAGTAGTTGATGGGGTAGGGGAGAATAAACCATTGACTGAGGACGAGGAGGCTGAAGGCTACCAGTGCTTCGACACAGAGGATTATAATGAAGGTGTGAAAGCTTTTCTCAATAAGAAACCCCCAGACTTTAAAGGGAGATAGTGTTACTCCGTCTTCTTGGCGTCATAGGGTTTAACTTGCTGATGGCTGCTCCCGCCTAAGGTCTCATGCTCTACAAAGTAGCTATAAGTTAGGAATTCATAAAATGTAACGGCATGCGTTGAATAGTAAGGTTGAAGTATGCGTGGGAAAGTTTTGGGGGACAATTCGTGTATTACGAATTGTTATTTGATTCTAGTAGATGAAATATGGATCTGGTTTTTTCGGTGAAATCGCGGATTTTAATCGACCAGCCGCTGCTTCTTAAGATTTCTTCCCAAGCCTCCACGGTATAATTCTTATAGCCAATTTCCCACTGGTGTCCTCCTTTTAGCTCGCGGTTAAACTCTTTAAAGTTACAGAATTTTTTCATGGAAAAATAATTCTTGAATTCAAAGCGGTTGAAATAGAAATCAAATGTGCATTGAAAACCCATGTAGGGAACGGAAATAATTAGATGTTGTGCTCCACTCTGATGGAATTTTCGTAAA
Source organism: Alphaproteobacteria bacterium MarineAlpha3_Bin6 (assembly GCA_002938035.1). Classification (GTDB taxonomy): domain Bacteria; phylum Pseudomonadota; class Alphaproteobacteria; order Rhodospirillales; family UBA2165. The sequence goes on from PTLH01000002.1 coordinate 44,061, forward strand.
ATGTTGGGGACTTTGTCCCAATCGATATGCTCCAATGTTTCACAGCATATGATAGCGTCGTTGGATTTTATTTGAGATGGATCTAGGGTTAGCAAATCCTGTTGTATATGTGGTGTTTCGGGATATTTGAAGTCTTTCGGTAGTATGTCGAGGGTCGTGACGATGTAATCTGCATTAACAAGCATCGCTGTTACACCACCTAACGCTGGACCGATTTCAAGAACACTCTTGGCATCTGTTTCTCCGAGCAGGCTAAGCTGCAACCATTGCTGTGTAATTCTCTTTTTAGAATAATAATTAAGCCATTTTGTCATTAATTTTCCTGGGTAAATAAAACCAAATTAAAAATAGATCACTTCGCATGCTTTCCATAACTTCAATAAAAATTAAACCTGGCGCATGGTTAATCAAATGCGGTATCACATAGATTGAAATGATTGGTCCCGATCACAACTCTAACCTTTTTTCCAAGCATAAATACAAAATGATCTGACGAGATCGATTGCACCTGTTTAACCTCGTTCAAATTTTTTCCAATATCACTGCACAAATTACCGTTGGTGGGTGAGCAGATAAATCCGAGGCGACAAACTATTTACCGTTCCATTGTTTTTCTGACCTCGAAAGCCAATTCAGCGGCGTTTAGAGACGTTTAGAACAAGTTAGCGCTTTCAATTAGTTTTAGTCATAGCAACCCTATTAAAGTGCTCACTACAGAATATAAATAGTATTCAAACTTATGTATGGATTTATTTTCCTGCTGTAAAAGTAAGACCGGTTTTTTCAAATTCCTTAACGAGACCAGGCTGAATAGCTTCGATGCGTTCACCGCAAATCGTTGCAAAATCGATATCATTCAGATCGTGGACGCCGCCAGAAATAATCACCTGTAAAATCCCATCGTCGTTTGATATATTAGTGAAACCCCTACAAACTCTGGGAGGCACGGATATCGTGTCATAAAGATCAAGTTCCACGCGATTTTCACCATTGTCGTTCCAGTAAACTTCGAACCGACCCTTCATTACTGTAAATGTCTCGTAGGTTTGTTGGTGCGCGTGTAGTGAGGGTCCGGTACCAGGCGGGCATTGGGCTAGGGTCACCGTGATGCCGGCAGCCCCTTTAATAGGTGCTGCAGAGTTGATGGGTGTGGGCAGGCCTTCTTCCAAGCCAATAACACTTAAAAGCTGACGTGACCAAACAATGTCGGCAGCTTCAAGAGGCACATTCATGTTTTTCTGCGCTTCCATAGGTTCAAGATTATCGTAACGAGCTACACGCTTTTCCATTTCTGCTCGGGAAATTTCAATGGTACGCATATCAAAAGCCTCCTGTATTGAATGATCTACAATTAATTATCCAACCTTTTATTTCAGCGTATACGTAAACAGCAAATAGTTTGTGAACTTAGAGCTAATTTATGATTTATTTAGGTGCTAAAATAGTTATATCACTTATTTTAGGTGATTGCAGAAGCAGTATCGGCAAGTGTGGATGAATAGTCTAACGTCGATGGGGCATATGCGTAAATAAATGTTGTTTTGAAGTGTATCGCATTTAGATGAGGAAGGAGAGAGTGATGAAGGGTAAAATCGGACTAGAAGAACATTTCGCCACTGAAGCGACGATTATGGATTCCCATGGATATTTAGCAGAAAAAATATGGCCGGAATTAAAATCGCGCCTTTTAGACATCCAAGAAAAACGATTAGCTTTTATGGATAAATTTGGGGTTGAAATGATGATTTTATCGCTTAATGCTCCAGCGATCCAGGCAATACCGAATACTAAACTAGCCATTGAAACAGCCCAGAAGTCGAACGATTTTCTAGCTGATGAAATTCACAAGAGACCAGATAGATTTGCTGGCCTGGCTGCGCTTCCCATGCAAGATACAGATGCGGCTATTAGGGAACTGGAACGTTGCGCGAGGGAACTAGGCTTTGTGGGTATTTTGGTGAATGGTTTCTCACAAATTGGTGAACCGGATACAGCCGTTTATCTTGATGAAAAGATGTACCGCCCTTTCTGGGAGACTGTAGAAAAACTGAATATGCCATTTTATCTGCATCCACGAAATCCCTTACAAAAGCATGCGCAAATTTATGAGGGACACCCTTGGCTATTAGGTCCGACATGGGCATTTGGTCAAGAAACGGCCGTCCACGCTTTGCGGTTAATGTGTAGTGGTTTATTTGACGTATATCCAAAACTCAAAATTATTCTTGGCCATATGGGAGAAGGTTTACCATTTAGCATGTGGCGGGTAGATAACCGCAATGCATGGGTCAATGAACCACCGGACTACCCGGCAAAAAATTTAATATCGGACTACTTTCTCAAGAATTTTTACATTACCACTTCTGGCAATTTTCGCACACAAGCCTTGATTAATACTATGTTAGAGATCGGATCTGACCGAATTCTTTTTTCTGCGGATTATCCATTTGAGGATGTAGGACATGCATCTCAGTGGTTTGATAAAGCTGAAATTTCGGAAAATGATCGTCAAAAAATTGGGCGCACTAATGCGCTAAATTTATTTCAAATTGGACGTTAATACTGCCAAGTTGAGTCCTGTGAATATTATTTTGGTTCGCTAACAACTATTATCCAGCCGTTTCTTACCCTTGGTGTAAGTGTGCTGCAACCAGAATGCAACGTTGTTTTACGTTAGTCTATAATAATCCAAGGTGTAAATGCCTAGCGTGACAAAATGAGAAACTTGCCACTAAAGTCACATAACATTAATTAGTTCAGGGCCACCATTAAAACGTTTTAGCTCGTTTGGATTTGGCCTGTTCTTCACTAAAAATCTTCTTTTTGAAATTTTCCCAATCGGCTCTTAGATGTGCCAAAATTATCATTGGCATTGCTACGGCAATGTCCCAAAGGGCGTCCCAACCACCGCGCAACACTGTTGGGATCATGATCCACGGTGCAGCCGTAATTATCTGAACATGATCATCTGTATGGATTTGATCACGGTTCTGTAGCACCTTTTCTACTTTCTTGGGAAAAGACCAGTCGCAGCGATAAATTACTTTTCCTTCTGGATTAATGACGTAAACCATGTTCGGTAGTGCGCCATACAGGTGGTGCATAGTTCCATTTAAATCATCTACTAACACCCGACGTGGATCCGCATAAATATCTTTCATATCCAGTGACATCTTACGTTTTTGTTTGTCACTTATGTGGGCCCCAAGACGGGAACCCGGATGGGCCTCGCGCACATATACGAGCAAAAATTCTACGTCCGGGTATTTTTGACGAAGCTTGGCAAAACCTCCAACATTCTTGACGTACATTGAACATGTGATCGAACCAGTCTCAATCACAACCCATTTCCCTTTATAGTCTTCAAGTTTTACTTCCTTGCCATCAGGTGTGCTCAAGGTAAAGTCGACCGCCGGTTCTCCCGCTTTTGGACCCGGAAACTTGCCAAGATCATATTCCGACATTTTGTATCGTACATAATTATATGTCTTAGCCATCTGCTAAATTCCTCATTTTGAGTTGCGAAAATGGAGTATATTGCTCAGATTGTATTCCGAGTTATAAACATTTAATTTTTATTTTGGGCAATTGATCAAGCCAGAACATTCACAGCATTAGTTCGGTTTTTTTAACTGTCATGGATGGGAGCACGAAATTCTGAAAAAAAATCATTACCTTTATCGTCAACCACCATGAAAGCTGGAAAGTCTTTAACATCAATTTGCCAAATTGCCTCCATGCCAAGCTCTGGGTACTCCAAAACTTGGACTTTCTCGATGCAATCTTGTGCAAGCCGCGCTGCTGGTCCTCCAATTGAGCCCAAATAGAAACCGCCATGTTTTTTACAAGCATCCGTAACAGATTGTGATCGATTCCCTTTCGCGAGCATAATCATGGAGCCACCATTGGCTTGCAAAAGATCAACATACGAGTCCATGCGACCGGCGGTGGTGGGGCCAAATGATCCCGAAGCAAAGCCATCTGGTGTTTTGGCTGGACCCGCATAATAAACGGCATTTTCCTTCACATAATCTGGTAGGTCTTCTCCTTTGTCTAGTCTCTCTTTCAGTTTTGCATGTGCAATGTCTCGGGCGACAATCATGGAGCCTGAAAGGGACAGACGTGTTTTTATTGGATATCTGGAGAGTTCAGCTCTTATCTCAACCATGGGACGATTGAGGTCGATGTTAATGACGTCACCATCTAATTCCTCACCGATTACTTCGGGTAGGAAACGGGCTGGATTTTTTTCCAAGCGCTCTAAGAATAATCCATCCCTTGTGATTTTACCCATTATTTGCCGGTCAGCAGAGCAGGAGACACCGATGCCCACAGGGCATGAAGCACCATGTCTCGGCAAACGGATTACTCTCACATCATGGCAAAAGTATTTGCCGCCAAATTGTGCACCAATACCCAAATTTTGGGTAAATTTGTGAACTTTTTCTTCCAATTCAATATCACGAAAAGCTTGGCCGTGTTCATTCCCACGAATGGGTAGATTATCCAAATAATGTGTTGAAGCCATTTTAACGGTTTTAAGATTGAATTCTGCAGACGTCCCGCCAATAACAATGGCTAGGTGGTAAGGTGGACAAGCTGCCGTACCCAAGTTTCTAATTTCCTTGTCCAGAAAAGACATCAAAGAACTAGGGTTCAATAGCGCTTTAGTCTTTTGGTAAAGGAAGGTCTTATTTGCCGATCCACCTCCTTTTGCAATAAACAAAAATTTATATGAGTTACCTTTCTCAGAATAGATATCAATTTGTGCCGGGAGGTTGTTACCAGTATTTTTCTCTGTATACATGTCAATTGGTGCTAGCTGGCTGTATCTTAAATTATCAGTCTCGTAGGTACGTTTTATTCCATCTGTAATGGCGGCTTCGTCATCACCTTCCACCCACACATTCTCTCCTTTCTTGCCCATAACGATTGCGGTGCCCGTATCCTGGCACATGGGCAATATCCTACCGGCAGAAATATTAGCGTTTTTTAACAAATCTAATGCCACAAAACGGTCATTTTCAGAGGCTTCTGGATCATCCAGTATATTACTTAGCTGTTGGAGGTGTGATGTCCGCAAAAGGTGGGAAGTATCCGAGAACCCCTCGGCAGTTAAGTGGGCGATGCCCTCTGGATCGATTTTAAGAACCTCCCGATCGCCAGTGAAAACTGTTTCGACAAAGTCGTCGGTAATTAGACGGTATTCCGTCGTGTCATCAAAATTGGGAATTAGAGGATGAAAACTATTGTCACTCATAATTATAGCCTTAATAAATTTATTATTTTTAGCAAATTTTATTCTTATATCAATCAGATAGCTTTTGTTATTGAACTGACGGGTTGTTGGCTTAGCCGACGAGGTTTTTGAATTTTTGCAAAAGATTAAATGAAAAGCTTATACCAAATTTTGCTCACTTCTTGCGAAACGCCTCTATATTGATGACCTCCGCTCCATCTATTCGGTGCTTTAATTCTCTTTTTGGGTCAATGTTATTTACGCCGTCAGAGCCTTCAGGTGAAATGATAGAATGCTGGCGTTTCGACAAAATGCCTTCGATTTTGTCATCTCTTGAATTTTTATTATCTATACCCAATTTAGAATATTCATCGGTGTTGGTGCTTTTGCTAACTTCAGATTTTATTTGAATACCAAAGTTCACGGATGGATCTGCGAATGAAGTTACCACATCAAATGGAATGTATAGTCTCTGGTTTTGCCCTCCAAAGGAGAGGGTTACCTCGAACCCACTGTCATCCAAATATAAATCTTGGAATTGATGTTGAAGAACAATGGTGATTTCGTCTGGATATTGGGCTTTCAAGAAATCTGGAACGCTGACATTATCACCGTTGGTTTCGAAGTTTATGTACAAGTGGTGTTGTCCTGGATCTTCACCACACGTGAGTTTTTTCAATGCACGTCGCAGCACATTCCTCATAGCATCGGTGACCCACTCGTCATAAGGGAAATTAACTTCGTTCATTTAATTCAAATTATCTCCTACGCTTATTCCTAATTCTATAACGACTTGTTGCACAAGTTAACAAGTGTTAGGTGCTCTTTAGTGGGGGGCTTCTGTTGCCAGGTGCCCCCCGAACCCCGTGGTAAACCGGTTATTAAGCGGCTACCGCAAATGCTTCATTATCGTTAGCATTTGTAAAATTGGCCCGATAACGGTGGTACCATGCCGAGCGAAAATTGTGCCTTTACCACGCACGTCGATCCTGTTTCGCCCCCAAAGATTCTTACGAGTAAATTGGTGGAGGCGCCGGGCACTGCCCCCGGGTCCGTTACGCTTATTCTACAAAACGTTTATCGCCATAGTTGGTTTCCCAACCCTGCTAATATAGCCCTATCTCGCAGGCAATGAAAGAGTGCGAGGTGCTGTATCCAGGTAACGGATGTTTTTGCGAAAGGGGATGCAACACGTTAAAGTGAAATGTTCTTAATGCTATAAATAACCTCAAGGACTAGCCTCGCTCATGGAGTTAACCAAAGAACAAAAGGCTGAGATTGAAATTGCGCGCTCGTCCAGCTTGAAAACCCGACGCCCTACTGTCCCAATGTTGGAGGAGATATTATTTGAACCTATCCCCGTTCTTGATCACGGATTTGTTCGTGTTATTGATTATATGGGCGACGATGCTGCAGTGGTACAGGCGGCGCGAGTGTCATATGGCAAGGGAACAAAGAAGATATCCGACGATGCGGGGCTAATTAACTACCTCTTGCGGCATCGTCACACTACACCCTTTGAAATGTGTGAAATTAAATACCACGTTAAATTACCAATATTTGTTGCCCGGCAATGGATTAGACACCGCACCGCAAACGTGAACGAATATTCTGCCCGGTATTCTGTTTTGGATTGCGAGTTTTATGTGCCGGAAGAAGACGATCTTGCGGCTCAGTCAAGTTCTAACCGTCAAGGGCGCGGCAATATATTGTCAGGAAAGGAAGCAAAAAGGGTTTTAGAAATTTTACGAGAAGATGCGCAAATGACTTACGATCATTACATTGAAATGCTGAACGAGAGTGAAGAGGGTAATATAATTGATGTCTCAAAAGAGGGTCTTGCTCGTGAACTTGCTCGGATGAACCTCACCCTAAGCACTTACACACAATGGTATTGGAAAACGGATCTGCACAATTTGTTAAATTTTTTAAGTTTGCGTGCAGACACGCATGCCCAGTATGAAATACGTGTTTATGCAGATGCAATGATGGAAACACTTCGGCGTTGGTGTCCTATAACGTTTCAATCGTTCAGTGATCATCGGGTTGAGGGTGTAACATTCTCAGGTAAGGCTATCAAAGTCGTAAAAAAGTTGATTTCTGGTGTTCATATAAACCAGGAAGAAAGTGGTATGTCTAAGCGAGAATGGCGTGAACTCATGGAGGTCATTGGCTGCTCAGAGTAAATTAGATTAGAGAAATAATTTTCTCTAAAGTATTGGAGTGGGGTTGCTACATACGTTGAACCGGCCTATCTACCGTAAGACGGATGTTTGCCAACAAACTGCGTTGTGCTTCCTAATTAGTCCGGTAAAATAGGCACTCGTCGGATAGGTGAAGAAGCTGTCATATAAACACAGAGTTCTTATTACATACGGGTTTGTTTATTAGTAGATTTTGGCTTTCATTAGACGTTCTTCGAAAAGGATACTCTTAATGGTTTGGAAAATACAGCGTGGCGGGCCGTGGGGTGGTAACGGTGGTGGAAGTGGTCAAGGTTCATGGGGCGGCGGCAGTGGTCCCAAAGGGGGATCGCAACCACCGGATATCGAGGACATTCTGCGCCGTAGTCAAGAAAAATTCAAGAAATTTTTTCCTGGTCGTGGAAAGGGTGGTAAGCGGTTATCCTTATTAATTGGGGTTCTCGTGCTTTTCTGGCTGGCAACCGGTTTTTACAGAGTTCAGCCCGGAGAAGAAGGTATTGAGTTGATGTTCGGTGAGTTTGTGAAACGGACTACGCCGGGTCTCAACTACTGGTTTCCCACTCCAATTGGTCAGGTTTATACACCGAATGTTGAAAACACGAATATTACAACGGTTGGCTTCCGAGAGTTTGGTCAGAGCGGAACCCGCAATACCACGGTAAGAGATGTGGCTGAGGAAAGTCTAATGCTAACGGGTGATCAGAATATTATCGACATCGATTATGTGGTTCAGTGGCGTATAAAAGATGCTGCCGACTTTCTTTTCAACATCCGCAACCCTGAGGCAACTGTCAAATTGGCTTCAGAAAGTGCTATCCGCGAGGTCGTGGGGCAGACGACACTGGAAGATGCACTGGCTCGAAAAAGAACACTAGTGGAAACCAGCACTGTTGACGTCCTTCAAAAAATTTTAGACCATTATAAAGCCGGTGTCTTCATTACTTCAATTAAGCTCCAGAAAGTGGAACCGCCTCAGCAAGTTATTGACGCCTTTAATGATGTGCAGCGTGCTCGCCAGGATAAGGAACGCCAGCAGAATGAGGCGTACGCGTACCGTAATGATATTGTTCCGAAAGCCAAAGGTGAAGCCGCACGAATGATCCAGGAAGCTACGGGTTATAAAGAGCGTATGGTGCTGGAGGCGGAAGGTGAGGCGAAGCGCTTTCTGTCGGTCTTTGAAGCCTACAAGGGCAACAAAGCCGTGACCCGTTCACGTCTATATCTAGAGCGCATGCAGCAAGTATTTAAGGATTCTGAAAAGGTGATTATTGATTCTGGTAAAGGGGCCACCGGTGTGCTGCCATATTTACCGTTGCCAGAACTTCGTAAAAGATCATCGGGAGCGGACAAATGAATAAGATCTTTCTTGCTGTCATCGGTGTAATTGTGGTTGTCGCAGGTATTGTAGCCTTTAGCGCATTGTATACTGTTCACCAAACTCAACAGGCATTGGTTCTACAATTCGGTAATCCGGTTAAGGTGGATAGAGACCCGGGTCTTAAGTTTAAGGTGCCGTTTATCCAGAATGTAATTTTCTTTGACCGACGTATTCTTGACTTGGATCCACCGGCTCAGGAAGTCATTCTTAGTGACCAAAAGCGCATAAATGTCGACTCGTTCATACGGTATCGCATTGTGGATGCTTTGGAATTTCGTAAAAAGGCAATTACAGACAACAACTTCCGCCAAATTTTTGGCGCACGTCTTAATGCGGTTGTGCGTGCGGAAGTTGGCACCGTCTTTCTAGCCGATATGCTATCCGGAAAACGAGATGACGTAATGTTGGCCATAACCAATACCCTGAAGAAGGAAGCCCCGGAATTTGGTGTCGAGGTAATTGATGTCCGAATTGGCAGAACTGATTTACCTGATGAAACGTCACAGGCAGTATATAACAGGATGCGCTCCGATCGGATTGCCGAGGCTGCCAAACTTCGATCTGAAGGTGCGGAGATCAAAGCTAAAATTCAGGCGAAGGCGGATAAAGATCGTACCGTCTTATTGGCTGATGCAGAAAAATCGTCCCAAATTTTGAGAGGTCAAGGCGAAGGTACCCGCACAAATATATTGAATTCAGCTTTCGGTCAGGACGCTGAGTTTTTCGAGTTTTATCGAACAATGGAGGCATATGACAATGCGTTTGGTGAAGGGACAACCATGATTTTGAATCCAAAGTCGGATTTTTTTAGATTTTTTGGCGATATTTCAGGTAAGGCCAAATAGAAACCTAAGCAATGGCTTCTGTCTCTGATTAGTGTCAGTGGCGACTTTTCGAAGACAACCTTGGAATGAGTGAACTTCTGACAGCCTTGGCCTTAGCAGTAGCACTGGAGGGTGTGATTTATGCTCTGTTTCCTGAAAGTATGAGGCGTTTTATGCTCCATGTTTTAGAGATGTCGGACAACTCTCTCCGTGTTGCGGGTATGTTTGCAGCCGTTGTCGGAGTTGCTGCTATAGCCGTTTTACGCCTGAGTTTTTAATCGGGTATGGTACAGAACACTGGTAAATTATGGCAAGGTGAAACCTCTTTGCCCTTTTTCTCTACAATACGCCACCCATATACCTAATTGATACCATCAGAAAAACACATTGTGGGCATCTAATTTGAGCAAGATTACGTATAAATTAGCATTGAAATAAATTATTTAAAACATACACACAGTGTCTGAATTAACGACACAAATGAGGATAACATTAATGCGGTATATTTTTACTTGGCCTTTAATAATTGCGGCTTCATTAGTTCTGAGATGGCGCGGAACCATAGGCCGAATACCTCTATTTATTCTAATGGGTTTTTTGCTGATGACTTCATCGGCGCATTCCCGTGTAGCGGGAGAAAGTTTTGCAGATTTGGCACAAAAGCTTCTTCCATCGGTGGTGACTATATCGACAACTAGTGTCATAAAGGACCCCAGCGTTTCACCTCAATTTCCTCCTGGATCACCATTTGAGGAATTTTTTCGCGAATTCCGTGAACGAAATAGACCACAGGAGCAAAGAAGATCAACGTCGGTGGGGTCAGGGTTTATCATTGAAAAATCAGGTGTTGTTATTACGAACGAACACGTCATTCGAGATGCTCAGGAAATCAAAGTCATACTGCAAGATAACACGACCTTGACGGCAAAATTGATTGGTCGAGATCCCAAGACCGACATTGCTGTTTTGCAAGTTAATTCGGAAAAGGATTTGCCTTCGGTTTCATTCGGTGACTCTGATCAACTTAGGGTTGGGGATTGGGTGGTAGCCATTGGCAATCCCTGGGGTTTGGGCGGTTCGGTCACAGCTGGGATCGTTTCGGCGAGAGGTCGGAACATTGGTTCCGGACCCTACGATGACTTTATTCAGACAGATGCATCCATTAATAAGGGTAATTCAGGTGGGCCATTGTTCAATATGCGTGGTGAGGTTGTTGGTATTAACTCCAACATCCTCTCACCTACGGGTGGTAGTGTTGGCTTAGGATTTTCAATTCCCTCATCAACTGCAAAAGGGGTTATTGATCAGTTGCGACGCTATGGACGAACCCGTCGGGGATGGCTTGGCGTCCGTATCCAACAGGTGACTGATGAAATTGGAGAAAGTCTGGGTCTGAAAAAAGCTAGCGGGGCGTTGGTTGCCGAGATAACGGCGGGGAGCCCCGCGGAAAAAGGAAAGATACAGAAAGGAGATGTGATTCTTTCATTTAATGATCAAGTGGTAAATGAGATGCGTAATCTTCCCCGTATAGTTGCCAGCACCGAAATTGGACAAAAGGTACCTATAGTGGTCTGGCGAAAGGGAAAAAAGAAGTCGCTAAGCGTCGCTGTTGGGGAATTGGATGAAAAACAAGCATTACTTATTGAACCAGGGCAACAAAAAGATACAAAATCTACTAAAGAAAGTAAGCTTCCGTCACTTGGGTTGACGTTGGCTTTTATAAACGATGCCGTACGTAAACAGTTCAAGCTTAAAAAATCTTCGAGGGGTGCTGTGATTACATTTGTTGATCCCGGTGGAACAGCGGCGGAACAAGGTCTTAAAAAAGGAGATATAATAATTGAGGCTGGCCAAACAGCAATTAATAGCCTTAGGGATGTTAAAGATAAAATTGAGAAAGCCCGTAGAGAGGGTAGAAAATCCATTCTATTATTAATGGAAAGGCAAAGCGGAATAGGTTTTATAGCTATACGTATTGGCCAAGGTTAAATTTGGAAAATCTAATTAACTACCAACTTCAATATATTTAAAACAAGATTCCGTTTGCTGCTGATATGGATCCAGAACCCAAGAGGATATTGTCCTGTGCAGCTAGAATTGCATCGAGCCACTCAAACTAATTTCTCTGTACCACACGCAGGATAAATTGGTTGAGTAAGCCCATACTTCAACCCTTCGCTGCCCTTAGGCCGGTTCCTGAATACGCCCAGATTGTAGCTGCGCCTCCTTATGATGTCATGAGTACCGCGGAGGCTAGGGAACTAGCAAAAGACAATCCCTGGAGCTTCCTTCACATCTCAAGACCAGAGATAGACCTACCTCAAGGCATTAATCCGTTTTCCAGCGAGGTTTATTCGAAAGGCGCTGAAAACATGGCACGTATGTTGAGTGAAGGCATTCTATGCCGCGATGACGCACCTGGTTATTATATTTACAGGGTTCAGACGGATGATCACGTGCAGACTGGTATCGTAGGGGTTGGGTCAGTCGAGGCTTATGAAAATAATCTCATTCGTCGACATGAACTTACCCGTCCCGACAAAGAAACTGACCGAGTGAAACAAATTCTGGCAGTTAAAGCTCAGACAGGTCCAGTTTTTGCTACACACAAAAATGATAATGATCTCTCAACTCTGATGGAAGAGTTAACCTTAGGTGAGCCAGCTTACTCTATAATCGGTGACGGCGGATCTATTCACACCTTGTGGGTTGTCATGGCGAAAAAAGTTATTAATCGGATCGCTGAAAGATTTGAGAAGCTTGGTGCGATTTACATAGCAGACGGGCATCACAGATCGGCTGCTGCATCTCGGGTGGCGGCAGAGCTAAAAAGAACTAATCCAGCGCATAATGGATCCGAGCCTTACAATTCAATTTTGGTGGTTAGTTTCCCGGAAACAGAGGTCCAAATACTAGATTACAATAGGGTCGTTAAAGACATCAATGGATTGAGCGCCTCCATGCTCTTGGATCGCATCGAAGAATATTTTGAAGTTTTTTCAAGCGACTTACCTGCACAACCCGAGAGTGCCGGGTCTTTCGGCATGTATTTAGCGGGAGGGTGGTATATTCTTCGTTTTAAGGGTGATTTAGTTTCCAATAATACGATCAAGGATGATTTAGACGTTAGTATCCTTAGCGACAAAATTCTGTCGCCCGTATTGGGAATAGGTGACCACAGAACAGACCCCCGTATAGGATTTGTTGGAGGAATTCGGGGGATGTCTGAGCTCGAAAGACAGGTGGACTCGGGTGATTGGGAGGTTGCTTTTGCGCTTTTTCCTATCACCGTTAGCCAGATCATGACGTTGGCAGATGCTCAGAAAACAACGCCACCCAAGACTACTTGGTTCGAACCTAAATTAGCCGATGGCCTGGTATCCCTTGCCTTGGATTGAACAAGTCATTCGCGATCCACACCTATTGATAAAATTTTTT
>PTLH01000020.1 GCA_002938035.1 Alphaproteobacteria bacterium MarineAlpha3_Bin6
TTTTATTTCCGAACGTGTTTCAGAAATTAAGGCCCGAACAGCTGTAGTGGTTGTTTGGCGACCGTAGATCTCCATAAGCTCGACAACGGCATCTTGCCGAAGCAATTTATCAACGGAAGGTACCTGGGACTGAATTGATTGATTTAATTTTTGCAGTTTGGTCATTGTGTCAGCTCAGCACGGAGTTGATCTTCAGGATACGCTAATTCTCCCCAACGAATGGGTCAAGACAACGTTTAAATATAAATCAGGTAAAGTGTTTAACGACTTTAAATTCCTTGCCTCAAGAACTCAAACTTCATTCTCAATAGTGTTTACCAATTTACCAATACCAGAGATCTCTACTTCTATGGTGTCGCCTTCCTTCATCCATATTTGCGGGTCACGACGCGATCCTACCCCACCGGGTGTCCCCGTACTAATTACGTCACCAGGACGTAAAGTGTGTACAGTCGATGTATATTCTATCAATTTTTTCAAGTTTGTGATCCATCATATCAATACCGGTCCGCTGAACCATATCTCCATTAAGACGAGTAATTAGAGGCTGGCTATAGGGAGATCACCAAATTCATCAGGTGTCACCATCCACGGACCAAATGGTCCTGTACCTTCAAAGTTTTTGCCAGGACAAAACAGTATTGTATGTCGCTGCCAATCACGCACGCTTCCATCATTAATTATTGAGTAGCTGGCAATATGGTTAAATGCCTCATCCTGAGGTATATGCCGACCATGTTTTCCGATAATAACGGCTAACTCTCCCTCAAAGTCCAGCATATTGGAAATTTTTGGTTTAATAAGTGGGGCACCATGAGCAATGACCCCATGATTGGATCGAATGAATAACATCGGCTCATCTTGATGGCCACGTCCAGTTTCATTCGCGTGATCCTTATAGTTAACGCCGGCACACCAGATGACGGGCGTATCCGGAATGACGGGAAGAAGTTCTACATCTTGCAATTTAAAATCCGCTGGTCGCCCCTGAATTGTTGATTTTGCGGCTTCCATATCGCCTTCGAAGTTTAACAAACCCATTAATGTTGTTGGTAAATCTGGCATCGAAGAACCTAAGGATACACAATTCACTTCATCCACCATGATGCCTATACCTTCTACACCATCCTTTCGGTAACTGATCACCTTCATGGTTTATCTCGCGTCTGATCTTTAGCCCGCACGAGAGGCATATACTTCCACAACGATGGCATTTCCCCGACAGTCACTTCGATTAACGCTGGTCCGTCTTCCCTAAAGGCCTCCTTTATGGCATTCCTTAAACCTTCCGGTGAATTTACCCGTTGCCCCATTACCCCAAATGCATCCGCCAATTTTAAAAAATCTGGATTACGTAATTCAACACCGAGATAACGCTCACCATAATCTTCCTTTTGATTACGTTTAACGTTACCAAATGCACCATCATTCATAACAATTGTAACTACACCGATATTATGTTGCGCGGCGGTAGCTAATTCCTGAACACCAAACATGAACCCACCGTCTCCAGAGACAGCAATTACCTTTTTATCGGGATTGCCAATTTGAGCCCCTAACGCCGTTGGAAATGCATATCCTAAGGTACCTTGGTAACCGGAGTGAATAAGAGTACGGGGCCGATAAGTCGGGAACCCGAACCAGGCCGCAAATCCTAATTGAGTAATACCAAACACTGCAATTCCGTCATCTGGTAATTCTTCTCGGATCACCTTATTAAAAGAGTACTGCGGTTCAACACTGTTGAACCTATCCATGACAGTCCTCTTGAGCTGCACTAATTCTTGTTCTCTAGACTCGCGCTTACGGTTGTGTCGTTGCACCCTCTCAGCAAGTCTTTTAAGAGACACACGTGCGCTGGAGACAATATGAATATCTGGTATTGCAATGCTTACCGACTGTTTAGGATCAATATCTATCCTTATAAGTTTTTTTCCATCCTGCTTACCCCAACTTGCGGGTGCCTGGTAGCGCGTACCAACGGAAAGAACGACATCAATTTGCTCCCAAATTTCTTTCGCACACATAAGATTTTGAGCAAGGTAGTGACGATCATTTATAGCACCATTACCGTGTGGTGACGTATAGACTGGAGCCTGTATTTGCTCGGCAAGTGACAGCAAACTCTCTTCACTACCCCAAATACCTCCTCCTATAAATATTCCAGGATTTTCCGCATTACCAAGAAGTGCAGCAGCTTGTTCAATTAAGTCGGGATCAGGTTCAGGGTCTAAGTCAACAAAATCAACGATCGGATCAAGAAGATCGACCTCTCCTTCACTGGCCATAATATCAGGTGACATCTCTAAGAGTACAGGTTGAGTGCGACCCGTATTCAATTGTTTAAAGGCCTCTTGCACTTTTTCAGGGACGGTCGCCGGTGACTCGGCCCTGCCACGCCATTTTGTTATTGAAGCAACGGCACCAGGCTGATCGGAAAGTTCGTGAAGCTGGCCAATACCCTTTCCAATAAGCTTGGACGGAATTTGTCCGGCTAAGCAAAGAACCTTTGCTCCACAAGCAAAAGCCGTTGACAGGCCGGCAGATGCGTTTAGAAGTCCCGGCCCCGGAACAACAAGATGTGTTCCAACTTTACCGGTCGACTGGGCATAGCCAAAAGCCATGTATGCAGTACCTTGTTCATGGCGGGTATGAATGACCCTAATAGACTCCTTCGCCTGATAGAGTGCATCGAACATAGGGTCCAATTGGGCACCTGGTAGGGTAAATATTGTATCTACGCCGTATTGTTGTATTGATTTGGTAAGCGCTGTAGCGCCAGATAACCAAGCCATTAAAGCTCCCACTAAATATTTAAGGTTTCAAACTTTGATAATACTCTCTCAACACCGACACAACCTCGGGCCGGCTGAACTCCGGTGGAATTTCTTTGCCACTTGAGAGCATTTCGCGTTGCTGCGTGCCAGTTATATTTATCCTGTCATTAGAGTTATGTGGACAATTCCTAGCGGATGCCATGCCGTAACATTTTTTGCAATAGAAAGTAATATCCATTTTAAGAGGTCTCGTCAGTAGAGCACCATCCCACAGAGTATCGAATATATCTTGAGCATCGTATGGGCCATAGAAATCCCCTACACCAGCATGGTCCCGACCAACTATCAAATGAGAACAACCGAAATTCTGTCGGACAAGCGCATGAAGCAGTGCTTCACGGGGACCCGCATAGCGCATCTCAATGGGATAACCGGCCTGGATCACTGAATTCTCTGGAAAATAATTGTTTATCAGTACATCTATTGCCTTAACTCGCACCTCGGCCGGAATGTCACCTGGCTTTAGTTTACCTAACACCTGATGTACAAAAACCCCGTGGGTTACCTCCATAGCAATTTTGACAAGGTGCTCATGACTGCGGTGCATTGGGTTACGTGTTTGGAAAGCAGCTATTCGAGACCAACCAAGCCGCTGAAACATCGCACGACTTTTCTCTGGCCGGAGATATAAGTTTTTAAATATTTTAGGAAAATTACCTTCTTCGAATATAACTATCTTCCCACCCAAGTTCACCTCCTTTTGCGTCAAAATATTTTTAACCCCCGGATGAGCTTTATTTGTTGTGCCAAATACGTGTTTGCATTCAAACTCAAGGTCAGGACGATATTTTTCTGTAACCGTTAAAATTGCCATGGGCAAATTATTATCTTCAGGATCTATCAATACCACCTCGTCACCAATTGCTATATTCTTAGCTAGAGATTTTGCTACAGAAAGGGTGATGGGAATAGGCCAGAACAAACCATCGTCTAGCCGCATGTTAGCGCAAATGTTCGTCCAGTCTGCCTCCCCAACGAACCCCTTTATGGGTGTATAGGCACCCATCGCCATTAGCAGGAGGTCTGATTTTTCTCGACTATTCATGGGTATTTGAAAGAGTTTTCTAGCATGCCTTTCCACGGCTGCCAGTTTTTGTTTGGGTGCGATTAAAGGTGATAGGGTTGATCGCCCATGTGGAGAAACAAGAGGTCCCATTCAGATCTTCCAATGGTTGGCCAACAAGACCACCTTTTTAGATGGGTAATTGGAACCAAAACGTTTAGACATAAGATCTTTTCTAAGATCTAACAATTTAATTTTCATTAGTAATTATATAAAGCTATTAAATAAGATTATAGAATTGAACTGGGGTGTTATTAATTTCACTTAAGACAATGTCAAACTAAGACTAGAACAGATATGTAAGGGCCACCAAGGTGGTTAAACCATTGTTAAAGTAGCTATTTAATCTCAACTTTGTAATCACGCAGTTTATCCCTTATTCGCAGGCGTTTTATGAATATTAAATCTTCCAATTTGGTCACAGTTAAACATCGCATTACCGTTGAAGAAAGATGGAAAGAAAATAAACATAAAGGCGGCATATTGTGGTTTACTGGGCTCCCAGGTTCAGGCAAATCGACCTTAGCTATTGAGCTTGAAAGCTACCTATTCCAAAACGGCATACATGTATATGTTTTAGACGGTGATAATATCCGTCAGGGTTTGAGCTCAGACCTTGGTTTTTCTCCTGCTGATAGAACCGAGAACATCCGTCGAATTGGTGAGGTCGGGACGCTATTTGCTGACGCCGGATTTATTGTTATTACGGCTTTTATTTCTCCATATAGAAAAGATCGCGAATTAGCTCGTCAGGTGGCGGGCAACTTTTTTAACGAAATTTATATAAAAGCTGACGTTACCACGTGTGAAAAACGAGATCCTAAAGGACACTATCAATTAGCCCGAACCGGCAAAATTCCAGAGTTTACCGGGGTATCTGCTCCCTATGAACAACCAAATAATCCAGAATTGATTGTAGACACAAATAATCAATCAGTCGATAAGTGCAAAGAACACCTAATCAATTTTATCGGTACTAGGTTTACGCACTGAATTCGTCGTGCATTACTAGCATTTGACGGATCGCATCTCCTGCGGCAAGTTTATCAAAGCCTTGATTTAAGTCATTCAGGCAAATGTTTCCGCTCCTTAGCTTATCTACAGGCAACTTTCCCTGCTTATACAAATTGATAAACTTAGGCACATCATTGCGCACTACACAGCTTCCCATATAACTTCCTTTTATTGTGCGTTCATCTACTACCAGCTGGGAATGCGGAATTTCAAATGTATGCTGGTGTTGTGAGAGACCAGAGGTAACTGTTGTTCCTCCTCGTCTCGTGATAGCATAAGCGGTTTGCATAGCCTCAACAACGCCCGCTACCTCAAAGGCATATTCGACACCACCCTTGGTCTCTTCAATTATTTTCTCTGTACAATTAGGATCAGTAGCATTGAAGGTATCTGTTGCCCCCAGTTGCCGGGCTAAACCTAACTTATCACTAGCGATATCTACGGCAATAATACGACCAGCTCCAGCCACGACGCCGCCTAACAATGCGCATAGACCTACACCGCCGAGGCCCACGACCGCAATCGTTGATCCAGGAACAATTTTAGCTGTATTAATGATGGCACCTACACCCGTCACGACAGCACAACCGAATAATGCGGCATCCAGCATCGGGACTTCTTTATCTATCGTAATCACCGAATCTTCACAGGCTACCATGTACTCGGCATAACAAGACACTCCATTCGTATGGTGCAACGGTTCGCCATTCAGAGAAAGACGTCTGTTTCCATTAATCAATGCGCCAGTGGCCCTGGCATTAAAGGCCGTGCTACAAATATTTGATCGACCCGTAATACAAAATTCGCATTCGCCGCAGATCGGAACGAAACTCATAACGACATGGTCTCCTGGCTTACATTGAGTTACGTTGGCACCAATTTCCTCCACTACGCCTGCTGCCTCATGCCCAGGAACCATTGGTACTTTGCGTTGCATTACGCCGTTAATCATGGATAAGTCTGAATGGCAGAGCCCCGCAGCACCTGTCCTAATTAAAACCTCGCCAGCACCTGGGGGTTCTAAGTCAACCTCCTCTACCTTAAGCGGCTTTGACTCGCTAAATGGTGTCTTCTTGCCCTGTTCATACAATACAGCCGCCTTAATTTTCATTGATTTCTCCTCTTATTGAACGCCCAACCGTGTACTGGCAGCCTTTAGATAAAAGATAATTAAAATTTGGCATATTTTCTACACAATGAAATTGCCGAATAACAAATAATAGGGACTTGTCATTTCATATTACGCCGGTTCATCAGTGCTAAAAATCTATCCTCTGAACCTGATCGTAACAACATCACTGCGCAGCCTAACACTCTGTCTTTCCCGTCCTTTCCAGCCGCCGGACAATTGTTCTCTTTGATATTATGGCGCATTTTAGGGCGCGTAAGGGGTTCCCCGACTTTAAGAGCATTCGGTAGATCACCTTCTAGACGCCTGGATGAAACAGCTGATGCTCCTGTGATACCTATATCTGGTACTACACCGAACCCTTGAATAGTTCTTCCGGAAGGCAAATAGTAAAGGGCTGTTGTTAAGCGCAGTGCCCCATCCCACCCTAATGGTGTAATTGTTTGTACCGAGCCCTTTCCAAATGATCTTGTACCCATAACAATTGCACGGCCGTGGTCTTGTAAGGCACCAGCTACAATCTCCGATGCTGACGCCGAACCTCGATTAATTAACACAACTATTGGTAAACCATTCGTCTGATCGCCTTTACTCGCTGAGAAACCTCGAGAACGACCAGATCGACCACGCACCGAAACAATTTCACCATTGCTTAAAAAAGCATCCGCTACCGCGACCGATTGATCTAAAAGTCCCCCTGGGTTATTTCTGAGGTCAAGAACCAGTCCAGACATTTTGTCATTAAGTTTTCGAAATATTATTTGCAAAGCATCCTCTAAAGCTTGCTGGGAGTTGGAAATAAAATGAGTAATGCGCACGACACCAATCCCCCCCACAGTCTGCCATTTCACGCTTTCAATTTGAATTTTTGCACGGGTAATAGTCACATCAAACGGGCTATTACCTTGGCGTTGTATCGTAAGACGGACATCAGTGTTTGGTTTGCCACGCAGCATTTTTACCGCAAAACGTATATCTCTGCCCTTAATTGAAACTCCATCCACGTGGGTTATCAAGTCACCAGTCTTTAGACCAGCTCTATAGGCCGGTGTATCAGCAATGGGTGAAATAATTTCAATAACCTTATAATCCTGGTTCATGTTGATCTCTATACCCAAGCCACCAAATTCACCACTGGTAACCACTCGTGAATCTTTATATTCATCCGGGTTGAGATAACTAGAGTGAGGATCAAGTGTTCCAATTAGAGCATCCAACGCTGCTTCGGTAACAGCTACCGGCTGTAGTGTTCCTCTCCTGCCGTTAAGTTTTTTGATCCCTTCAACGGCAGCAGCTAGAAGATGATTTTCATCTACTTCCTGCAAATATTCTTTACGCACCCTGTTGAATGCGTCTGAAAAATGTTTCAACTGTTGCATACGAATAGTGTTTTTCAATGCGTATTCATCATAGGTTCTTCGAAAACTCCGATATGCTTGAGAGTTTTCATACGGACGACTAAATGTAACATCAAAACCACTAAACACCCGGGCCAGAGGCGCTCGAGAGGAACAACCGGCTAGCGAGTTGAATAGAACAAAAAGAAGGATAATACCAACTGCAACAAAATATGATGCCTGGCGAGAAAAAAATTGTAATAACGGTAGTATCTTCACGTAAACCCTCTACTTATTTTGTAAATTTCTAGTCTTCTACTGGAAAGCGTGGACATATCTGTCAACCACAAGTTGCACGGGCAACTATTTTGTCAAAATGGCCCACTTATTAACTATTTTTTTTCGCAATAAACTTAATAATATCGATTTATTAGTAGTCTTGGTTTCTCTCAAATTCTCCGATTAATCTACAATTCGCAGCACTTTTCCGAGGGTCTCTACCAGCATATCAATGTGTCCATTGTTTGCTATCAAAGCGGGTGCGATAGCCAATATATCGCCTGTGACTCGTGTTAGGCAGCCTTCATCAAAACATTTGCGAAATACATCGAAGCCGCGAACACCTATAACACCGTCCCTAGGTTCTAATTCAATCGCCGCAGCCAAACCAATATTTCGGATATCAATTACATGAGGATGTCCCTTGAGCTTATGTATCGCTTCCTCAAGGTAACTTGCCAAGATTTGCCCTTTATTGAATAGGTCTTCATCCTTGTAAATTTTTAAGGCGGCCAGCCCTGCGGCACAAGCGACCGGGTGCCCCGAATAGGTATAGCCGTGAAAAAATTCAATACCTTCTGGCTGACCAGCCATAAGTGTCTGATATATATTTTCCGTCATTACCACGGCGCCCATAGGGACAGTACCGTTTGTCATTCCTTTCGCAAGGCAAATTAGATCAGGTAAAACACCAAATTTTTCTGAAGCCGTCGCCGCACCTAAACGACCAAAACCTGTTATAACTTCGTCAAATATAAGAATAAGATCATAATAAACACAAATTTCCTTTAATCGTTCCAGGTAACCTTTTGGTGGAACAATAACGCCACCTGCACCTGCCATCGGCTCAACAATCACAGCAGCAATTCTGTCAGCACCATGCATTGTGACCAAACTCTCCAACTCATCGGCGAGATGTATTCCCCAGTTTGGCTGGCCCTTTGAAAACCCCATTTCTTCGATATTTAGAGTATGGGGTAGATGATCCACTTCTGGCAGCAAGTTACTGAATTGCTTTCGGTTTGATTCTATATTGCCGACTGACATCCCAGCAAAACCAGAGCCATGAAAGCCCCGAACTCGGCCAATTAGTCGTGTACGCTGATCCTCGCCCCGTGCAAAATGATAGGCCATTGCAATTTTGAGTGCAGACTCTACAGCCTCCGATCCAGAATTCGCGAAAAACACGTTACTCATTCCTTCAGGAACAAGACCTTCTGGCATAATTTCCAATAGTCTATTTGACATATCAAAAGACTTAGGGTGAGCAATATGATAATTCGGAGCATAATCAATCTCCAAGACCTGATCTCTTATTGCATTGGCTATCTCTTCTCTTCCGTGACCAGCATTCACGCACCAAAGACCAGACATGCCATCCAAAATCTCTCGCCCGTCCGACGATTTGAAAAACATACCATCGGCTGCCACTACAATTCTCGGATTTGCCTTGAACTCTTTATTAGCAGAAAAAGGCATCAAAAAAGTATTTAGGTCATTGGGAATCATTTATCAATTTTCCTGCGGTATACGAGCCTATTTAGCGCCCATAAGCATGCTGTCAAAGACAGGAATGCTCCCAATTGATGTGCTGCAGCCAAATGTATTGGTACAACCAGTAACAGTGTCGCCACCCCTAAAACAAACTGTAATATTACTATGGTAATAAAAACATGGAATGGCCATAAATCAGGAATCGTCGCTATTTCCTTACGGGCCTGCCACCAAAGTGAGGCTACTAAAATAACTGCAACGATAGCCATTAATCTATGAGCAAACTGCACAGTTATTATGTTCTCAAAAAAGTTGATGTAAACAGGCGAGTTTTCAAAGAGGCCGTCAGGTATTAATTTACCATCCATTAATGGGAAGGTGTTGTATGTAAACCCCGCATCAAGTCCGGCAACCAACCCTCCAGCCAGCATCGTGAAAAATAACCATAAGAAATTAGTAACTGCAAGCCTTTGAAAATTTTGGCTAATTATAGATTTTTCCATCTTTTGGTCGTGCAATTGTCCTAGAGCAATCCAGAACAAATAAGCGTATAAGATAATCGCGACCGCCAAGTGTGCTGTAAGGCGATATTGGCTCACATCTGGTCGATCAGAAAGTCCACTCTTTACCATAAACCATCCCAACACACCCTGCGCCATACCGAGTATAAATATGAATATTAGTTTTGATGCGAGACTACGACTAATCCAGCCTCGGAGAAGGAAATAAAAGAACGGTAGCAAAAATGTTATCCCTATAATCCGTCCCCAAAGACGGTGAAAATACTCCAACCAGAATATGGATTTGAAGTCATCCAGACCCATACCGTAATTTATCTTTTTAAATTCGGGTGTCTCCTTGTAAATAAGGAAAATCTCCTGCCACTCATCTGTTGTTAGAGGCGGCAACCAACTGGTGATTGGTTCCCAAACCACCATTGAAAGTCCCGAATGGGTGAGACGTGTTACTCCTCCTATTATCACCATTAAAAGCACCATGACGCAAATCACAAGAAGCCAGGAGCCAACGGCTAAATGATTTGGTTTCCCGACCAAGATAGGGATGGGATTTGCAGTGAAAGTTGTCATACTGGGTTCTCACATAGTTTTGTTGTCGGGTAAACGCCAGATAAACACATATTAACTATTTCATTAGATCAATTTTATAAACTCTATCCTCGAAATGTTAGTACTTGGGCTCAAATGTTACAGTCATGATACCGGCGCGGCAATCCTATCGGATGAAGGCGACAAGCTTTCTGTCTGTGCTATTTCTGAGGCACGGCTAAACCGGCGCAAGCACTCTTTCTCATACCCGTTAATGTCTATCGACTACTGTCTTAGGGCTTTTGGCCTTCAAAGTTTAACCCAGGTTGACCTCATCTGCATCGACCGTCATATCGAAACTTGGCCAGAAATCGCTTCTCAATACGGGTTCGATAATGCACTCCGAATGCATCATCCTCGATACGATCATAACTACCGCTGGAACTACCTAATCGAACAAACTATAAGCCTCGATCGAGATAAAGTCCTCTGGGTTAATCATCTGGATGCACATGCCGCAACCGCTTATTTTGCCTCACCGTTTGATGAGGCTGCTGTCCTAGTCGCCGAAGGTGGTACCGGCATATACAAAGGTTCTAATACCGATTTAGTACCCGTAGATCGCATTGGATACCTGGGCGACACCTATCAAGATGGTCTAAAGCTTATGAAACGTAGGGATCATTTTGTTAACTCATCGTTCTTATTTGATAAATTTTCTGCTCAACTGGGTTATGATATCTTTGGTGCTGGCCAAACCATGGCACTTGCTGGATACGGCCATAATTTTCCAAGAAAAGATTACGTTGACATTGATCCCGATAGGTTTGACGATTTTATAATCAACCACGACAAGACAGTCTTGGGTATGACAAACGTCCCAAATTTTGAAGACACCCAAGGACAAGAACTGTTGTCGGAACCCTGGGTAAATTTGGCACGCCAAGCTCAGGAGACGCTAGAAGAAGATATCCTATACCTTGCACTGCAAACCAAGGTAAAGACTGGTAGCAGGTATCTTTGCTTGGCAGGAGGGGTGGCGCTTAACTGCATAATTAACCGAAAAATATATGACAGCGGATATTTCGAGGATCTCTTCATCCAACCCGCTGCGTCGGATGAAGGTATCCCCCTAGGATGCGCACTATGGGGATACTACTCCAATGGCGGTTCACAACGATGGCATATGGATAACGCTTACTTAGGTGTTAACTATGGTGGTAAGGGTCTTGAGGAAGCCCTTGCCCCATGGAACCTGTATTCGCGTAATGTCTCTGCTAAAGATGTTGCGTTAGAACTCGCAAATGAAAAAATCATTGGCCGAATTTCGGGCAAATCCGAATACGGGCCGCGCGCCCTTGGTAACCGTAGTATATTAGCAGATCCCCGTTCCCTAAAATTAAAGAACAGGTTAAACCGGGAAATTAAGCATCGGGAAAAATTCCGACCGTTTGCGCCGACCTGCCTTGAAAGCCAACTACCTTCCTATTTCAATGCCCCAAAACACTGTCCTTTCATGAACATTGCTGGGTTTGTACTCGAACAGGGTTTGGTTGAAGTCCCCGCCGTGGTACATGCGGACGGAAGCTGCAGAATACAAACTGTATCCCCAACCCATAACAATGGATACCACAGTCTAATTAATGAGTTTGGTCATATAACCGGCTGCCCAGTCCTTCTCAACACTTCCTTTAATGACCAGAACGAACCTATTATCGAGACTTACCAGGATGCCGTCTCCTGTTTCCTACGCACTGGATTAGACGCACTTTATGTTGAAAATAAACTAGTAAAAAAAACCAAAAATACTCCGATAATTGATGGCAAAAAATTACTCGACGATACTGCAAAACATACTCAAAGAACCTACAATGATTTAATTAACACTCACTGTGACCCAGAAAAATTCGTAGACCTCGCAAACAGACTCAAAAAGGGCATAAAGGGAATTGGCTAAATGGAGGTATCCAATAATTACTCAATATCAGTCGAGGCATTGTCAAAAAAACGGATATGCTGATTAACGGCGTCAGTGCTTTCGAATATTGCTGATTTTGCCTCTAGTATTTTTTGTCTCATCTCTGTATTCCATCGTCTATCATTAACTAAGCGCACGGAATGTTCGACATATTCTAGTTCATCCGACGCCACACAATCAGTGACCCTCATTTTCGTGTAGAGCCCCAAACTCACACGGCCACGCATAAAAGTACTGGGAAGGGTTACGACGGGTGTTCCGACAGATAGTGCTTCAAAGGTCGTTATTCCTCCGCTGAAATGAGTGGGATCCAGGATAACGTCTACTGACGCTAATAGATTCATAAATCCTCGGCGATCAGTGCGCGATGCAAAATAAATTCGATCCGCTACTTGTGGTATAGATCGGGTTAATCTTTCCCTTAATTTTTTTGTCCAAGTTGGATGATTTCCCTCAAGCAATATCAAGTTGGCCTTAGGGCATTGACCTAGAATCACTCCTAGGATTTTATCAAATCCTGGGTGGAATTTGAAAA
Organism: Alphaproteobacteria bacterium MarineAlpha3_Bin6; assembly: GCA_002938035.1. Classification (GTDB taxonomy): domain Bacteria; phylum Pseudomonadota; class Alphaproteobacteria; order Rhodospirillales; family UBA2165. The sequence continues at coordinate 12,713 of PTLH01000020.1, forward strand.
GGGACTGTGGACAAAAAATCCGTCTCCCCTTGTCTTCTTGCGATGTTGGAGATAGTACCATCCCATCTGATGGATCACTTATACAGATGGGTAACCCACTGAATTGAACCAGTTGTTCTCGGTAAGCCCGGTGGGCGTTTTCAGGTTCTATTAGGCAGCTTGAAATAAAATAATCGAGATTCGGAATACCTGTTGTAACTGGATGCCCCCAGGCAACGCATTGGATAGGCGCCAAGCGCGAAAATGCTAGGAAATATGTCTGCGGCTCCATACCAATGTCGGTGTAATACAAAATATCCAATCGATCTCCGGCTATCTGTCGCCGTGCTGTCCCTAAATCACTAGATAATTTAACGAACTTATCTCCTTCGATGGCTATTCCCTCCTCCCGACCACCGGTAGAGATGTCAGAAAGAGAAAAAATTATAATTTCAAAACGGTCCCGAGGAAGACCGAAAATCAAACCCTTGTTCAACCGCTGAATAGTGTGATTAAAAAAAAATTTTGAGACGAACCCGATTTTGTATTTTTCTCCCGCCCGTTCTGGTGTCCACTTAGCACAATGGGGAGCTTCAAATGATAAGGCAGAACAAGATTTTACATACAAATTAGCGAGCTTCGACTGGATTAGACAATCGTCCATTCCGTGGTAAGCCATTAGAAAATTAGTTGCTCCAATCTGCCGAAGTGGATCTTCAATTATTATATTTTGATCGAACAATTGATCCAAGCGTTCAGACGTTTTATGTCTGTACTCAAGTATTTGATCCAACGAATCCGGAATGACTGGCAAAAGCATTGCTTCACGGATTTTTGCACCCACGTCGTGGCCGATGCGAATGGCAGAAGAAAAGTGATATCTAGCAGAATCCACATCTCCGCTCGTCTCATAGACATCGGCAAGGTTTTTGTGGGCTGGGGCATAGTTCTGATCCGCTGATATAGATCGCTCGTAAAAGCTAATTGCGTCATCCAATTTGTTTTGGCGCTTGAGTATATTAGCCAGGTTGTTAAGCGCTAAAGTATGATTGGGAGATAGATTGATTGTATGTTGATAGACTTCAGCCGCTTCATCAAATCTCGTCTGATCTCCCAACACTAAACCAAGATTATAGTGAAAATGTGGATTTTCAGGTTGTAAAATTATAGCCTTTTTCAGATTTAATTCCGCACGCATTAAATTACCAACTAAACGGTAGGCAACGCCCAAATCTGCCAAAACATCAGGTCGATTTTTATCAATAGCCGCAGCCCGCTCCAAATAAAACACTGATAGTTTGTTATCCCCATTTTGCGAGGCAATTTGACCTAGTCCGTGTAATGCGTCGGTGTAATATGGATCTAATTGCAAAACGGCGAGATAGTTTTTTCTGGCTTGTTCCAACTGGCCAACCAGATAGGTCCGTTTTGCCTTCTCAATATATTTCTCTATTTTGACCAATTACCCATTTTCCCATCAACAACTAGAGATAAAAGATGAATTAGGGGGATCACGTTTCCGGTTGAGTTACGAACGCTCATGATGGATTTCTGCGTCGGCCCGAAACTGCATTTGGGTATTGCTAAATCTAGCAGTGAATGAAAACACAATATAAATAATCAAAGCTTTCGCTGATAACAAAAGACAATCGCTATAGCATGACTGAATTTGATCAAATAACACAAACGCCATGTTACAGACCCAAAATAGAACAACGGCTGATCAGCGCATAAATACCGGTGCGAACAGCTCACGGAACAAACATAAAGACTTCTAGTCTGGCTCCACTTCAAGCGCAGCCTTTAAAAGCATATAAACTTTACCAGCATCAGATGTCATAAAGCCAGCTCCCAATACCCCTACCTGACCCGTGCGTTTAGCATTGGCAATTAATCCATCAAATTGGCCAAGATAGCGCGTAACGTATTCTCGGAACTGGGCATCTTTGCGGTGTAGTTTATATATTCTGACAAGTTTTGAGCGGCTCCGCATTCCTAGTATTTTCCTTATGAATACACTTTTATCCCCTCGACTAAAGCGCGACCAATCCTCATCACTGACACGGGTTTCGAGAACTCTATTGATATCAATAGCTACGGATTCTAAAGATTCAGAAATCAGAGATAGCTTTTTCAAGAAGTCTTCAGTGCCGGTAATTTTAACATGTTCCTTCAAAGAACCTGAGATCTCTTTCGCTCGTTTAGAAATACCCGTCAACTCATCAGTCTGGTGCTTGACCGAACTAACCATCTCATTGGCTTCCTGGCTCATTTTAAATGAGGCGTTAGAGATTGTCTCTACTCCTTTATCCATGGTTTCCGACCATAAAGACATATTATGAACAGCTAGCTTTGATTCATGAGCCGCGTTAAGAGCCCGTTGCTCTACCGTTTCACCGATAGAATTAATACCTTTCAATGTATCGTCCAAGGATCCGGTAATCTCTTCAAGCTGATCCTTAAGCCGATTACTAGAACTACCCATTTTATTATCCAACTGATCTGAAGCGTGCGAGACAGCTTGCGTCTGCTTTCGAAGCGCTTCCCCTATTTCTTTAAGCTTTGATAGGTTTGTATCAGCCGATTTGTTTGCATTGTTTGTAGCATCTTGCATCGCTCTGTCAGCATGAGTAACAGCTTCTGTGGCAGTCTTAGAGATTGCCTCGACTTTTTCGGAGCGAACTTTAAAAATGTCAGAAGCACCTTCCAACTTAGCCAACGCCCTATCAGTGGAGGCCGTCAATTCAGAAAGTTGATCGCTGACGGATCGAGTAGCATCATTCAGTAGATGTGTATTTTTCTCAGTGATATTTTCAAACTTTCCCGCGCCTTCTATAAGCAAATCATTCAACACCTGGGAGCGATCTAATGCTTGATCAGAGACGGTATTAAGCTGTTGCGTGTGATCCTGAAGTCCAGAAGTCACTTCCGACAGGAGCTTTGCAGCATGTTCAACGGCAAGCGTTACTTCACGTGAACATTCCTGAAGAGTACCTCCAGCTTCATCAACCTTTGTAGTTACACCCGTCATCTGCTGGCTACGGACCTGGAGTTCATCCGCTAATGCCTGAACATGGGCATTGGATTCTCCAGCCACCTGGGCGAACTCCTCTGCACGTTGGCGGAAATTAGCACCCATCCGATGGAGGCGATGCTCAGTATCACTCGAAGTATTATCAATCCGATTGAAGTTGTTCATTAATTCTTCAGCAATACTACCCAGACGATTAGCCGCTTTATCCGCCGCCGTCGCAGCATCAGCCGATTGCCTTACCATAACCTCGCCGACAGAGTCGACATCAGAGATGGCTTTATTTGATGCTAATGCTAGATCCTTTGAGCGTTCGTGTAATGACGCCGCGGCGTCACCCACTTTTCCAATCAAATCTGCTGATACCAAGCGCATTTGATCAGCTCTGTCTTCCAGTGTTTCCCAAGTCTCACCCATACGCGTTACTGCGTCATCAGTTATGTTGGATAATTCCCGCGATCTTTGCTCGAGTTTCTCACCAACCGATTCAATTTGGTCTGCCGCACTATCTGTTGTACGGTTCAGGTCTTTGGATCGTCGGGTCAACGCATCATTTGCCAGTTCCAGTAATCTCGCCGCTCGATCAGATGCAACAGCAACTTCTTGAGATCTAAACTCCATCGCTTCACTTGCAGCACCAATTTCGTTTACTGCGTTTTCAGCTTTTCCTGTCATTTCATCAGACTTGTTAAGCATAAGATCAGTCACTGATGTTATTTTTTCAACCGCTTGACTGGAAGCGTTATTCAATTCTTCAATTCGATTATCCAACTCGCCACCAAGAGCTCCAAACTTCTCAGCTGCCTGATTGGAAGTATCGCTGACAGCACGAGCCTTCAACTGAATTGATTTTCCTACCTCTGCCATCCTATCGGCGCTTTCAGCAGCAATTGTTTTGAGCTGGATCCCCTTATTGAGGAGTTGATCCATTACTTTGTCTATTCCAGAAGACGCAGATTGGGATGAAACGTTTAGTTCCCGGGTTTGTTCCTCTAGCAGTTCCCCAAGTTGAACCATATTCTCTGCTGAATGATCGGAGGCTTTTGCGAGTGTTTTCAAACGACTTGAATATTCTTCATTAACTTTACCAATATTTTCAGACGATTGTATTAATTCCTTAACATCTCGACGGACAGCACCAGACATCCTATCCACTTGGGTCACACTTGCATCGGTAGTGTCTTTTAACTCGACCTTGGCCTGGTGGAGACGTTCGGTGGCTCCATCAATAATGCCATAGGATTCGAGTGACAAATCAGCTAATTCTTCAGTCTTACTCTTTAAGCTCTCAGATGAGTTTTCCAATTTTATCATGATCAAATCACTCAGCTTAGATAGCTGGTCCGAGCGTAATTGAACCACACTCCCCAATTCACTCATTTCAGCTGTTGCCCGTTCCGATAGCGTTGTCAGATCTTCGGTTCGGGTCTTTAATGCATCACCTACCTGCTCAATCCGGTTGAGAGATCTACTCGACGCCTGCTCCATTTCATGGGCTGCAGCATCAATACGGCCAGTTATATCATGAGTTTGTAAAGACGCTTTCTCTGCGGTCTCTTCCATTTGCCCCGCCCGCTGAACAAAAACCTCGGAAGCGCTATCCAAATTTGCCGTAACAGAATTGCCAACCTCTTTTAGATCTTGCATTCTAGTGAATATTTCGTCACTGGATTCTTTTACCATTTCTTGCAATGATTTGCTTGTATCAACTAATTCATTGGAACTATTTGAAATTCTTCGCACCACATCATCAGTTGCATCTGAAGACTCTGAAACTGCCGCACCAAGGATTTCTGTTTGTCGCGTTAACATGTCACCCATGACCTCTGTCTGCTTAGCCACGTGATCTGAGCGCTCTGTCATATCAACAGAAAATTCTTTCAATCTTTCGCCACTCGCATCAACCTTTTTAGCCGCTTCCTCCGCGTTATCGGATAAAAAATTCGCACGCTCAATTAAAAGATCACCTAATCGGTCCAAGGTCGTACCTGCATCAGTTGAAACTTCTGAAAGGTGCTCAGTACGCCTAGAAAACAGATCCGCTGTCTCGTTAGCTTTTAGTGATGCCGCCTCTGTAACTAGCACAAGTTCTTCGCCACTTTTCTGTAAAGTGCTTGTAATCTCCTCAGTTCTTGAGGCCGCGCTCTGGGAAACATTAATTAAATCCTGAGATTGATAATGAAGCACGTTACCCGCTTCCCTTGCTCTTGCGATTGCACGGTCAGAAGCGCCGACTAAATCTTCACCCTGTTGCCGTAATTTTTCACTAGCGGTGTCTGCATTCAAAGAAACTTGACGGGAAGCCGTCAAAAGATCCGCCGTCTGAGTTCGTATAAGGTTGCGCGCGGCTTGTGCCCGCTCGGATACCTCCTCTGAGGCGCAGGTCAAATCATAGGCCTGATTGCGCAAAGCATCAGTGACTTTGGAAGCTCGCGCGCTTTCAGCTTCAGTAGGAAACGTAAGTTGTTTGAGATGCCAGCGAAGTGCCGCAGATTCTTTTTCAAATACCTTGCTACGCTCAAAATATCCTACAAATATCCACATCAAAACGATTGGCCCCAGAAGGCCAGCTAAGAGAATACCCAATTCGTGGGGAAGTAATGCGGATATGCTGCTAGTTAAAAAACCGCTAAAAAAATTATAGCCGATAAAGATCAACCATATCAATGTTAGGAACCCAGCAGCACCTGTTAGCAACCTATACCTGGCGTAAAATGGCGGGGTCCAATCAGGAGGGAACAAATGCTCAACCTCTACGGCAGAACCTGGAGGAGTTATTGGCTCAGGGGAACCGCTCGGAACCCCATTTTGGGTAATTGCATCATGAGAAATAGTATGTTTTTCTGGCTCCAACTTTTTCAAACCATCATTCTCTTCATTCTCAGAGCGGTGAACAACCTCGATTGGAGGATTTTTTGAAGTCGACTGACCCGGTAGATTCATTCCTATAATTTACTCCAAAAAGGAACCGGTTTAGATCGGATCCATTGGCCTAAGGTCGTTATAGTTTATCACAAACCAGATGTAGAGCGCAAATGCTACAAATACACTATATCTTGATTAATCTGGGGATAAGCTGTGGAAATCATGTTAAAGACAGTAGGAAATAATGTGGAATACGTATTTTCAGCACGATGTCCGGCTAAGAAGCTAAACTTTACGATTTCTTCTTTGAAACAGATTGCGGGCACGCTAAATAGGTAGATTAATCATTATTGGTACTTCATTTTCAACAGCCCGCCACCAACACAGGAGTATATATTTATGGAAGATCAAACCCGCATTGAACTAGAGGCGGCCGCATTTAGAGGTATGATAGCGCACCTCCAAAAGAGAACAGACGTTCAAAATATTGATGTGATGAACTTGGCTGGCTTTTGCCGAAACTGCCTATCAAAATGGTATGCGGCCGCTGCAGAAGAACGTGGTATTAAACTTGATTATGACCAAGCGCGTGAGATTGTTTACGGTATGCCCTATCAAGAGTGGAAGGAAACGTACCAATCACCATCTACGGAATTACAAAGGTCTACTTATGAGGAAACCAAACCGCTTCACGCCAAAATAAGTGGTCACTAATACCAATGTGTTACCCAATAAATGAAAGATGTATTTACACCTAATTTGTGCGACTAAAGTTCTGGTTTTCGCGCTTGCGCATAAAATATTAATGTTACTATTAGTGCAGTAGACGCTATTATAATATCTACTCGGTGAACTAAATCGATGGCATAAACAATTTCCTCGGGTATAAGTGCCACCGTCTTACCAGCCGTATTGGTTTTGATACCGGCGTCCGCCAGGCCCCCTATATTCGCAAATAATCCGGCCGAGGCTGAGCCAAACCCAATTCCTAAATTCCGAATAGTTTGGACTGCAGAACCTGCTAACGAAGATTGACCGTCTGGTACCGCGGAGATAGCCAAAGCAATAATGTGATTATTGCTCAGCCCCATTCCGAAACCTACTAATATCAAGCCTAAAATCGGCGCAATCACCGAACCAGATACGGCCCAAATAGCAAGTAAAACGATGCCAACTAAAATTAAAAATACCCCCCCAATAATCACCCACCATATCGGTCTCCCCGAAATACTGGCCACCATTAAGGAGCTAGCGGTCCAAGACAACGACATCAGTGCATGGATATAGGCGGCAACGAGCGGCGCCTGATTGTGAATTACCTGCAGATAAAGAGTTACATAAATTGTCCCAAATACAAACGACATCGTGGTTAAAAGTATGATCCAATAAGCCGAACCAATCTCCGAATTAATAACGAGTGTTTTTTTTGGAAAAATTGGATTGTCTGAAATTGTATCGCGGCGAAATGCAAGAACGACTGCGCCTATCGCAACTAATATAAGAGCAGCACGTATAAATGTTTCTTCGAACTGAGAAGAAAATCCAACGCAAAGAATAGAGCCGCCTAACCCTGCCAAACGATAGATTGGAAATATAGAAATAGATTTTTTTGTCAGGCCTTTTCCGGCCGACGAGGGAATGAAACGCCATGCCAATAAAACAAAAACTAAACCTAAAGGTACTACACAAGCGAAAGCGGCCCTCCAGATCGTAAATTCCGCGAATATTCCCCCAAACCCTGGCCCGATTATTGTTGCCAATCCCCAGGTTGTCGAGATCATTGATAGTATTCGGACTCTCAATTCGCTTGGAAACACGTCTCCCACCAAGCCGAAAGACTGAGAAACCATCAGTCCTCCACCCAATCCTTGAACCAGTCGCCAAATTAATAGTATGACCATATCAGGCGCAAAAAATGCGCCTAAGTTACCGATGGCAAATAACAATCCAGCAAAAACATAACCACTCCGTCGCCCGAACAACTCTTTTACCGGTCCGGCGCTTGAAGATCCTATAATGGAACCCACCATATAGAGCATCACCGTCCAGGAATAGAACTGAGCACCACCGATATCCGCAACAATCGTCGGCATGATTGTGGAAATGACAAAAATATCTATACCAAATAGTGCAATGGCTAGGTTGAGCACTAAGGTGTAAATGCCCAAGCGTCCCGTAAATATTTTTTTCCAAGAACTAATTTCGGATTGTTGAGAAACTTGTCTTTGGGTCATAGTCGACGTTTAATTAAACTCAATTCTTTTACAGACTAATCCAAAGTGTTGCAGACCCTGTTGTTATCCTATTATGCCAGGACATCGCAAATTTAATATATATAAGATCGGAGGAAATCCCGTAACCATCAAATATCTGGTGCTGACAGTATCCTGAGAATAGAGTAGAAATGATAAAAAGCTAGCAGCCTTTTTTGCATTGGGAGAATAAAAAATGGATGCGCACAAGGATTTAGCAGACGTCCCTAATGAACGTGAGGAATATTACGCTCAAATACAAGAACACAATATGGCTCCTCTTTGGGAAAATCTTAGCCATCTCCTTACTCCCGAACCAAAAGTTAAGTCTGTACCTCATCATTGGAATTATGAAGCTCTCCGTTCACTCCTGCTCGATTCTGCAGACGTTATTTCAGCGGCAGAGGCAGAACGCCGTGTGCTAATGTTGGAAAACCCCGGTCTACCTGGAAACTGCTCCATAACAGAATCCATGTATGGCGGCCTGCAATTAATCATGCCTGGCGAAGTGGCACCAGCACATCGCCATTCCCCTGCGGCCCTTAGGTTTATTATAGAAGGCTCAGGTGCATACACCGCAGTCAACGGAGAAAAAACCTATATGGAGCCCGGCGATTTTGTAATAACACCTTCGTGGACTTGGCACGACCATGGTCATGAGGGTCGCGAACCTGTTGTTTGGCTGGATGGACTGGATATCCCGTTAGTTCGTGTGATTGGTTCCATATTTGTAGAACATTATCCTGAGGAGCGTTTTCCGGATGGGCCACCCCCTGGAGATAGTTTGGAAAGGTACGGGAATAACATGCGCCCTATTAACATGCTCCCAGAAGATCTGAACTCTCCTATCTTTTCTTATCCCTACGACCGTTCACGTGAAACTTTGGAGAAGCTTCGTAATAGTACAGAACTTGACCCCTACCATGGTTTGAAGATGGAATATATTGACCCCACTTCAGGTGGCCCGGCAATGGCAACGATCTCTACCTTCCTTCAATTGCTCCCCAAAAACTTTAAATCCGAAATTTATCAAAGTACGGAAAGCCTAATCTATTCGCCCGTGGAAGGTAGCGGGAAGGTATACATTGGAAAGGGAAAAGAGACTAAAGTTTTTGATTGGAAAGAACGCGATGTGATTGTAGTCCCCTGCTGGTATCCACATCAATTTGAGACTAACGAGGACGCCGTGGTATTCAGTTTTTCTGACAAGGTAGTTCAAACAAAGCTGGGACTGTGGCGGGAAAAACGTGGCAACGCATGAGTACCCACTTCTCTTCCTGATCGGATTTCCCGACTCCCCCTCAGAACTTACCAACAAACAAAATTCTTATAAATTATGGCGAATAAAAAAAACTTTCTTTTTATCATGTGCGATCAATTGAGAGCGGACTATCTATCCTGCATGGGGCACGATCGTTTGGAAACACCTCACATCGATGAATTAGCCTCAAAAGGGGTCCTTTTTACACGCGCCTACTGTCAAGCTCCTATTTGCGGGGGATCCCGCATGAATTTCTATACAGGCCGCTATGCTTTTACTCATGGTGCCAGTTGGAATGGAATACCTCTGAATCTTAACGAAAGAACGATTGGTGACTATCTTAAGCCATTGGGATACAGAGTTGCTTTGGTAGGTAAAACCCACATGGTTGCCGATCAAGAAGGTATGGCTCGGCTCAGAATTGATCCTCAATCTGATATAGGCATCCAACTGAGTGAATGTGGTTTCGAACCATATGAGAGAGATGATGGGCTTTGGGGGAATGATGACTTCCCGCCTCCTAATTTCGCGTATAATAACTACCTCCGCTCTATAGGGTATGAAAGCGAAAACCCATGGCATGATTTTGCAAATTCTGCCGAGGGTCCACACGGTGAACTTCTCTCAGGCTGGTATTTGCGCCACAGTCATTTGCCAGCAAGGGTGAGCGAAAAAGATTCTGAAACAGCCTACATGACTAATAAAGCAATGGAATTCATTGAAGAAGCCGCTGAAGACCCGTGGTGCCTTCATCTCAGCTAT
>PTLH01000021.1 GCA_002938035.1 Alphaproteobacteria bacterium MarineAlpha3_Bin6
GCAAAGAGGTTACGACCAGGTTGTGCACGATGTGGCAATCCAAAAACTACCCGTTCGCTTTGCAATTGACCGGGCTGGCCTAGTTGGTGCGGATGGTCCAACTCATGCCGGTTCTTTCGATATTACCTATCTTTCCTGCCTTCCAAATTTTGTGGTTATGGCGGCTTCCAATGAGGCGGAACTAAAACATATGGTGGCTACCGCGGCTGCGATAGACGATCGACCTTGTGCTTTCCGTTATCCCCGCGGTGAGGGCTTTGGCGTCGATATGCCGGACGTTGGGATCCCTTTAGAGATTGGAAAGGGTCGAGTTATTTGTGAAGGCACCAGCATTGCACTTCTTAATCTTGGTGGACGTATGGGTCAGTGTTTAGAAGCGGCAGACGAACTAGCATCACTGGGTTGGTCCACAACGGTTGCAGATGCTCGTTTCGCTAAGCCATTAGATAAGATGCTCATTCTGCGGCTCGCCAAGGAACACGAGGTATTAATTACTATAGAGGAAGGGGCCGTAGGCGGATTTGCGGCCCATGTGATGAATTATTTAGCAAGCGAGGGACTGTTTGACAAAGGTCTCAAGTTTCGGGCCATGACACTTCCAGATATCTTTATTGAACAGGATAGCCCTGACAGGCAGTACACACTGGCCGGGTTGAATCGCGTAGACATTGTGGCAACAGCTCTCACTGCTCTTGGTGAAGAGGCCGCTATTCAGGCTGCTGTCCAGCCTGCCCGGGCATAGGTAACTGAAAGACTGGTTACAAATCCTAAAATCCGAGTTGATCAGCTTGTGGTTGAACGTGGTTTGGCAAAGTCGCGTTCCCAAGCACAATCGCTAATCATGGCGGGTCGGGTCTATCTAGATAACAGCAAACTTCAAAAACCTGGAAATCAAGTCAATAGAGATGTAGCGTTAGAAGTTCGCGGTAAAGAGTATCCCTGGGTATCTCGTGGCGGAATGAAGTTAGATCACGGCTTAAACCATTTCTGTATTGATGTGTCAGGTTCTGCATGCATAGATATTGGTGCATCGACAGGTGGATTTACCGACGTGATGTTGGCTCGAGGTGCCACAAAGGTTTACGCTGTCGATGTGGGACATGGGCAGTTAGACTGGAAACTACGTCAAGATGAAAGAGTAATTGTACTTGAAAGAACAAACGCCCGTTACCTTACTTCTGATCTTATTCCTACTCCGATCTCTTTTTTATGCTGTGACGTAAGTTTCATTAGTCTAAGGGTTGTCCTCCCAAATAGTATGGCAATGATATCGCAGGGTGGGCATCTAGTAGGCTTGATTAAACCGCAATTTGAGGTGGGTAAAGGTCAGGTAGGTAGGGGGGGAGTGGTAAGAGATCCAGGTCAGCACAAATTAGTGTGTGATCGAATTTCGGATTGGATATCGAAAAATTCCGATTGGTCGGTGCTAGGCGTCACTGATAGTCCTATTACTGGGCCTAGTGGAAATAAAGAGTTTCTGATCGCGGCCTATAAAACAAGGCGACGTCTAAAAAACTAATATAAATTATATTTTATTTTTGGATTTTAGACGATTAATAAGTCCTCGTTGCACATATAATTTTTAGTCAAAAACAAAACCTTGAGCTATTCTATGATAATGACATTGTAGTCAATTTCGCGATATGAAAACTCATAAATTTGGGTTGCAAGGTCAAATTATGATATAATATCGAGGACCAGTTTGAGAGGTAGAGATGCCTGACGAGGGCACCGATATCACCGTACGGCCTAAGCTCTTGAAATACGCTCGGGAACTTGTGCCCAAATTACGTGAACGTTCACGCGCAGCGGAGGAAGCCCGGCAAATACCGGAACAATCCGTTTCTGACCTTGTTACAACCGGTTTATCACGTGTTTGCCAGCCAAGTAGGTTTGGAGGGAGTGAACAGCCTTGGGATGTACTTTGTGAAGTCAGTATGGAGCTTGGTAAGGGTTGTAGCTCCCAAGCTTGGGTTTTTAATATTTTTGCCGAATATAGTTGCCTTTTGGCACAGTTTCCTGAACAGGCACAGCAGGATGTATGGGGCGTTGATCCTAAAACTTTGATTTCTGGATCATATGTGCCATCCGGTGAGGCTAAAAAGACAGAAGGTGGCTGGCTGTTAAACGGTCGTTATGGCTTCTCTAGTGGCGTTCACAATTCCGGCTGGTCTATTGTTGGAGTTTTATTGCCAATCGGGGAAAATGATTCTCACGTCCATTGTTTTGTTCTAGTTTCTAAGCTTGACCGCAAGATCATTGATAATTGGCAAGTATCTGGTTTATCTGGAACTGGCAGTGCCGATATTGAGTTTCATGAAGCTTTTGTTCCCGAACATCGGGTTCTTGATGGACGTCTGGCTGCTCGGGGGGAAAGTCCAGGATCCGAGCTGAATACTGCCCCTGTTTATAAAATGCCTAATTTTGGGTTTGCGCAGACCGCACTAGCATCAGTTGTCATTGGTGCGGCTAAAGGAGCCATATCTGATTTTACGATGTTGATGAAGACAGAAAAAGTACGAGGAAAACCAATGGCTGATATCCATAGTATGCAGCTACGTTTGGCAGAAGCATCTGCTCAGGCGGAGAGTGCTCGTCTACTGGTTTTAGGTACGGCTCGAGAAAATATGGCCAAGCTGTCCACTGGAGCAAAGCTTATGCTTGGTGATTTGGCGAGGAACCGCCGTAATTCTGCATATGGTGTAGATCTCTCCAAAAGAGCGGTGAATAGTTTATTGGAAGTGACCGGTACCGCTGGGTTATACCTTGAGAATGATATCCAGAGGGCATTTAGAGACATCAATGCGGCTTCTGGTTATTATCCTCTTAGCTGGGATTTGAATGCTACCATATATGGAAGGTACGCGGTTGGTCTCGACCTTGAGGGCTTTTTGTAGAGTGAGTAAGTGTTTCTAAACTTCTGAAGAATTTTTTTAACGTTACAGACCGATGTTTTCTTTAGCGGCACTATTTTCTTTTGAAAATATTTTTGCCTAAGGTCGGATTAAAACACCAACAATCCGTAAGTCACTTTCATGTCCAAAAAAATAGTTTTATCTTGATTTTCCTGGACCCAATATACTCCAGAGATAATATTTAACAAAATTCATAACCTTAGTTTGAAAATAATTATTCCAAATACTAAACCTAATCGGCAGGAACTCTGATTTGCAACTAGAACCGTTAACCCACCCTTTTCCGACCATTAATAAAATATTTGCCGATATTCAATTTGTTCACGTCAGCAATGCAGTAATAGCTTTTATTTTCGCGGCTTCTGCGCCTGTTGCAATAATTCTAGGTGTAGGGACAAAAGGTGGCCTTTCTGAATTCGATATGGCTTCGTGGATTTTTGGCGCTTTTGCGTTGAACGGTATAATAGGGATTATAGTTTCAATAACTTATCGCCAGCCGCTGGTTTTTTTTTGGACCATCTCGGGTACAGTACTGGTAGGACCGGCTCTTGAGCATCTGACCTTCCCAGAGGTAATTGGGGCCTTTTACGGCACAGCTATACTTCTTCTCGTGTTGGGGTTAACCGGGTGGGTTAAGAGAATTATGGCAATTTTACCGATGCCAATCATTATGGCCATGGTAGCTGCTGTATTTCTACAATTTTCCCTTAACTGGATTAAAGCGATTGGGGAAAATCCATGGATTGCGGTCCCAATGACATTTGCATTCGTTTTGCTATCTCTTAACGGCCAGCTTTCCCGACGGATTCCGCCGATGATTGGTGTACTAGTAGTCGGCGTAATAATGGTAGTTCTTACCGGTTCGTTTGATTTAGTCGGGAACCTGGATCTTTCTATTACCAAACCCAAAATCTACATGCCTATATTTTCATGGGCAGCTATATTTGAATTGGTAGTTCCCCTGGCGGTTACCGTATTGGCTGCGCAAAACGCTCAAGGCATTGCTATCCTACGCAAGAATAAACACAATCCGCCAATCAATAGTATTACAGCAGTCTGCGGCGGTGCATCGTTAATTACTGCTTTATTCGGTGCTGTTTCGACCTGTCTTACAGGACCTGTAAATGCCATATTATCTAGCAGTGGGAAAATTCATCAACAATATACTGCTGCTATTGTAATTTGTTCTCTGGCAATTTTGTTTGGTATTTACGCACCGTTATTTACCAAACTAATGTTAGCCACTCCCTCCGCCTTTATTGCAACACTTGCGGGATTAGCCCTATTAAGGGTGTTGCAGACTTCATTTAAAGATTCCTTTGGAGGTAGTTTTACTCTTGGAGCTTTAATTTCCTTTTTAGTCACGATTGTAGATCAGTCTATTTTTAATATTGGTGCACCGTTTTGGGGTTTAGTATGCGGTTTTTTCACATCCTGGCTATTGGAGCGTGAGGATTTCAAAAAGATGTAAATCAATTTTGGATAGAATAGATAAAAAATTCAAAACTATTATTTATTATTGAGAATAAAATGGTTTTATTAAAAAACCGCGGGTGAGTAATGTAATCTGACTTTGTTTGATTAGTTCTCTTATACGCGTGGATTGTAAACTTGGGTTTCTATCGCTATGGATATAAATGGAAAAGCAGCAGTAGTGACCGGTGGAGCCTCAGGATTAGGTGCCGCCGCTGCACGCATGTTGGCTAACAAGGGTGCAAAGGTCTCCATACTTGATCTAAATGAAGATCTTGGTGAAACAGTGGCCAAAGAACTAGACGGCTACTTTGTTACGTGTGATGTAACGGACGAACAAAGCGTCCAGGATGGATTGGAGGCAGCGACAAACGTTCATGATTGCGCCCGGATATTAGTGAATTGTGCAGGCATTGGTAATGCAGCACGGATGGTGGGCAAAAACGGTCCCCATGATTTTGGGTTATTTTCAAAAATTATTACGGTAAACCTCATTGGTACTTTTAATGTGACGCGCTTATTTGCTGTGTCTACAACCCAACTCGACCCACTTGAGGATGATGAACGCGGTGTCATTATTATGACCGCATCGGTTGCTGCTTTCGATGGCCAGATAGGACAGGCGGCTTACAGTGCGTCAAAGGGTGGTATTCACAGTATGACCCTTCCAATTGCTCGTGAATTTGCAAATCGCGGTATCCGGGTGTGTACAATAGCGCCAGGTGTTTTGAAGACACCTTTGTTAGATATTCTCCCAGAGGAAGTACAAAAATCTCTTGGAGAAAGCATACCTTTCCCGAAAAGACTTGGCCATGCCGAGGAATTTTCTTCTTTAGCCATGCACATACTTGAGAACAGATATTTAAACGGTGAAACGATTCGCTTGGATGGCGCTCTACGCATGGCCGCTAAATAGTGCTGCTCCCAAAAAAAATAATATGAAATAGAGAGATTCTATAAACTTAGAGAATTGCTTTGTGGCGCAGCAAGTGGTCAGCGAGCACACATGCAATCATGGCTTCACCCACAGGAACCGCACGGATACCGACGCAGGGATCATGGCGCCCTTTTGTCGACACTTCTGTTTCTTTGCCAGCGGTCGTGATGGTTTTCCGAGGTGTGGTTATGGAACTGGTTGGTTTAACGGCGAACCGGGTAATAATCTCCTGTCCACTGGAGATCCCTCCTAAGATTCCACCCGCATGGTTAGTAGTGAAGGTTGTTTTACCGTTTGTTATACGCATCTCGTCGGCATTCTCTTCACCTGTGAAGGAGGCTGTTTCCATGCCAGAACCAATCTCAACACCCTTGACCGCATTAATGCTCATGAGTCCTTTGGCAATATCTGCGTCCAGTTTATCATATACCGGGTTTCCCAGGCCGATAGGCACCCCGCGGACTACAATTTCGATCATCGCGCCTGCAGAAGAACCACTTTTGCGTAGACCGTCGAGATAGCTTTCCCATTGGACAACTGTCTCCTGGTCAGGACACCAAAACGGATTTTTACTCACTTGTTCCCAATCCCACCGATCTCGACTTACCTTGTGGGGACCGATTTGAATGAGGGCACCGCGTATATCAAATATTGGCCCCAATACTTTGCGGGCAATTGCACCAGCAGCAACCCTACATGCAGTTTCTCGAGCACTGGCTCGACCACTGCCGCGGTAGTCCCGGTTACCGTATTTTTTGTGATAAGTATAGTCGGCGTGGCCTGGTCGGTAGAGGTCTTTTATATCGTCATAGTCCTTGGAACGCGCATCTGTATTGCGAATGAGTAAGCTAATTGGTGTACCGGTTGTTTTATTTTCAAATACTCCTGATAGGATTTCTACTTTATCCGCTTCCTTGCGCTGGGTGGTGAATCGCGTTTGGCCAGGCTTGCGCCTATCCAGCCAGATCTGGATGTCTTCTTCAGTAAGTGTTATATTCGGAGGTGTTCCGTCAATAACACATCCAATAGCGGGGCCATGGCTCTCGCCAAAAGTCGTAAATCTGAAAAGGTGGCCAAAGCTATTGCCAGACATGGGTTATGGCCCGCTAGGCCTCTGGTTTGTCTCTGGAAACAGAAATATCAGGCGCGTCCACTGCTTTCATGCCTACTATATTATATCCGCAATCAACGTGGTGCACTTCACCGGTAACACCTGACGATAAATCGCTTAACAGGTAAACGCCGGCACCTCCAACATCATCAGCAGAGACATTTCGGCGCAGGGGAGAATTATATTCGTTCCATTTTAAAATGTAGCGGAAGTCTCCGACGCCTGCCGCGGCAAGTGTTTTCATGGGACCAGCTGAAAGAGCATTTACACGAATGTTTTGAGAACCTAAATCTTCAGCCAAATATCGAACGCTGGCCTCAAGAGCGGCTTTTGCGACACCCATTACGTTATAATGAGGCATTACACGTTCGGACCCGGCATAGGTGAGAGTAATTAGGCTACCACCTTCCGGCATAAGAGATTGCCCCCGCCGGCAAATTGCCGTGAAGGAATAACAAGAGATCTGCATAGTTTGGGAAAAATTTTCTGAAGTGGTATCAACGTATTTCCCAGTGAGTTCCCCCTTATCCGAATAGGCGATGGCGTGGACTATGAAATCCAGTTTTCCCCAACGTTTATTTATTTCGGAAAAAACAGCATCAATGCTTGGTTCATTCGTAACATCGCATTGAAGTATAATGTCTGAACCAACCGAAGTGGCCAAAGGGGTTACCCTTTTTAACAAAGCATCCCCTTGGTAGGTGAATGCTAACTCTGCCCCTTGTTTGCTGGTTGCATTAGCAATATGCCATGCGATTGAGCGCTCGTTAGCAACACCCATAATCAAACCCTTTTTACCGGCCATTAATCGAGAATCAGCAATCATAATTGTCCCCTATAATCCGCCGAAAATTCTGCTATGAATGTCACATGTAGCAAGAGCTAGAATGGGCGAAAACACTAGAGCATTATTATAATATTTTATCGCAAAGAGAAAGCGACGGGTTTGGAAACCTGCCGCTTTCTCTTTGATAAATTAAACTTGTATTGTTAGTTAATCACTCTCCACTTACCGTTCGGCTGGCGACAGGCTGTTCCTTTCGCGACTTCAGTGCGACCTTCTACTACAATTTCATGCTCATAATCACGGCAAAATTCTCCAGAAGCTAACTGCGTCGCTGGTTTGGGTGTCACTCTACCGGAGTTTCCAGTATCTGGGTTGCGCCAACTTGTAGCAACTCCAGCGCGGTTACTTTCAAGTGCTGTCTGTTCGGCTTCACCTGCTTTTAATCGGTCAACATAGTCAAGTGACTTGCCGATCTCACTTCCAAGGTATGCCCCTCCCAGGGCTCCGATAGCAACCGCAGCAAGTTTTCCTTTTCCCCCACCTACATTGGAGCCTAATAAGGCCCCGGCCCCGGCTCCCAAGAGGGTGCCGATGGTTTGTTTTGGGTTATTCTGTGTATCGGCGCAAGCAGCAACAAGACCCATCAGCGTAACGACAATGGTTAACCTCGAAACCTTCATTTATAATGCCCCCATAAATATTAAATTAAAATCATACAGAATTATACGAACGCATAGTTTGATTGTAAGAATATAACACATTAATTATGGTTAAAATGTGAATTAGATTTAATTAATTGGAATTATTGGATTGGCCCGAGCTTCCTTGTCCTCTGGCATAGAGTAATTTTTTGACAGATGAGTTGATTCCCTATCCCACAGATCCCGTTTCGTTGTTCAAAGAATGGTTAGCAGAGGCGGACAAATCTGAAAATGTCAACCCTACAGCCATGGCGTTAGCTACAGCTGACGCCAGTGGTGTACCATCGGTTCGAATGGTTTTATTAAAACACGTCGATGAACGCGGGTTCTCGTTCTACACTAACTCTGAGAGCCGTAAAGGTATCGAAATATCTCAAAATCCAAGAGCGTCGTTGTGTTTTTATTGGAAGTCGTTGTTGCGAGAGGTCAGGGTAGATGGACCCGTCTCGAACGTCGGCCGAAAGGAAGTGGATGATTACTTTGCTACTCGCACTCGTGGGAGTCAAATTGGAGCATGGGCTTCAAAGCAATCGAGGCCCTTAGAGGGGCGTTTCGAACTTGAAAAAAGAATAGCAGCCTATTCGGCAAAGTTTAACGTTGGCAAAGTACCCCGACCTAAAGACTGGCAAGGCTATCGTGTTTATCCTGAGCGAATCGAGTTTTGGCAAGAACGTAAGTTTCGATTGCATGATAGAATCGTGTATAGTTATTCCGGCGAAGGGTGGAAAAGCCAAAGGCTTTATCCTTGAATCCAACGTAGAGGTAATTTCGGAGTAACCCGGCTTTGTGATGTAAGGGGATGGAGTATAAAAAATGCCGCAGGTTGAGACCTCCATAAATTTAGAGTCCAGCAATCAAATGGCCAAACTTATGCGGTTGGCGACGTATGCTTCGGTTACCGTAGCCGCGATTTTGATTGTTGTAAAAATAGGGGCTTGGCTTGCGACAGAATCGGTCAGCTTATTATCGTCTTTGGTTGATTCTTTGTTAGATGCCGGATCATCCCTGATCAATTTGTTTGCGATTTACCATGCTCTTCAGCCAGCAGATAGAGAACATAGATTTGGCCATGGAAAGGCTGAAGCCCTTGCGGGGTTGGCACAAGCAGCCTTCATCGCTGGTTCAGGTGTATTTGTAATGCTTGAGGCAATAGACCGATTGTTCAATCCAAGGGCTATTGACAACGGTGAGTTTGGAATAGGGGTCATGGTTTTCGCTATTCTGCTTACCTCTATACTCGTTTTATTTCAGGCCTATGTGGTCAGGAAAACCGGTTCAATCGCAATTCAAGCTGATTCATTCCACTATCGTGTAGATGTTTTGGTCAATATAGCCGTAATCATGAGCCTAATATTATCTTCCTACGGCGGTTTTTTAGTGGCGGATCCGTTATTCGCAGGTGTAATAGTCATCTATATGGGCTTTGGATCTTGGAAAATTGCGATCAAATCTCTAGACGATTTGATGGATAGGGAATTTCCAGATGAAGAACGAATAAAAATTAGAGAGATAGCAATGGCTCATCCTAAGGTGCACGATATACACGATATGAGAACCCGAAGATCCGGAAGATACTCTTTTATTCAGATACATCTTGAGATGAGCCGCGAGCTCACGCTTGTGGAGGCCCACCAAATTGCGGATGAAGTTATGTATAAAGTGGAAGAAGCTTTTCCGTCTACTGAAGTCCTGATCCATCAAGATCCTGAAGGCGTGGAGGAACGTCGCGATGGCCTTTAAGTAATTATGAATTTGCGCAAGGATTTAAATACAGCCGTTATTACGGGAACGAGCAAGGGTATCGGTTACGCGACTGCTATTTATTTTTTGGATCGAGGGTGGCGTATTATTTCCTGTTCTCGTTCCGATGCACCCAAGGACATTATCGACAACAATCACTGCCTTGGACACCTGAAGATCGACCTCTCTGATGAAGAAGAGTTATCCAGTTTTCTCGACATGGCAAATGATATTCTTGCTGGCAATCCACTTCAAGCTTTGGTGAATAATGCAGGAGTTTCGCCAAAGTCCCATAATTCTGAGCGACTTGGATGTCTCAATGGTGATATTAGTGCATGGCATGACGTATTTGAGCTCAATTTTTTTGTACCATTAAAATTAGGTAGAGGGTTTGCTTCTGCACTTGCTAAAGGGAAAGGTTCAATAATAAATGTAACTTCCATCGCCGGCCATAAAATTCATCCTTTTGCTGGTTCGGCCTATTCCACTTCTAAAGCGGCTCTCTCAGCTCTTACCAGAGAAATGGCTAATGAGTTCTCAGGCTTGCAAGTTCGTGTCAATGCCGTGGCCCCTGGAGAAATTGCTACCGAGATGATCCAACCGGAATATGAAATGCTAATACCCCGTATACCCCTTAACCGGTTGGGTACTCCAGAGGATGTAGCCCGCACTATTTATTATCTGTGTTCGGAGATGTCAGAATATGTCACTGGTACTGAAATTTGGGTAACCGGTGGTCAGCACATGTTTTAACGTTGATTTTATTATTCGTTGTTACCCAACTGGGCCCGGAAAACAATCAGCCATTCTATTCGAGAGTTTAGCCATTCAATATCATTTGTTAGCCATTCGACTAGATATCCATAATCGTTTTCGTGGTATTTCAGTAGGTCATTAAGACGAACAAGTTCGGTTTCGCAAAGTTCTAAAAAATCGTCTGCTTGTACCATTTGATCTTCAATAGGAAGTAGATGAAGAAAACGAAATTTCAGGGCTGTGATAAGTTTATTGAGTTCGCTGCTTCCGGAGCGGATATTAGCAAGTAGAAGTGTATTTAGAACAGCATGTCCTTCGCTTGTGATAATCATGGGGGGATTTGGGGTATCTCCTCGGTCTAAAATTTTAATTAAGCCCTCGTACCGGAGGAGTTCAATCGATTCCCCCATTAGATCCAAAGATGGTCCGGTTATTCGGCTGACAAAATGACGAACGGAAGAAACGAGGTCGTCATACGTCATCGCTTCTCCCCTTGGTTGTTGGGCAAGTGTTCCGAGCGCGCATAGTCTTATTGTTTCCCGTGGGGTAAGTGAATTATCTGCGTACATATTTTATTTGTTGTTTGAAAGAGTTTCTATAAAGCGTGCGATGACTTCCAAGGTAATATCCTTTTGCTCAATTTGTGGAGAATGCCCGCAATTGGGAATTATCTTTACTTTGGCCTCGGGTCCTATCCCCGTCTGGATAGCATTAACTTGGGCGCTTGTTCCGTATTGGTCGTCTTCACCTTGAACGACTAGGGACGGTAGAATTATATTCGCCAGATAACTTTCAATATTCCATTCTTTAAACTCTGGAGCGAGCCAAATATCGTTCCATCCCCAAAAAGCGCAGTCCACATTGGTGCCGTGATATTTGGCGAGTTTCTCCCTTAAGTCCCTAATTTTGAAGGCTTTTTTTGCTTCCTTAATGCTCTTAACGGTAATGTCTTCGTTAAACACATGCGCAGCCAACAACACCAATGCCTCTATCCTTGAGTCTCGGGCACCGCCTGCATTAATCAAAGCAATAGAGGCGCCATCGCTGTGGCCAACAAGAATTGCACGATTGATACCCTCAACATCGAGAATATTTGGTAGAACATCCAATCCTTCAGCGTGCATAAAATCCAAATTTCTGGGCAGTGGCACTGGGTCAGATTTTCCGTATCCCTGGCGGCTATAAACAAAGGAAGACAGCCCAGTGAGGTTCGAAAGATTTTGTGGAAAATCCCGCCACATGCTCACGCAGCCTAAACCTTCATGAAGAAAGACCATAACCCTATCATTTTGATGTGAACGGGCGTTAACCCACTTGGCTTCAAGACTGATCCCGTTGACTTTGATGAGTTTGGTTTCGTTGGTCATAATAAAGTGCTAGTCAATTGCCAGAGCGCGTCACTGCATGAGTGGTGAATGCCTTTTTGTTTGTATAGCTTGTTGACCCCGGTAATTGAAAGAGCTGAAATTATGTTTGAAAAAACTCGACCTTTGTTGGTTTTGGCAAATGAAATTGGAGCGCATCTAAAATCAAAAAAAGAAACGATTGCAGTCGCGGAATCGTCTTCGGGTGGTTTGATTTCTGCAGCGCTTTTATCTGTTCCTGGTGCTTCTTTATATTTCTTGGGTGGTGGAGTAATTTACACTCGGGAAGCCCGCCGAGCACTGTTAGGCTTTTCGGAAAATGAAGTGAGCATGCGTGCGGCAACTGAAGAGTATGCTGCTCTCGTAGCAGAAACTATCCGTGATCAGCTTGGTGCAACGTGGGGACTTGGTGAGACGGGGGCGAGTGGCCCCACAGGAAATTCCTATGGTGATCCGGCCGGGCATACGGCCATGGCCGCGGCAGGCCCTGAAAACAAGAGTGCTATCTTGGAGACGGGAAGCGACAATAGGGAAAGCAATATGTTGCGATTTGCTGAAGGCACTCTCCACCTTTTGCGGTCATTGCTCAATTCGTGACTGCTAGTATATATACCGTTGAAAAAATCTAATCTCAGATAGTGGAGCCAATCCCTAGGCGGCAACCTTTAACCCGAGTTGACCCCAAACTTCCTTCATTGCAGAGATTAATTTATCCATAAGTTGATCATTATGGAGGGGTGTTGGTGTAAAACGTAGTCGCTCGGTACCCCTGGGGACAGTGGGATAATTGATCGGTTGTACATAAATACCATGATTGAAGAGAAGTTCATCACTAGCTTGCTTACAAAGTACGGGGTTCCCCACTAAAACGGGCACAATGTGTGTAATGGATGGCATTACTGGAATCCTAGAATCTATAAACCGCTTCTTGAGTCTCGCTGCTCTTTCCTGGTGTTGAACCCGCAACTCGTTGTGCTCTTTGACGTAGCGTACGCTTGCTAAAGCACCCGCAGCGACTGCCGGTGGAAGCGAAGTGGAAAATATAAATCCGTCACCATATGATCGGATAAAATCACAGAGAGCCTCCGAACCCGCTATATAACCACCAACTACACCAAAGCCCTTAGCCAGAGTACCTTGAATAATATCAATGCGATCCATCAATCCTTCGCGTTCGGCTACTCCCGCTCCCCGTTCTCCATAAAGGCCCACGGCGTGCACTTCATCGATAAACGTAAGGGCGTTGTATTTGTCGGCAAGGTCAAGAAACTGTTTGATAGGGGCAATATCTCCATCCATTGAATATACGGATTCAAAGGCAATCAGAATTGGTCGGTTGGTCCCTATTTCTTTAAGCTTCGCCTCGAGATCCTGTAAATCGTTGTGTTTAAATATTTTCTTTTCCGAGCGAGAGTGTTGGATGCCAGCTATCATGGAATTATGGTTCATTTCGTCAGAGACAATTACACAATTAGGTAGCATTCGACCAATTGTACTGAGTGTGGTCAGGTTTGCGACATAACCAGAAGTGAAAATTAAACCAGCCTTTTTATTATGTAAATCGGCTAACTCTTGTTCGAGTAAAATATGGAAGTGGTTTGTTCCGGCAATATTGCGGGTGCCACCTGCTCCGGCGCCACTTTTGTCCAGGGCATTGTGCATAGCATCAATAACAACAGGGTTCTGTCCCATAGCCAAATAATCGTTTGAGCACCATACTGTGATATCAGTTGCACCACCCGCCTGATAGTTCTTGGCTGATGGAAAGCTACCGGCTTCACGTTCTAGATCCGCAAAGACCCTGTAGCGACCTTCTTTTTGAAGAGCGTCTACCTGCTCAGAAAAAAACTCTTCGTAGTTCATAGCAACCTAATTGATTAAATGTCTTAATTGTTAATGACCCTTAGAAAGTATCGCATAGTATAAATTGGCGAAAAAGTGTCAATTGCCAAGCCTTTTTTGCCCGAATTATATAGGTGGCGGATTTTGGTCAATCCAGGCGGCGGTTTCGTCCAAAGAAATTTCTACAATATTTAACATCCGTGATATCTCATTTTTGTTAATTATCAAGGGTGGAGAAAATGCGAGGGTATCACCTAACGCCCGAGTGATGAGACCATTTTCTTGGCATCTTTTCACGAGGTATTGCCCAACGCCTTGCACTAGGTCAAAAGGATCTTTATTGCTTTTATCTCTAACCAGCTCTAATGCGCCCAGAAGGCCAACACCTCTGACTTCTCCGACCAAACTGTGGTCAGAAAACCTTTCAAGTCCAGATTGTAGGATTGGTGACACCTTTTTAACTTGTGCGATGATATCAATTTCTTCATAAATTTTTAGGGTTTCTAGCGCGACCGAACATGGAACGGGGTGCCCACCATAGGTAAAACCATGACCAAAAATTCCTATTTTTTCACTTTCGAGAACCATTATTTGGAAAAGATCCTCGTTAATCAACAGGGCTGAAATGGGCAGATATCCCGACGATAAAGCCTTTGCAACGGTGATCATATCAGGCTTAAGATCGAAAGTCTCTGTTCCAAACATGTTACCGGTACGGCCAAATCCGCAAATCACTTCGTCAACAACAAAAAGAATATCAAATATTTTTAGTATTGGCTGGATTTTTTCGTAGTATGTCTTGGGAGGTGGAATTACACCACCCGCTCCCATGACTGGTTCGGCGAAAAAAGCGGCAATAGTGTTTGGATCTTCTTGTTCAATGAGTTTGCGAAGATCGGAAGCACAGCGAGTTGCAAATTGCTCTTCGCTTTCACCTTCCAAACCAAATCGGTAAAAGTGAGGGCAAGTTGTATGGATCACCCTATCGATGGGGAGATCAAAATCAATATGATTATTGGGTAACCCAGTCATACTGGCCGTAGCAATGGTTACCCCATGATAAGCTTTTTGACGGGAGATAATTTTCTTTTTTTCAGGCCGCCCAAGGGCATTATTTACATACCATATAATTTTAATCGCCGTATCGTTGGCCTCCGAGCCAGAGTTGGCGAAGAATACTTTAGACATAGGGACAGGAGAAATCCCCAAAAGTTTCTCAGCTAGTTCAATGCCAGGCGGATGGGACTTGCCGCCGAACCCGTGATAAAAAGGTAAATTATTTAGCGCTTTTGTTGCTGCTGCTACCAACCGCTCATTGTTGAAACCCAGAGACGTGCACCACAGTCCGGAGAGAGCTTCAATATACGTTTTCCCTTCCTCATCAAATACCTCAACCCCTTTACCGCTGGTGATGATTAGAGGACCAGTTTGGATATGGGATTTTAGGTTTGTATAGGGATGCAAATAACTGGCAATATCGCGAGCAGCCATGGAGTTAGGTATGCTAGACATTCGCTTCTCCAAGTTAATGTTTATTCTATTTTAAACCCGACCATATTGGTCATCTAATCGTTCGATGTCGTCTTCTCCAAGATATTCGCCCGATTGAACTTCTATAACTTGTAGAGGAACATCAGCGTTGTTCTCAAGCCGATGTATTTCGCCTGCGGATATAAAGGTGGACTGGTTCTCTCGGAGTTCAAGCACCTGATCTTCCCTTGTGACCGTGGCTATTCCTGCCACCACTACCCAATGTTCCGCTCGGTGTTGATGGCGCTGTAAGCTGATTTTGGCGCCTGGCGATAGATTGATAAGTTTAACTTGGAATTTCTCGCCAAATTCCAAAGATTGATACCAGCCCCATGGCCGATGAATTTTAGAGCGAGAGATTTTCGGTTTTGAGCCTCTTGCATTTAATCTCTCTACTAGACCCTTGACTTGTTGGGCATGCTCTTTACCAGCGACGAGGACGGCATCGTCTGTTGATACTACGATGACATTCTTAAGGCCTAACGCCGCTACGCATTTATTTTCGGAACGAATGTAGGAGCCTTGAACCTGCTCCGTAATCACATCTCCCAACATGACGTTACCATGATCGTCTTGGTTTGAAATTGCCCAAAGTGTATCCCATGAACCGACATCGCTCCAACCCATATGCGCCGGCACCATGACGACCTTATCCGATTTTTCTATTACCGCATGATCGATAGAAATGGCCGGGTTTTTATCAAATGTGTCGCTATCTAGACGAACAAATTCCAAGTCACTCAATTTTTTTTCGACAGCAGTGCGGGTTAATTGAGTTACCTCTGGGTGAAATTTCTTTAATTCACTTAAGTAGCATTTGGCTGAGAACATGAATATACCACTATTCCAAAAGTAATCGCCGGAGTTAAAAAATTTGGTAGCAAATACCTCATCAGGTTTCTCAAAAAAATTGGATACTTTATAACAACCGGATGCATCGGCTAACTCATTTCCAGGCTGGATGTATCCGTAACCGGTTTCTGGTTTCAATATAGGTGTGCCCAAGGTCACAATTTGCCCCCGTGTCGCCGCTTTTTTAGCAGTTAGTATTACTTCAAGGAACGCGTCGGGATCTTTGATAACGTGATCAGAAGGTAAAACGAGCAAAAGCGCGTCCTCACAAATCTGTTCTGAGAAGATTGCGGCTACAGCAGCTGCAGGGGCAGTATTGCGGCCGACTGGCTCGAGAATAATAGCTCTCGGGATAACATTAATTTCCCGAATATGTTCGGCGACAATGAAGCGGTGTTCTTCGTTGCAAATAACGAGTGGGGAATCAAAGTTCGTGCCTGAAGATCTAATAACGGTTTCCTGGAGTAGACTTTTATCCGAAACCAGGGATTGGAGTTGTTTTGGATAGAGCGCGCGCGACAAAGGCCACAGCCGGCTACCAATTCCGCCAGAAAGTATAACAGGAATAATCTTTTGTTTTTTCATGGTTATTTCATGAATCAGAAATGTTATAATGGGTTTACCTTTTTACGGGCAAACAAAAAACCCGCCTAAAAAAGGACGGGCTCTAACCATAACAGCGCCAGTAAGTTATAAACCCTATCTACGCATGTTTTTCCATCACTATTGTCCTTCCATTAAACCCTCAGCAATATTTAGATTAATGTTGATCAGGCTATCAAATATCTCTTCCGAAGGTTTGGCCAAGGCCTTCGTAGTCTGTTTATCGACAAATATACTCAAGCTCATCAAATTTGCCTTCAATTCATCCGGCAGCTCATTCTTGCCCTCCGCAACATCCGCTTGAATAATTGACCATAATAACTGATTGTAGGTCAGAGCTTTCTCACAGGCATCTAGATCACCAAGTTTTTGTCGTGCTTGGTCAAGCACATACGCCGCCTGAGAAAAAGCAGCAGCATCCATTTCGCGTTTGTTATCGAATTTCACCTTCGGATTGTCCGCCATGTGCTATCCTCTAATTACGCATAGTTAATAGACTTTAACAATTTTAGCCGTTATTGCACATTCACACAAAAAATATACAGCATTTAATTAAGAACTTGCAATCATAGTTGCGAATCAAGCTGTTATGAAGAATTCTGCATTTTGGGTTGAATGAGTCCTGGAAAGTGACACTTAGCCAAATGTTCGTCAGTGAGAAAGCTTTCAGAGTTGGGTGAAGGTATCTGAAAATGGCAGATTTCCAAGGCTTTATGACAGTGGTTGTAAAATAAGCATGCAAAGTTTTTGTCGTTTTCAGGTTCAGTGTTTACCACCCGTTGAGCACACAACTGGCATTTATTCTTGCCCCATTCAGATCTCGAGGAGATCAATAAATTGGTATATGGGTGTAGGGGCGGAGCGAAAAACCGATTCGGCGACCCTAGATTCGACTACATGCCCCTTGTACATGACAATAACTTTATCAACTACATGCGAGAAGACCTACAAGTCGTGTCTAATGAACAAGTATATCAAATTCTTCTTCTTTTTAAGGTCCATTAGCAGGTTGGTGATTTGGCTTTGGATAGAGACGTCAAGAGCAGAAAGGGGTTCGTGAATATTTGATGGATACGAGTCAGGACTTATCCATGGTTAATTCTTTTGTTGGATAGCACCGGAAACACCATTTCACGTGATAAATCGGGTTCAGCGCAATTCGTGAGTATTATTTCCCGAACTTGATCTCGAATAGATAATGAATTTCTCCATCGATCGGAAACTGAGCCTGTTTTACGACTTATAGGCTCTAGGATTTTTACGTTAACGGAGCCTAGTCTTGGTAATTTGGTGCCATCCCGAAGTATGGAACGTGTACCACGCAATACGATAGGGATAATAGGAACACCTGTATCCACAGACGCCGTAAAAGCTCCCATATGAAAAGGAAGGAGACCCGGCATTCGAGTAAACGTGCCTTCAGGAAAATAGACGAGATTACCCTCATCCAAAAGGTTATCAGTTATACGAGTTGAATCTTTTATACTTTGCTTGGCGTCAAACCGCTCTACGAAAAGAGTATTTAACTTGGTCAAAAACAATCGAGAAAAGAAGTTGCCCCGGAGTTCGGCCTTTGCAACGAAACGTAATCGTTCCGGAAGAGAACAAATCAATACCGCGCCATCTATATAACTAGCGTGATTAGCAACAAATATTACAGGTTCTTCAGAATTAAGATTTTCTTTGCCTTCCACCGAGAGGCGGATACCCGTGAGGTATAATAAAGTGGCAAGAGCCATTTTCAAAAATGTCCAACGCATACCAATTGATGGACCTAAAGTGACTACTAGCCATACCATTGGAGCCAGGAAAATAACCGTTAACCAAACATAAGTCGCATAAGTCCAGCTTAGCATTGTTTGATAATAATCATGGCATTTATGGATTACACCATTTAGGGGTAGCATCAATGACTGCCATTTTGCAGCAATCGTTAATTCGCCAGTAATACCCATCTCGTATAATGCTTGGGCGGCGTGCCTACGCACTTTGCCGCTAGAGGTCTTAGGAACAGAACGAGGGGGAACCAGTACAATCTCATCGGGTCCAATGCCTGTCAGGTCTGAAGAAAGAGCCATTATGGATTTATTTAGATTTAAAATTCTCTCTTCTGTTTGTATGCGGGTTTCTGCCATAACTATAAGTCGGTCAAATCCAGTCTCTGGGTCGGGGCTTCCGAAAACAGCTACATTGCCAAGTTGAATCCCATCTAATGCTCCTATCGCAGCTTCTAGCTCTGAAGGGTAAATATTTCTTCCTCCTCGAATTATCACATCCTTCTCACGGCCTAATATAAATACTTGACCATTGGCAAGGTAACCGAGATCGCCAGAATTACGCCAGTATCCATCAAATAATTTTTTTGTCATACTTTTGTTTCTATAATATCCAGATGTAGAAGACGGACCTTGAAATTGAATTAGCCCTTGGCAACGTTCTGGTACTTCCTCCCCGGTACCATCAACCACCCTGATTTGGTGCCCTGGCAAGGGCTGTCCGCAGGATGGAACATTGAGAACATCGTTTTCTGGGGTGTTTGAATCGGCGGGAACGGCTCGTTTGGATTTATTAATGATTATTTTATTAATGCGGTCAAATTTCGGTCCAGTTCCAGGCGTTGGGAAAGCGAGTCCGACGGAGTTTTCGGCAAGCCCATAGACCGGCATCATTGAATTACAATCAAAGCCATGAGCACCGAACTTGTCGCAGAATTTTTCAATCGTCTTGGGTTGTACAGGTTCAGCACCATTAAAAGCCACACGCCAACTCGAAAGATCTAGGCCCTCAATATCTTGCTCTCGGATACGTGCCAAGCATGCCTCATAGGCGAAGTTCGGTGCTCCAGAAATTGTACCTTTATATCTATCAATTGCCTTAAGCCAGCGTTGCGGTCGGTTAAGAAAGCTTAATGGGCTCATAATAATAAGAGGCATGCCAAATGTGAGGCTCCCAAGCCACGCACCAATTAGACCCATATCATGGTATAGGGGTAGCCAACTTACAAATACGTCATCAGGGCCTACTTGAAGAAAATTACCCATGGCGCGAATATTGGAAATCAGGTTTTCATGGCTTAGTACAACACCCTTTGGGTCACCAGTGCTGCCGGAGGTATATTGTATAAATGCTGTATCCTTTGGTGCAGGTATCGGTAATATACCTTTTTCAGCGTCTTCAACCAGATTTGCACATGTCGTTATACGACGAATACTCTGAACCTGGTTGGCCAGAGAAATAGAGAGGGGTATCGCTTCATCAATCGTGATCATCATGACCGCTTTAGCGTTATTTGCGATCTTTGTTTGGCGATTGATATGGTCTTTAAGTAGTTTGGGCCGCGTAGGGGGATAAATAGGTACCGGTACACCACCTGCAAAAAGTACACCGAAAAAACTTACAAAATATTCTCGACTTGTTGGAAGCATTAGAAGTACCGTTTCGCCTGGCAAAAGTTCGTTTACGAGAAGTCCCGTAGCGAGTTCCCGGGCATCGGTAAAAAGATCAGAATAGGTAATAACCTCGGTTTGTTCATTTTCTCCCAAAATATGGATGTGTGGTATGGAAGCATTATGCTCGGATTGCCATGTGAGAATCTCGTTGAGGGTTTTGGCGTTATGGGGATTAGGGTCCGTTATGGTCGTTTCAAATTGTTCAGCTTTACCTAGGTTAACATTTAGCTTGATATTTTTGCGACTTCCTAGCCCTTCCAGTTCCCGAAGAAAATCTCTTGGTGTTTCCATCAATGTTAATGCTCTATCGCTCAGAGACACTTGAAATTTGTTTTCAATACGATGGACAAGTTCCATTCTGGAAAGACTATCTAACCCGAGTTCTGTATCGAGTGCACTATCCAGAGAAATTGAGCTTCTAAAATTATGCCCAGGATGCAACTCGTCGCAAATCTCGGCAACGAGATACAACAAATTATCAGCAGAGACTACTTGCTCTGGATTAATTTTATTGGTTGTCTGAATGGATTTTTCTTTTTGCACTTAGCTGCTGCTATTACGTTTTGGGTTGTTATTAACGTTGGAGAATAGGTTTGTTTATAACTTAGTGTAGCTAGGCCGGTCGAGTTCGGCAATTGAATCTGAATTCAAAAGGCACGTCATAGTTCAGGCATTATCATAAGACACAAATTTCCTTTATTAGTATAAAACAGTTGATTTCAATTTCGAGTGCTCTAGATACATAAGGACTACTTTATTGAATTTTTTAGGATATGTTTAAGTGCATAATGCGCACCACAGGGAACACTTAAGGAAAATATGATGAAATTGTTGGCGGTAGTTACTTTACTTACTGCTTTTTTGATGATTGACGTGACCCATGTTCGTTCCATGGGTAACCAAGATGATACTACTTCAAATCCAGCAAAAAAGGATTTTGCCGATGGTAAGTCCGCGGTTTACTCAGGTCGATTTGAAACAGCTATACGCTTATTAAAGAAAGTAGTTGCTCAAGAACCGAAGAACGCGGACGCCCACAACTATATTGGCTTCTCTTATCGTAAGATTGGTAAATTGGATTTGGCTGCGTCGTCTTATAAACAAGTATTTTCTATTAACCCTGATCACAAAGGTGCCCTCGAGTATCAAGGTGAGCTTTTTCTAAAACTTGGAAATTTATCAGGGGCAAATGAAAACCTGGCCAAACTAGAAAAGCTCTGCCCATCTACCTGTAAAGAACTTGCGGAGCTAAAGCGAGCTATCGCGGACTTTACTGCTACTCATGGTGATAGAAAGGGAACCTAACCTTAATATTTACTTGCCGCCATGGGAGGCAGACCAACCCAATGGATCGTCCAAGAATTCTTTTACGTCATCAATTTCTTTGGTAGTAAAATATCCGCCGGATTCAGCGACTTCTATTACGTCCCACCAGTCGCAAAGGTAATGCATTCTGACGCCGGCTTTGGCCATATTGGCTTCAGCTCCTGGAAAGGCACTATAATAAAAAACGACAAATACATCTGTTACCATGCCGCCCGCCTCTCTTAACGCTTCTATAAATGTAATTTTGCTTCCACCATCCGTTGCTAAGTCCTCTACAAGCAAAACACTGCTACTCTGAGGCATGTCACCTTCAATCTGAGCCATACGGGCAAAGCCCTTGGGTTTTTTCCGGACATAAAGCATGGGTTTTGAAAGCGCTTCAGAGATCCAGGCAGCATAAGGTATTCCGGCGGTCTCACCACCTGCCACCATGTCGATGGGATTAGAAATTTCACGTGTTATGAGATCGACCGCCATTTTGATTATGGTACGCCGTTGCGGCAAATGAGCGATAACCTTACGGCAGTCGATATAAACGGGGCTGGCCCAACCGGATGTCAGCTTGTAAGGATCTTGTGGTCGGAAGTTGATTGCCTTTATATCAATAAGGCACTTAGCCACTGCTGCTCCTAGTTCTTTTCTCTCGAAATCCTTTTCGGTATTTACCATTTGTAAGGTCTCTCTATGAAATAATGCAAAACTAATAAGATGAGCTTCGACGTCGGATTACATGATCTACAATAATAATTTAGTTTTTAGTTTGGTCGATATTAATTTCGCGGTTTATTTATGCAAGTTGCTGAAGGCTCAGCACACTCCTAATTCTCCTAATACTTCTCTTACGATGCAAGGCGAGCTACTAGCGATAGGTGCTAAATATCAAAAAGCGGGTCAGACGCAACAAGCAAAAATAATTTATAATAAATTATTGAAATTTGACCCTACTTGCGCCCCAGCCCGTCATCGTTTGGGAATAATTCTTTTTTTAAAAGGGGATCCAATTGGTGCAATTAAGTTGATTGATTCCGCTATAGTTCTTCAACCCGATAACACAATTTATT
>PTLH01000022.1 GCA_002938035.1 Alphaproteobacteria bacterium MarineAlpha3_Bin6
GCACGGGAGACAGTAGTCGATGGTGAAACGGGGTGGCTAACGCCGCCGGGAGATGCAAAGGCTCTAGGATCAATAATCAATAGGGCCCTGGTACAAACTGCAAAGGAACGGCAAGTGTTTTCTGAACAGGCCATACAACATATCCGAAACAAATATTCTAAATCAAATATGTGCAACAAAACACTTGAAGTTTACAATGCACTCCTGGGACCCAAATTTTCTAAGCTAAGTTCTCCAAGTTAGTCGTGAGCCAAAATATTCTCGTCATAAAATTAGGTGCTCTCGGTGATTTTATTCAGGCGGGTGGGGCCTTTTCAGCAATTCGAGCACACCACAATAGGGCATCTATAACCCTTTTGACATCTATGCCTTTTGCGGAGTTCTCTGCAAAGTCCCCTTGGTTTAACGAGGTGTGGGTTGATAAAAGGCCAAAAATTATTGACGTGGTTAGTTGGTTCGGTTTTAGAGCCCGGCTTCGTGACGGCGGATTCCAGAGGGTATATGATTTGCAGACTTCTGATCGAAGTAATTTGTATTTCAAATTATTCTGGCCAAATAAGGCGCCGGAGTGGTCAGGGATAGCCAGAGGATGTTCGCATCCTCATTCGAATTCGAACAGGAACTCAATGCATACTATAGATCGTCAGGCTGAGCAATTGGTTATGGGAGGTCTTGCTCACCCGCCTAATCCAGACTTCTCATGGGTAAACGGTGATATTTCCCGTTTTCAAATTCGGAACCCCTATGCTCTCTTAGTTCCAGGTGGAGCTGCTCATCGACCCGCCAAACGCTGGCCCATTGAATATTTTAAAAAGCTGGCGTCTCTATTAGAGCGTGAGGGTATTCAACCCATAGTAATTGGAACACTTGCAGAGGCAGAAATTGGGGATAAGATCACCGATGACCTAGAGGAAGGATATAATCTAGCTGGCCAAACATCTTTAGAGGAATTGTTTGTACTTTCTCGACGGGCAACTTACGCGATCGGCAACGATAATGGTCCAATGCATTTGTTCAGCGCCCAAGGTTGTCCTTCAGTGGTTCTCTACTCTGCCGCCTCAGATCCAACCCTTTGCGCGCAACGCGGCTCAAAGGTTACTATTTTGCGTCGCCAAGACTTGGCGACATTATATGTGGAGGACGTTGCAAGGGTTTTATGGAATACTCAGTCAGCTTGACAAAAACACTGGTATTACTGTTATAAGGAACGCTGTGGTGACAAAATGCCTAGCTATTGCGGAAAAAGCTGGCGCGGTGAGAGAGCAAGCGTGACATTTTCCGAGATAATTGTATAAAATTTTTGTCCCCTCCTGGTTGAATTGGGAGGGTTTTTTTGGTTTTGAGTCTGAGATAAGAATATGCGGAAATCGTTACAGAATCCAAAAATTATTAAATTGACACTTCCCGATGGATCTTTACGAGAATTTCCTATGGCCGTTTCTGGATTAGAAATAGCTATGGCAATTGGGCCTGGACTTGCCAATGCGGCTCTAGCCATACGTTTTAATGGTGAACTTCGCGACTTGAAAACGGAAATTTACGAAGATGGTGAATTTTCCGTGGTAACGTTAAAAGATGAAGACGCTCTTGAACTAATCCGTCACGATACAGCTCACGTTCTCGCTCAAGCCGTGCAGGAGCTCTTCCCAGACACTCAGGTTACAATCGGTCCCACTATTGAAAATGGCTTTTATTACGACTTTGCTCGGGAAAATCAATTTTCATCAGATGATTTCGAGGTTATTGAAAACCGTATGGTTGAAATTATTGATCAGGATTTGCCGATAGAGCGCAAAATTTGGAATCGTGATGAAGCGACTAATCATTTTTTATCAAAGGGTGAAGTTTATAAGGCAGAGATAATTAACGATTTACCCGAAGATGAGGAAGTTTCTGTTTACCGACAAGGTAATTGGTTGGATCTTTGCCGGGGGCCTCACCTTCCTTCTACTGGTAAACTGCCAAAAGCTTTTAAAATGATGAAACTAGCGGGCGCCTACTGGCGCGGAGATTCCAACAATGAGATGCTACAGCGTATGTATGGGACGGCTTGGTCTGACCAGAAACAGCTCAAGGCCTATCTTCATATGCTTGAAGAAGCGGAAAAGCGTGACCACCGCCGCATCGGTCGTGAACTCAATTTGTTTCATCTGCAGGAAGAAGCAGCGGGAGCTGTTTTTTGGCATCCAAATGGTTGGACACTTTACCGCACTGTTCAGTCATATATGCGTATCAGGCTTGAGAGGGCTGGCTATGTGGAAGTGAATACACCTCAGCTTGTGGATAGAACTCTCTGGGAAGATTCCGGTCACTGGGAAAAGTTTCGCGAAAGTATGTTTGTTACTGAGGACGAAGAGAAAGTGCTCGCAATCAAACCGATGAATTGCCCTTGCCATGTGCAGATATTTAGTCAGGGTATTAAGAGTTACAGGGACTTGCCATATCGTATGGCCGAATTTGGCTCTTGTCATCGCAATGAGCCTTCAGGTGCACTACATGGATTGATGAGGGTGCGGGCTTTTACCCAAGATGATGCTCATATTTTCTGCACAAATGAACAGATTACGTCTGAAACTAAAATATTCTGTGACCTGTTGATGAGTATTTACAAGGATTTTGGTTTCGAGGATGTGATAATAAAATATTCGGATCGACCTCAGGTTCGAGCCGGAAGTGATGAGGTTTGGGAGCGTGCGGAATGCGCGCTAAAAGAGGCCGTTGAGGCTGCAGATTACGATTACGTACTCAATCCTGGAGAGGGTGCATTTTATGGTCCCAAGCTGGAGTTTGTGTTGCGAGACGCGATTGGTCGGGATTGGCAGTGCGGCACACTACAAGTAGACTTTGTGCTGCCGGAACGGCTCGACGCCAGCTATATTGGTATGAATGGAGAAAAACACCGGCCCGTGATGTTGCATCGCGCAATTTTGGGATCTTTTGAACGGTTTATTGGTATACTCATTGAAAATTTTTCTGGACGATTTCCACTTTGGCTGGCGCCGCTACAGATTGTAGTAGCGTCCATTACGGATGAGGCGGCTAGTTATGCGGAAGATGTGGTGGCAGCCTGTCGAGCAGTGAGCTTGAAGGCTGAAACCGATGTTCGTAATGAAAAAATTAATTTCAAAGTTCGTGAGCATTCTGTTGCCAAAGTCCCCGTAATTTTTGTAGTAGGCGCCCGAGAAGCGACCAACCGTACTGTTTCGATACGAAGATTAGGCGGCAAAGAACAAGAAATTGTTGCGCTCGCTCAGGCAGTTGATACACTGGCAATGGAAGCAGCTATGCCGAGCCTTTTATCTGATTAAGTGATGAATGCTCAGTTTAGCAGTCATTTTTTAATGGGAGAAAGACCTTCATCTCTCTAAGGGAAGACAATAAGGCGCGATTTCAAGATCCCCGGTCCCCTTGGAGAAGAGGGCCGGAACAAGGAGAGAGTTAAATCGCAAGCCCACCTACGAACGCCAAACCCAAGAAGGACGGTCCGGCGGTAAACGAAGACATATCATCATCTCAGGTTAGACTTATCCGTTCAAGCGGCGAGAACGTTGGTGTCACGGATACCCAAGAAGCTTTTCAACAAGCTGCTGCTGAGGGATTAGACTTGGTTGAGATCTCACCCAATGCCCGCCCTCCAGTTGCTAAGATTATGGATTACGGCAAATACAAATACGAAGCTCAAAAGAAAAAAAGCGAAGCTCGGAAAAAACAGAGCGTGATTATTGTCAAGGAAATCAAAATCCGTCCAAATATTGAAGAACATGATTACCAGGTCAAGATAAGAGCTATGAAT
Source organism: Alphaproteobacteria bacterium MarineAlpha3_Bin6 (assembly GCA_002938035.1). GTDB lineage: Bacteria > Pseudomonadota > Alphaproteobacteria > Rhodospirillales > UBA2165. Next base: position 3,794 of record PTLH01000022.1, read on the forward strand.
CGGTTTTTTGGCGATGGGGATAAGGTTAAGGTAACATTGCGTTTCCGCGGCCGAGAGATGGCTCACCAGGAACTTGGAGCTAAATTACTTGAACGAGTTCAAGGAGATCTCGAGGGGATTGCAAAGGTTGAACAATTTCCCAAGATGGAGGGTCGCCAGGTGACCATGGTGTTCGCGCCACAGTAAACTAGTGGGCTTGGGTGACAGTCACGGGACGCAGGCGTCTGGAAAATATTTTAGTTCAATTGACATGGACTTTGCCGCCACCTTGAAAGGGAGTGACCTAGGGTTTGAATGGCTACGGATTTTTTTCTCAAAGAGTTAAAAAAAGACATTAGAAACGTCCTATATGCTAAACACTTCTGAGAGGCTACGGTATAAAAACATTTTATTAAGATATACCCTTGTAATTATGGTTTCGAACTTGATTTTATTTTGTTTAAAATCAGGCCTACCGCTCTAACAGTTGCGGATATTTCCATCAAGTAGAGGAGTATAGAAAGCATCATTATAATGACGGCGCACCCAAATAGGTATTGGGCAAACACTTGTTGTTCCAAATAAATACTGACTAGAGTTAGTAAATTGAACAAAAAGGTTAACCCTGACAGCATCTGAGCGGACCTCAGGAGAGAAAGGCGTTTGGCCAGATATTCTGCTTCCTCACTAACTCGAATTATACTCGTCACCAGTGACGTCCCCGCGTGAAACTGCTTCGAACAGTTCTCTAAGTCTAGCTCCCACGGCGGTCGATGTATTTGAATATACTAAAAACATAAGAGGAATTGCCGGAAACAGTAGGGCAATTGTTGAATAACCGAGTTCCATCTAAAAACACCTTTCAATATGAGTTACCATGGGCAACTTTTTCTAAGTAGATTGATTATAAGATTCAAGTTTATCCATGCTAATAAAATCAAGTTAAGGTAGGGTGGACCACTCCAACGATGACATAGTGTTTCTCTAAAATGTACAAGTGGCAATTTGGATTGCTAAAAATCAAATTTGTAAAAGCTCGTTGGATTAATTGATCCAGCTAAATCTACACCTGTTCAAAAGGGCATACTTGGTTATCTAGTCTGTTCCATCTAATTAGAGCTATTAATCCCTTGTAAACTTAGTCCCAATCTCTTATAAAACCGCGCTTCAGAGAGCGGTCGGGCAGGGTGAAGTGTAGAAGTAACCGCCCTGGGCAGCCTACCTGCTCAAATAGTTTTTTCGAATACGAAAAAAGATAACAAGAGGATATAAAATGCCCAAAATGAAAACCAAATCCAGCGCCAAGAAGCGATTTAGAATGACAGCAAGCGGAAGGGTTCGTGGATCCTTCGCTTTTAAGCAACATAATCTGCGCAAACGATCCAAAAAGATGAAACGTCAGAACCGCGGTACTCGAATGCTTGGCAAAGCAGATTCCCGTATTATCAAATCCTATATGCCTTATAACCGGAGTAACTAGGCATGGCACGAGCGCAAGGAAAAGTAGCCAGCCGTGCGCGGCGCAAGAAAATAATTGCCCGCGCCAAGGGTTTCCAAGGTCGTAGTAAGAATAACTTCCGGCTAGCAAAGCAACGGTCTGAGAAGGCAATGCAATACGCATACCGGGACCGCCGCGTGCGTAAGCGTAATTTCCGGTCTCTCTGGATTCAGCGTATTAATGCGGGGGCACGGTTGAGCGGTCTTACTTACTCTCAATTCATGAATGGTTTAAACAAAGCTGGGATTGATCTTGACCGTAAAGTGCTGTCTGATCTGGCGGTTAGTGAGCCACTTTCATTTAAAAGTTTGGTAGAACAAGCTCAAACTGCTCTCTCCAAGTAGATTGCATATCTCTGCGAGTTACATTATTCCAGGCTGGAGATAGTGGGCGCCAGTTGTTTGCACTGTCATGGAACACAAAGAGATGGAAGACACCAACAAACTTAAAGATGAAGTCGAGAGTGCCGTCAGTAGGGCAGAAAATTTAGACGCGTTGGAAGCCATACGTATTTCTGAACTTGGTAAGAATGGGCGCATAACCCTTCTAATGAAGGGACTTGGTCAATTAGGACCAGCAGAACGGAGGTTGGTTGGTAAAAAATTAAATGAACTAAAAAATACAATCCTTGATTTGATCGAAAAGAAAAAGCGGGTTCTTGAAAGTTCCGGGATAGAAGCCCAGCTTGCCGAGGAGACGATAGATATTTCACTCCCTGTCAGACCTCAACTAACCGGATCTATACATCCAATCAGCCAGACTATCGATGAGGTAACTTCTATTTTTGGTGAGATGGGCTTCAGTGTAGAGGAAGGGCCAGATATTGAAGAGGACTGGTACAACTTTACCGCACTCAATATTCCGCCCAATCATCCCGCCCGTCAGGAACATGACACTTTTTATTTGAACGCAGAAAAGAATGGCGAACGTATGGTACTTCGTACGCACACGAGCCCGGTCCAAATCCGCACTATGCAAAGTACCAATCCGCCCATACGTATTATTGTTCCTGGACGAACTTACCGGTGCGACCACGATGCGACCCATTCACCAATGTTTCACCAAGTGGAGGGATTGTTAGTGGATGAGACAACCCATATGGGGCATTTAAAGGGTTGTTTGATCGAGTTCTGTCGAGCCTTTTTCGGTGTCGAAGATTTGCCCGTTAGGTTCCGTCCCAGCTATTTTCCTTTCACCGAGCCTTCTGCAGAGGTGGATATTGGCTGCACATTTGATGGTGGAACACTAAAAATGGGTCACGGTGATGGCTGGTTGGAAATTTTGGGTTCCGGCATGGTAAACCCGAAAGTACTAGAAAACTGCGGTATTGATTCTAGTAGGTACCAAGGATTTGCATTTGGAATGGGGATAGAACGCATAGCCATGTTGAAATATGGTATCCCGGACCTTAGGACATTTTATGATTCTGACCTTCGTTGGCTCAGGCATTATGGATTTCAGCCACTGGATGTACCTACAGTTGTAGGGAGAGCTTCCAAATGAAGTTTTCCATGAAGTGGTTGGAGCAAGAGCTCGAGACTAATGCTTCCCCTCGGGAAATTGCCGATAAACTCACCATGATTGGCCTTGAATTGGAAAACCTGGATGACCCCGCTGATCGCCTAAAGGAATTTGTGGTTGCGCATGTGGAGAAAGCAGAAAAACATCCCAATGCGGACCGGTTGCAAGTTTGCCAAGTCAACAATGGTAGAGAGATTGTTGACGTAGTATGCGGAGCACCAAACGCACGCGCGGGGATGAAAGGAGTGTTTGCTGGCAATGGCATGTATATACCCGGCACCGATCTCACACTGAAGAAATCTAAGATTCGCGGTGTGAACTCCAATGGTATGTTATTGAGTGAACGGGAAATGGGTCTTTCTGACGACCATGAAGGCATCGTAGAATTACCTGACAAAACCCCGGTTGGTATACCTGTTGCAGAAGCAATGGGCCTTAATGACCCGGTATTTGAAATTGGAATTACGCCAAATCGTGGTGACTGTCTTGGCGTTAGAGGTATTGCCCGCGATCTCGCGGCAGCTGGTATCGGTAAATTAAAATCGCTTGAAATTGAGCCACAAACGGCAAGTTTTCAAAGCCCAGTCAATGTGCATTTAGATTTTGATGAAGAGAATAGGTATTTATGCCCTTATTTTGTTGGTCGTTACTTTAGGGGTATAAGGAACGGGGATAGCCCACGATGGCTCCAAGAAAAATTATATTCCATTGGACTTCGGCCAATCTCCTCTTTGGTAGACATTACTAACTTGCTCACCTTTGCATACGGTAGACCCTTACACGTTTTTGATGCCGACAAATTAGAAGGTCATATCCATGTGCGCTTATCTAATCCGGATGAGAAAATTCTTGCTCTTGACGGCAAGGGTTATGCCTTAGATGACAGCATGATAGTAATATCTGATGAAAAAATGGCACAGGGATTAGCCGGCGTTATGGGAGGAGAGAGGTCGGGTTGCACCGAAAAGACGACCAATGTTTTCCTCGAGGCAGCATACTTTGATCCTGTCAGAACAGCAATGACTGGCCGAAAACTGAACTTACAATCCGATGCTCGGTTCCGGTTTGAGCGTGGTATTGATCCGGCCTTCCAATTGCCAGGAGCAGAACTGGCCAGTAAGCTAATCCTCCAAATTTGTGGTGGTGAAGCCAGTGAAATGGTCATCGCGGGTGAAATACCGAATGTCAGCCGCAAGTACTTCTTGCGGGAAAGCCGTATTAAAGCATTGGGAGGCGTTGATATTTCCCGCGAGGAAATTGAGCGCATTCTTACCGTTCTCGGTTTTCAGCTACATAATAGAATTGGTGGCTGGGATTGTTGTGTCCCATCTTGGCGCCACGATGTTATGGATGAGGCCGACCTGGTAGAAGAGGTGTTACGTATTAACGGATTTGATAACATTCCATCAGTACCATTGAGGCTTAACACAGCGGTTCCTTCAGGATCTGTCAACTGGTCTCAAGAGCAGCGTGCATTAGCCCGACGAGTATTGGCCACTCGCGGGATGACGGAGGCAGTCACTTTTTCATTCTTACCCGGAAAATATGCTGACCTATTTGGTGGGGTTTCTGAGGCTTTGAAGTTAGTAAACCCTATCAGCTCTGATCTCAGCACCATGCGCCCTTCTCTCCTTCCTAATCTAATTTCTGCGATAAGAAAAAATGCAGATCGAGGGACAAACGATAGTGCACTATTCGAATTGGGACCTCAATTTTTAGGTGAGACACCGAGTGACCAAGTCATGGCCATTTCCGGGGTTCGGGTTGGAAAAACAGGACCACGTAATTGGGCAGAAACACCTCGTAGTTTGGATATATTTGATGTCAAAGCGGATGTGATGGATCTTTTATTAAAAATTGGAGTGTCTATGTCGAGTACGAAGGTATCGACGGAAACACCTAAGTGGTACCATCCGGGTCGATCTGGGTCAGTTCAACTGGGACCAAAAATGGTCCTTGCCCATTTTGGTGAGATACACCCTACCATAGTCAAAGAGTTAGATCTGGACGACAGAATTTTAGGATTTGAAGTGTTCCTGGATGCTCTTCCATTACTGAAAGCAGATAAAGTTTCATCCCGGACTAAGTTAGAACTCTCACCCTACCAATCCATTGAACGAGACTTTGCGTTTATTGTTGACGACAATATAGCCGCAGAGGCGGTAATCAATGCAGCGCAAACAGCCGACAAAAACCTGGTCACGGAAGTGCGGATTTTTGACCTTTTCTCTGGAGGCGGAATAGGTGACGGAAAAAAATCCATCGCCATCACTGTCGTGATGCAGCCGATCAAGGCAACGTTAACGGAGACTGAAATTGATGGCGTTTGTAATAGAATCATCGCAAACGTTAACGAGAGTACGGGTGGGGACTTGCGGTCATAGATTTTCCCTAACTAGAATCTTAAAAGCACAGAAAATGCAAAAGTAATTTGGAGGAACATTAAATTTGATAGAATTGTTTTCTATGATTTCAGATCGATCACTACTTTTCCTTTGGTGTGCCCACCCTCTACGTGTTTGTGTGCCTTGGCGACGTCTTTTAGTGGGTAGGATGCATCAATCTCAACTTTAATATCTCCTGATCTGAGTAATTCGGCAATCTGGGCAATTTGTTTACCGTTGGGCCGGACTGATATGAATTGGCCATTAACGTTATAAGCAGCGGGTTCCTCCGGTGAAACGGGCCCGGTAATGGAGATAAGATGCCCGCCTGACTTCATGGTTTGGTAGCTTTTTTCCCGAAGATCGGGGGAAATCATGTGGAACACGACGTCAATATTTGACAACACTTCCCAATAGTTGGTCGAGGTATAGTCAATCACTTTTTCCGCACCTAAATTAGTGACGAAAGCAATGTTTTGGTTAGAGGTGGTAGAGACAACGGAAGCCCCTTTCCATTTTGCCAATTGAATGGCTAAATGACCTACCCCTCCTGCCCCCGCATGGATGAGAACAGTTTGATGTGCCAATAACTTAGCGGTGTCAAATAGGGCCTGCCAAGCTGTTAAGGCAGCTAATGGTATGGCGGCGGCTTCAATATGTGAAATATTATGGGGCTTTCTTGTGAGTTCGTTGGCAGGTGCCGATACAAATTCAGCGTAAGCATCAGCGAGTTCTGGAAAGCGTGGCATACCAAAGACTTCGTCACCAACTTTAAATTCTGGGGCTTTTGACTCCACAACCACGCCGGAGATATCCCACCCCAGAACGATTGGAAAATTAGTTGCCGTCCAAAAGTGGCTAACCCCCTGGCCTATCCTTGTTTTCAAATCGATAGGGTTGACACCGCTGGCATAGACCTCAATCAGGACTTCTCCAACGCCAGGAATTGGTAACGGACGCGCTTCAATTGTAAATTGATTGGTGTCACCAAACTGGTGAATTACCGCGGCTTTCATAGTTTCACTCATATAAGCCTTCTAGGAATTTGCGGGGTCGTGAAACTCTTCATAATGGGGGTAGGTGTTGTTCATATACCATGTGTAAAACTCGTGGTATGACTCAGTTGGATATTGTGGAGGGTTATCTGGGTTAGTACACGTGGGCAGGCATTCGCAGGTTGGTTCAAATGCGGTATTAACAAATAACGCAATTGAATAACGGTCTACATCCCGCGGCGGGATTACCCTGTGTGGAGTTGCCCGGAATCGATTGTTGCTCCACCGCTCCAGAAATTGTCCCGTGTTGACAAGGATTGCATCATTCATTTTAGGTGGGCGAAACCATTTGTCATCTACATCAAGTATTTCCAGCCCATCTACAGATGCTTGGGGTAAAAAGGTCATGAAGCCAGTATCGGCGTGAGGACCAAGTCCAAACTCGTTATCGCCGAGTTCCGGCACAGGAGGGTAGTGTGACATACGGAAATATGTGTAGTTATTTTCAAAATAAGGGCCAAAGTATTCTGAAGGTAGTTCTAAAGCTGCCGCCCACAAGGGAAGCATCATTTTACCCAAACCAGTCAAAGTTTCTATATATTCAGTGACGGTTTTTTTGAATCCCGGAAGGTTGTCTGGCCATTGGTTCTCGCTATAGAACCTTTTTCCAGCTCTCCTGTGCGGATTATCTTCACCATATTCTGAAGCAAAAACCATTGTCGCATTTGTATCAAATTTGGTGTTTTTGTTATAGGTTGAATGCTTAACTTTGGTGGCACCTGGAACAATATAGCCCCGCTGGTTTTGGTTAACTGAAAGCGCGGTTTTATCTTCGAATGGCAGATCATGAAAACGTTTTGATTCAGCAAATATCCGCCCAATCAAGTCTTCAGAAATGCCATGGTTGATCACAAAAAAGAACCCGACATTCTCGCAAGCTGTCCGGATTTGTTCGGGCAGGGTACCTAGTGAGGAACCGCCACTTGCTAGGTAGTCACCTAGATCAATTCGTACCAAATCCCGGTATTCTGTGGTAGTGGCATGAATGCCTTCACTTATTCCTTCTGGCATGGTTATAAACCTTCGTCAATTTCATAAAAAATATTGAGCAATTATTTGGTTGTTTGTGTTCTAACTGGGAAATTAGCCTGAATTTGGTGCCATTCGTCAAGGTATAAAGGATAGGGGGTCAAGATGACAGATCTATGATCAGAATTAGCCGATGTACAAAAGTGGCTGTGAAAATTATTGCGGAAATGGGTTTTTCTATTGAAATTATAAGCTTATCAAAGACCAGGTCTGTCGCCGGTCAACCTATGCCTTCGACATACAAGACCAAATCACTTTCCCGATGGTTTTAGGTGTTCATAGGGGCGGTAATTGCTTTGTTTTGTTGCAAAACAGGTAGGAAGCGGTTCTGCATTATAAGGGAAAAGAAGAATATTCACATAACACAGTTATTTTCCTTGTAGTTTTCCTGAGAGCTTGAGGCGCAGTGCATTTAGTTTGATGAAACCTTCTGCATCCCGTTGGTCATAGACTGTATCTGCCTCAAAAGTGACAGTATCTTGATCATACAGGCTGTTCGGAGATTTTCGACCCAACACGATTACGTTACCCTTATATAGCTTGAGGCGCGCAGTACCATTAACGTGTTTCTGGCTTTCGTCAATTGCGGCTTGGAGCATCTCACGCTCTGGCGCAAACCAAAATCCATTATAAATTAGCTCCGCATAACGGGGCATGATTTCATCTTTTAGGTGAAGTGCCCCCTTATCTAGGGTTAGGCTCTCGATGGCGCGTCTCGCCGGTAAAAGAACAGTTCCTCCTGGCGTTTCATAAACACCCCGGCTTTTCATCCCTATAAACCTGTTCTCCACAATATCAATACGACCGATACCGTTAGCACCGGCCAATTCATTAAGCTTGGTTAAGATGGTTGCCGGGCTTAATGGTTCACCGTTTATGGCTACGGGATCACCGGCTGCAAAAGTAATCTCTATGACACTAGGTTTATCAGGAGCATTCTCTGGAGAAATCGTACGGTTGAACATGTCTTCATCCGGTTCTCTCCAGGGATCTTCAAGGGCCTTACCTTCGAAGGAAATATGCAACAAATTAGCGTCGGTGGAATAGGGGGGTTCTCCACCCTTATCTTTTGGCACGGGGATTTGATTTTTTTCCGCGTAGGAGATCAGTTTAGACCGTGAGTCCAAATTCCACTCCCGCCAAGGGGCTATTACCTTGATGTCGGGTTTAAGGGCATAATATCCAAGTTCAAACCGCACCTGGTCGTTCCCTTTGCCAGTCGCGCCGTGGGCGACTGCATCTGCTCCCACTTGCTTTGCAATTTCTATTTGACGTTTAGCGATCAGCGGCCGGGCGATAGCAGTGCCTAACAAATACATTCCTTCGTAAAGCGCATTACCCCGTAGCATTGGGAAAACAAAGTCCCGTACAAATTCTTCCCGTAAGTCGTCAACAAAAATTTCTTTCACACCCAGCATTTCGGCCTTCGATCGAACCGGTTCCAACTCTTCTCCTTGGCCTAAGTTGGCGGTAAAGGTTACTATCTCGCACTTATAGGTGTCTTGAAGCCATTTTAATATTACAGATGTATCCAGCCCGCCTGAATAGGCTAGCACTATTTTTTTAATATCATTGAGTCCCGATGCTGACATCACGGTATGCCCTTTTGGGGGGTGTTAAATAAGGTCGCGGAGTATATTCAAATCCTAAATCGGGGCAAGACAAACCATGGATAACATATTAACAAGAAAAATGGATGATTGAACATACGAGGGACAAAATAATAGCCTGATTATTTACAGCCTTCGCCGACAGATTACCCGCACAACGCGGCGGTCTTGAATGGCAGCCTTGGCAAATGAGGGGTATTTTTCCCCGGTGAGCTCCGAGATCACGGGACGGTTTTGACTTGCTGCTGGGGAATTATTCCCGCTTAACCGGATGACGTGCATTAATGTGCTAGGGCGGGAAGTAAATATGCGTCCGCGTCGAACGCTGGCGGCGCTGTTTATGCCAATAAGGGCGCCTGTACGGTCCACTACTGCTCCACCACTGATCCCGCCTAAGGATCCGGAAATATTTGGGATGCGGGTTATTTCCGCCCAAACCAGAAGGTCTTCAACGGAATTTCTAGACCGTCCTCGCCGAACCTTCATTCTACCGATGAAGCGGCTGTAAACAGCGCCTGGTTTTCCGGATGGAAAACCAATATGAAAGGCGTCTCCTACATTATCACCGCGAGTGACCAACTTGAAAGGTCGACGACTATAGTCAGTTCTGGGAGAAGTTATAACAGCAACATCGGCATGTGGGTGAGTAACCACTTTTGTTGGGACTAGATTGGCGGGTTTACCGTTTTTAACACCAGCTTGCAGAATTATTTTTTTGCATCCCTCTACGACGTGTTTAGCAGTGAGCCATACACCATTTGGGTGGATCGCTAATGCGGATCCGACGCTATTTCGGGATTTTGATCTGCGACCCCTTATAAGGCCCTTTCGCGGGATCGGATCGTTGTAACCTGGAAATTCATTTCTCTTAGATACAATCGTCTCTGAACCCCAGTTCTTTGTTAATTTTACCCAAACCCGGGGACCCTTCTGACGTTTTAGTGGTTTGATTTTAATCTTATTATTTTCGATTTGCGAGTAACTGGGGTTCCTTCGTTCTTCTAATAGATCATCTCCGGTCGCCTGTAGATGCCGGAGCATTAGATTAGCAAAAAAGAACAAAGCAAAGCCTAAAGAGGTTCCGACTGTAATATAAATCAGATATTTTAGCTTCCTTAGCATTATGTGTCGTTCGTGTCTTGTTTTTTAATTCTATACGCTGACGGCTGCAGCGTTGATTAAGGAAATACTAATCTTGATACCAAACATGGTTATAGCCGCGCTCATCTCTCCACCTTCAATCCGTTGGGGAAGTCCCTTAAGAACGAGGTCGGTAATTCGGTAAGCAACTAACTGCAGGATTATGGAAACTGCCCCGTAAATGAGGATGTCAAAGGCGTTGACACTACCTGCCATCGCTACGGAGAGAGGAATTCCCAGTCCAATTAGAGCTCCGCTTAAAGACAATGCCGCAGCCGAGTTTCCATCCTTGATTAGTGCAATATCATCGTAGGGTGTGACAAACACATAAATTACAGCGCCACATCCTAGCATAACAAGCGTCAGAGAGAAGTGGAGGAGGAGTAGCGGGATACCCGATAAAAAACTCTGAATAACAACGTCCATGGCAATTCCGACCTATATCTGAAGATTGTACAGTATACTCTTATTAGGGTGTTTACTATAAACGCATCCATTGCAGCGGCGTAGCGACTCGGGCAGACTATTTTGGTGGGATACGTTGATATTATTCTTATAATCGTATGCGCTTTGCTATTCGCCGTGCTTATCGGTGTCCTGCGTTCACAGAGATCCGGTAACAAACTCTATCAACGCTTGACGCAGTTAGGAGAGGTAACGGGGCAGTTATCCCACTCGCAGGCTGAACTATCAGGAAAGTTCCAGCAAAACCAATCGTCAATGAATGAACGTTTAGAAGCGCTTTCCAAGCGCCTCGGTGAGGGTTTCACGCAGCAAACGGAAAAGACGGGAAAGACGTTGAAGGAGTTGCATGAACGACTTGCAGTGATAGATTCCGCCCAGAAAAATATAACCGATCTCTCCAAACAAATGGTTGGCCTTCAGGATATCCTATCTAACAAACAAGCTAGGGGAGCCTTTGGAGAAATACAGTTAAACGACTTGGTGTCGAGTATTCTACCGCCTTCGGCATACAGTTTTCAGGAGCAACTTGGTAACGGCACTCGCGCCGACTGTTTGCTTAGCTTGCCTAACCCTCCTGGACCCATTGTCATCGACTCAAAATTTCCGCTTGAAAGCTATCACGCCCTCCGAGACGCTAAAAATGAGGAGCAAAAACAGAAATCTCTCCGGGCACTCGGAGGCGCAGTAATCAAGCATGTGCATGACATTTCCGAGAAGTATATTGTGCCCGGCGAAACAGCTGAGTCAGCCTTGATGTTTTTGCCCTCCGAGGCTGTTTATGCGGAATTACATGCCAGTCTGCCAGCTGTTCTAGAGCAATCATACCGTGCTAAGGTTTGGATAGTTTCGCCCACGACACTCATGGCGACCCTAAACACTATTCGTGCGGTCCTAAAGGATGTTCAAATGCGGGAACAAGCTGACGTAATTCAGGTAGAGGTCTTCAAGATGATAGAAGATGTCGGTCGCCTTGATGATCGTGTTGCAAAACTCCAGCGGCATATGGGGCAAACGGATGATGATTTGCGTCAAATTAGAATTTCCACTGATAAAGTGACAAGGCGAAGTGAACGTATCACCGAGGTGGAAATGGGGGAAAATATCGACACGAGTGGCATTACGGAGACACCAAAACCCCGACTAGTGGACGATATTTAGTAAATAAAAATTCTTTACACTGGAAACTACTTAGTTTGACGTAAATTCATTTACATCCAAGTTTAATAGTTTGGTGGCATTGCCACCCATCACCAGTGCTTTATCTTCATCACTTAGGTTCTTCACCGAGTTAACATGGCCGACTGGATCGGTTTCAGCCATGTCATAGGGATAATCTGTCCCCATGACGACGTGGTCAGCACCCCAGACCTCAATCATATGGCGCAGTTGGGTTTCCGTGAACACTACGGTATCAAAAAAAAGTTGATTTACGAATTTTGACGGTGGTTCTGAAATATTTGTCCTACAGTCGTCCCTCAGCCGGAAAGGATGATCAAATCGGCCATAATAGGCTGGTATATATCCACCGCCATGGGCAACGCAGATTTTCAGGCCTGAATATTTGTCGAGGTATCCATCGAAGACCAAATGACCGACAGCAAGTGCCGATTCCAGTGGGTGCCCGATGGTGTTGCGAAAGTAATGATCATCCATTCGTTCTTTGTATGAGGTCCCGATGGGATGCATGAAAATTAACGTATTGAGATCTTCAACACGTGAAAAAAATTTATCTAGACCAGCTCTGGTTAAGTCCATACCTTGAACGTTGGTAGATATTTCGACGCCTTTAAAGCCCAGTTCATTTATGCAGCGCTCCAATTCCGCGATAGCCAGGTCACAATTCTGCAAAGGGACCGTGCATAGCCCGACAAAACGATCTGGATGACTGGCAACTACCTCAGCAACTCTGTCATTAACTATTTTACATGTATTGCGAGTAAAGTCTGCGTCGTAATCGTAATTGTAATGGAAGGGCGACGGAGAGACCGCCTGCACATCTATACCTTGTTGGTCCATATCCCTTAACCTTATCTCTGGATCGGTCAACTGTGGAAGTATGGATGCTTGCTGCTCTTTATTGATTTTTGTTGTCAGGGGATTTGTGTCTACCATGGAGCGTCCCGTGTAATCGGGGGAGAGAGTTTTGAGCATCTCGTCAGCTTCCGGTACATGTATATGGCAATGAATATCGACGGTGAAATGCTTTTTACCATTGGTGACGGTTTCTCCGTGGCCCTCGTTTGCCGGTCCGCGTGCTATATGGTTCTGGTAAAAGTGTCCGAATGGTGAGCACTTGAAAAACATTTTTAATCCCCATATTGAGTTATGATTAATAATCTTGATTGTAAAACTTAGAAAGGCGGACCCGTGCTTTAGGTTTTTAGACCGATTAATTAATGGTTACACGAAGCCCTTAAGCAACACAAAACGCGCCATTTTTATCAAAAGCCTGTTAAATTATGACGGTTACGTGTTTTGTTAAAAGCCGTGACAATTTAGTCGGCGAGAGTTTCCTCGGCCAACTTACGAAACTCATCATCCTTCATTAAGCGCTTATGGATGAGACCCCAATCTTTGACTTCCATAAGCACTTCCATAGCCTGTTCTTCAGAAGCCTTTATTTGGAATTTATCAAGGAAATGTTTAACGTTATCAATACCTGCACCTTTGCCTACCACCACCTCTGGTTCAGACTGGCCCACTAGGCTTGGGCGGAATGGAACGACTTCTGTTTGATGTTCCTTTCCACAATTCAGTACCCAAGTAGCAATAATTCCTGATTCGACTTTAAATAAATCATCGCCGACGATGGGCCTGTTTTTTGGCACGATAGCTCCAGATATCTCGGCAACCATGTCAGCTAGGGGCTTTAACTTCTCGGTCTTAATCCCGATATCTATATTATACAGGGTCAGTAGTGCCATCACGGTTTCTTCCATCGGGACATTACCTGCACGTTCACCCAAGCCCAAGACTGTTGATTGCACAACCTCGACGCCTTCAGACAGGGCCATAATAGTGTTGGCAATACCGAGACCAAAGTCCATGTGAAAATGAGCTTCTAAAGGTATATCAGGGAAACGGGCCTTCATCGTGCGGACAAAATACTGCATTGCATGGATGGAGGTAGCACCCATGGTGTCGACTAGTGCAAGGCCATCCATGTGGCCTTCAACTCCGACACGCTCAATCAGATCGCAAACCCATTTAAGATCTGATCGGGTAAAGTCGATAGGGAAAAATACTACTTCTAGTCCCTGGTCATGCGCGTATTTAGTTGATTCAATGGATAGGTCAATCGCCCTGTCGAGCTCCCAACGGTACCCCAACTCGATTAAATGCGGTGACGCAGGCACTTCCATAATGACGCCTTTTACGCCAGCATCTACGGCACGTTTTACATCATCAACCATACAGCGGGCGAAAGAATAAATCTTTGGGCCAAAATTTCTTCTGGCAAGTTCCTGAACTACCTTTGCATCATCTTTAGAAACGACAGGCATGCCCGCTTCGATTCTATGGACGCCGGCTTCCGCCAAACCTTCAGCAATGCGTATTTTATCATCATAATTAAAAGCCAGGCCGGCCTGTTGTTCGCCATCGCGGAGTGTGACATCGTGGATCAGTATTTTTTCGGGGAAGTTCCACTCAGCCGTTACTTCGGGGGCAAAATTCCAGGGGCTGGTATGCCAGTTTTCGGTTTTCCATGGTGTGTCCGTCATTAAAAGTTTCTCCTTGTAAACCGTCTCAACTACATGGGGGAGCAGTTAGCAGAAAACGTCACTGAATAATTAGGCTTAGAAAACAACTTTTTTCAAGCGGCGGCGAACATACGTAACATGAAAAGAGGTGTCAAACGTCGGGATGTGGGGGTTTGGTTACCCCTTAGAGTTAAATAACATAAAAAATCAGGAGTTGCTCAAGTCGCCGTATACCCGCCATCGATAAGTAGATCAGTGGCAGTAACAAAAGACGACTCGTCACTGACTAAAAATACAGCTCCTGCTGCCATTTCCTCCGGATAACCGAGACGACCAAATAGGGTAGAAGCATTCTTGTGTGCTTCTTCTTCACTGGGCCATTGTTTGAAAAACCGTTCATCCGCGGTTGGGCCGGGAGAGATGGTGTTGGCTCGGATATTTTGGTATGCGTGATCTACAGCAAGAGCTTTTGCAAGGCTGAGTAATGCGCCTTTTTGAGAAGAATACCACGCACGGCCAGGTTTCGGTGTGACGGCTAGCTGTGAAGACATCAAAACTATACTTCCAGCCCCATCCGAGGCCATTAATGGTATCGCGTGCTTCAAAAGCAGAAATACACCCGTGAGATTGACGTCAATCGATTTTTTCCATTCCTTGAGGGGTAGTTCTGTAACAGGGAGGTAGGACACGTCCTGGATAGCGCAGGAGACGACAGAAGTTAGTCCACCCAGTTTATCTTCAGCAGCCTCCACTAATGAGATAGAGTGACTTTCGTCTGCCATATTGCCAATCACCGCAATCGCCTTCCCACCATTGGCTTCAACTCGAGAAACAGTTGCAACAACCGCGGGTTCACTAATATCCGCACATATCAGTTCCGCGCCTTCCTTGGCAAAGGCAATGCAGATTGCTTGTCCGATACCACCGCCAGCGCCAGTAACGATAGCTTTCTTCCCTTTAAGGCGCATGGATCCCTCCCAGAGTATTTTTTTCTATTGGTTGACTAAACTGTACATGTTACGGCTGCAACCTGTTTTAACTATTGTTCTAGATTGATATAGGTATCTTGATAAGCTTAGAGGGCAATATTGTGTCCAATTAGTATTGATACTGACCTGTCGTAAGCTTATTTCCAAATTTGTAACGAGGGACTTGCGTAATCACATGGCTATCTTGCCTATCATCATTGCTCCAGATCCTCGCCTTAAAGCAGAGTGTGATCCAGTAGAGAAAGTGACACCAGAATTGGTCAAGCTTATGGATGATATGTTGGATACCATGTATGACGCTCCAGGTATCGGTTTGTCCGCACCACAGGTTGGGCGGCAACAGCAGATTATCGTGGCAGATGTATCCAAGCAGGAAGACGTCCGGGACCCTTATCAGATGATCAATCCGGAGATTTTGTGGACGTCAAAAGACGTTTTTAGTTACGAGGAAGGCTGCCTTTCTCTACCGGAACAGTATGCAGACGTCATGCGGCCCAAGCAGGTAAGGATAAGTTATTTGGATAAAACCGGTTGCTCGCAAATTATAGAAGTAGAGGATTTACTTGCCGTTTGTCTGCAGCATGAAATGGATCACTTAAAAGGAATATTGTTTGTGGATCATATTTCAAAGCTCAAACGCGACTTGATTATGCGCAAGCTGCGAAAGATGAAGAAATTAGAGAAGAAGGGCAAGTGACCTTCCTAACGTTCCTATGAACCATCCTCTAAGGGTTGCATTTATGGGCACACCCGATTTTGCTGTACCTATCTTGAGGGCGCTGGCGAAGACGGGTCACCAAATAGTGGCAGTATACTGTCAACCGCCCAGAAATGCTGGCAGAGGTCAGAAAAAGCGCTTATCTCCTGTCCATTCGGAGGCCTTAGAGCAAGGGTATGAAGTCCGTGTTCCAACTGATTTGCAAAACAAAAATGTCCAGGAATCGTTCCGAGATCTAAACTTGGATGTGGCTGTAGTTGCTGCCTATGGTTTGATTCTCCCTAAAACCATCCTGCGCGCACCAATTAACGGTTGTCTTAACGTTCACGCATCACTTTTACCCCGGTGGCGCGGTGCGGCACCTATCCAACGGTCTATCCTAGCAGGCGACCGTGAAACAGGCGTCACAATCATGCAGATGGACCAAGGTTTGGATACTGGTCCTATACTTATTAAGGAGCGGATTCCGATTACGGCGAAAACGACGGGTCAAAGCTTACACGATCAACTGTCTGTTATGGGAGCAGGCCTGATCATTGGGGCACTATCTGGGGTAATCTCAGGGGTGCTCAAGCCTCTTCCTCAGCCGAGACACGGGATTTGTTATGCCGTAAAGCTTGATAGAAATGATGGCTGCATAAATTGGAAAATGACCTCACAGGAGATTGACCGTCAGGTGAGGGCTTTTTCAGCCTCACCCGGTGCATGGTTTAAATACGGTAAAGACCGGATCAAAGTACTTAAATCAAAACCAGTAGATGGATCTGGGGTGCCGGGTCTTGTTCTTGAAGGATTAGCGGTTTCTTGCGGCGACGGTGTTTTGCAGTTGGAGACCGTGCAGAGACCCGGAAAAGTACCGATGGATGCAACAGAATTCTTGAACGGATATGATATCCCTCCTGGTACTATCTTGGTCTAGGATGAGTTTATGACCCGATATAAGATTATTCTCGAATATCATGGACGTGCCTTTGTAGGGTGGCAGCGCCAGGCTAATGGATTAGCTGTCCAAGAAGTAATAGAGAACGCTATAGAAAAATTTTCTGGCGAGAAAGTTGTCACCCACGTCGCCGGTCGTACTGACGCGGGGGTGCATGCTATTGGACAGGTCTGTCATTTTGATTTAGAAAAAGAAACGGACGGGTGCACGGTGCGTGATGCGATTAATTTTTATGTTAAACCCCATCCCGTATCAGTTTTAGAGTCAGAACCCGTGGATAATGAATTTCATGCTCGTTTATCCGCTACTAAAAGGATTTACTTATATAAGATTACCAATCGTCGAGCACCTCTTGCCGTCGCAAAGGGCTTTAGCTGGCACATCCCGCAGGAGCTGGATCTGGATGCCATGAATGCTGCTGCAGAGACCTTGATTGGAAAGCACGATTTTACAACTTTCCGGGCGGTCGGTTGTCAGGCGAGTAGCCCCGTGAAAACGCTTGATTATTTGGGAGTTGAAAGAGACGAGGGGCTAGTTTTGATTTCTGCCCGCGCACGGTCATTCCTTTACCATCAGGTCCGTAATATGGTGGG
>PTLH01000023.1 GCA_002938035.1 Alphaproteobacteria bacterium MarineAlpha3_Bin6
GGTTCCAGTGCCATAAAAAACAGAATTTCTAGAGTGCGTAGATCATTGCGAGGGCAAAAACCAAATCCGAAAAAAGCCTTTGCTGAACTTAATAAAGGGTCGCAGATATTTGCGTCGGAGGTTGCTTGGCGTAAGCGGGCTAAAAGAGAGATCGAACCTCAGTTAAAAGCATATGATGAAGCTATAAAATTCAATATAGGTCTTCGACAGCAAGACCGTCTGACTTCAGATCAAGCCAGTGAGGTTGCAGCGTGTCAGTCTGTCCATAAAGACATTTCCCTTAGCTTTTAAAATACATTTTAAGCGTTTTTCAATTAGCTAAATTTTACTCCTGCTTCGCCGACCCAATAACTTCCAACAAGTCGGTAAGACTAGTGCTGCTAGGGCGATTTTAAAGATCTCCGCCCATAGGAAGGGGTATACACCAAATAAAAAGGCCTTTTCCGCGCCAATTAGATAGGCAAGCCAGGAATAGCCTAACAAAAATATGACGACTGTACCCATCAACATGGCGACAAGCGTGGTGCCGATATTTCTGTCAAATCCCCTCTCTCCTAAATATCCTAATAGCGTGGCGGAGAGTAAAAAGCCGATCAGATAACCACCAGTTGGTCCGACCATGTAGGAAATACCAATCCCCTTTGCCGGTGTATAGGCGAAAACCGGCAGACCAAGTGCTCCTTCAATCAGGTATAGCATTACCGTAGCTGCACCTAGCTTCCAACCCAAAGCCAGGCCAATGACCAGCACTGCGAATGTTTGCATCGTCATGGGAACCACATATGGGTAAAATGGTACATTTAATTTTGCAGATAAGGTTAGCAGGCCAGTTCCCAAGAGGACTAACAACGACATTTTAAATACACTACTGGGCGCTGTTGGCCACAAGGTTGTTAGTAAGGTTGTTTGGGCAGTCATTGATGATGGCATGGCACTATTCTCTGATAATTGGTTTAAAAAGTTGTCGGTTCATTGGTTTCTAAGTAGCGTTGGCAGTTTAGCTAATTGTACCGGAAAGCTGTAACTTTTATCCCTAAGAAAATCGATTATGTCTGGAAAACCCCTTAGGGGCCAGCCTTCCTGATTGAGCACGTCGACCTAACCAGGTTTTGATATTTGTTTCTGTCCGCTTACGTTCACCCGTTTTCCAATTCAGGCCTTCGTCGAAATTGAATGTCTTTATATCCCCTAAAAACCCTTCGTTATAACGCTGCAGTATCACGCCTCTACCGCGTGTCATCACTGGCACTTCATTAAGGGAAAACAATAACAGTTTTCGGTTTTCTCCTATGACCGCAACATGGTCACCCTCAACTTTGCAACAGGCGACCGCTTGCTCGTCATCTTTAACATTGAGGACTTGTTTTCCGCTCCTCGTTTGTGCAAATATTTCATCAGTTTTTACAATGAACCCTCTACCAGAACTGCTTGCGACTATGATTTTTTCTCCTGGTTTATAGAGGAATAGATTGACGATATCATGGTCATTCTCAAGATCGACTATGAGCCTTAGAGGTTCACCAAACGCCCTTCCTCCCGGCAACTTATAGCAAGAAATAGTATAGAACCGTCCATTGGTTGCAAATAATATGATTTTGTCTGTTGTTTCTGCCTGGATTAGGAATTTGCCCGAATCACCGTCCTTATACTTAGTTTCTGTGGGGTCATTGAGATGGCCTTTAGTGGCTCTTATCCAACCTTTTTCTGAAGAAATTACAGTAATGGGTTCTCTTTCTATAATTGCGTCAATGGGCACGTCGATCAAAGGAGGTGGGGTGCCAATTTCCGTCCGCCTTTTGCCTATTTTATGATTATCTCCAAAACGGTGCTTAATCTCACTGACTTCAGTCGAGATATACTTTTTCTGGAGGTTTTTGTTTTTCAGAATCTTATTGAGGCGTTTTTTCTCAGCAGTTAGCTGTTCATGTTCAGTCTTTATTTCTAGTTCCTCAAGCCTGCGCAAACGTCGTAGGCGCATGTTTAGGATCGCGTCCGCCTGGTTTTCAGTAAGTTTGAAATTCGTAATTAGGGCCGACTTGGGATCATCATTTTCACGGATGATGTAAATAATTTGATCCAGGTTAAGGTATGCGATTAGATAGGCCTCTAGAACTTCCAGTCGATTACTAATTTTTTTTATGCGGAACCGGGTGCGTCGAACGAGTACGTTAAAGCGATGATCTAGGAATGCCTGTAGGACTTCACGTAAATTCATTACCCGAGGAGTATTGTCGGAGTCGATAACGTTCATGTTTAGATTAAAACGGGTTTCTAAATCTGTCTGGTTAAATAGCTGCTCCATGAGGTGAACTGGTTCAATTCCCCGGTTCTTTGGTTCCAAGACAATTCGAACTTCCTCGGCAGATTCATCAATCACGTCATTCAACATTGGCAGTTTGCGAGCATTTAAAAGATCAGCAATTTTTTCAATAAGTTTTGATTTTTGTACTTGATAGGGAATTTCAGTGATGATGACTTGGTATTGCCCTCTTTCAAGTTTTTCTACTACCCATTTCGCACGAATACGGAAACCACCTCTGCCAATTTTATAAGCCGCCAACAACGTATTTTGGTCTTCCACAAGTATACCGCCGGTTGGAAAATCTGGTCCTGGTATTAATTCTAATAGCTTGTTGAATGTGGCATGGGGAAATTTGATCAGATGAAGTAGAGCGTTACAGATTTCGTTCACATTATGAGGTGGAATACTAGTAGCCATTCCGACTGCAATCCCTACAGCACCATTGGCTAGTAAATTTGGAAAAGCAGCTGGTAACACTATCGGTTCAATTTCATCTCCATCATATGTTTGCCTAAAATTTATAGCATCCTCATCGATGCCTTCAAGAAGCGCCTGTGCTTCAGCAGTTAACCGGGCTTCCGTGTAACGCATAGCGGCGGCATTATCGCCGTCCAAACTTCCAAAATTCCCCTGTCCGTCAATTAGAGGATACCTTGCCGAAAATTCTTGAGCGAGGCGAACTAATGCATCGTATACCGCCTGATCGCCGTGGGGATGGTATTTTCCGATAACATCCCCTACTACGCGGGCACATTTCTTATAGCCCCCGCCGGGGTCTAGCTTAAGCTGGCGCATGGCATATAACAGGCGCCTGTGTACCGGTTTTAATCCATCCCGTACATCAGGCAGAGATCGGGACATAATAATTGAAAGTGCATAAGTCAGATACCGTTCGCTGATTGCATCCGAAAACAGGGTGTCCCGGACCTTTCCTCCCGAAATTGTATCAGAAATTGACGTCTTACTCATGATAAGCCCTCTAACAAAATAACATTAAGCACTAGATATAGTAGCTAATTGTTTTAATCGGTCAACAAATCGTGTTCGAGCTGGCGGTTCTCCACCTTTAATATGAATAAAGATATTACGTTTTAGAAAATATTCAGCCATTTCCAATCCCGCAGCTAAATCTGCAGTGGAGGGGCTGTCGGCGGTTTCATGATCTGACGTGAGGAAATCTGGAAGGGGTAGTAATTTGTGATGGTAGGGCTTACCAACCGCTTTAGATACCGCCTTGCCTGATTTTGGTGAAACATATACCAGTTGATCACTATTCCCAGTGGCTGCGCAGGCACTCAAGTCAAGTCCAAAACCCAATTCAGTTAATAATCTTATTTCCCAAAAGACATAGTGCTCAACCCAATTAGGAGAATCTAGAGAGGCGACTAATTTCCGAAAATTATTGAAGAACACAGAATGTGGTTCTCTTTCTGGAAAAGCACATTCTGTTACCGCGCATGCTGAGCTAAGGCCGGAAAGTAACAAAGGATCGTTTAAAATTAGCGCTGCCTTTGATGCAACAAGTTCACAAGTGTAGATGCCAAGGTGATCTTCTAATCGAGCGTTCCAATTGGCAGATACGAAATTTCCAGGTTCATAAATGCCTCGCACTCGTTTGCTTGTCCCCCTACGAACTAGTCCAGAATGCTTACCATGTGTTGCCGTCATCAGTGCTACAATCAGCGAGTTTTCACCATATTTCCGTGCCGACAGAACAATACCTTGGTCAAACCAGTTCATGAACAAAAATTACTAGTTAAAGTTTCGCCCATAATAACTATTGCATGAAATCCAAATAGTTAAACTCAAAAGGAAAGAGTTTCATAGAGAACAAATATAACTTAGGCATTAAAGTCTAATCCCCATTCACGGTAGCGTTCTGGGTCATCACGCCAATTTTCGCGGACCTTCACAAAAAGAAACAACTGCACATGACAATCAAATATTCTTTCTAACTCCGCGCGAGCTTTTACACCGATAGATTTAATTTGATTTCCTTTCTTACCGAGAATAATGGCTTTCTGACTATCTCTTTGAATGTAAATAACTTGATCTATACGAATGCTTGTATCTTTTAAAATTTTCCACTTTTCAGTCTCTACAGTAGTGGAATATGGCAATTCCTTGTAGAGTTGTTGGAAAATCTTTTCGCGAGTAATTTCTGCGGCAATTAAGCGGTCAGTCAAATTGGACACTTGATCTTTCGGAAACATCCAGGGTCCGCTAGGCAGTTTTTCGGTAAAATGGAGCATCAGATCGTTAATCCCGTCCCCCTTTTTTGCAGAAATCATGAAGGTTTTATCGAAAACATCCCAGTCGTTTAATCGTGCAGCTAGTTTTAAAAGCTTTAACTTTTCTACCAAATCAACTTTATTAAGGATGAGATCTGCGTGGATACCTTCTTTTTTAAATCTTTCAAGTATGGAGTTTGTATTACTATCAAGGCCAAGTGTGGCATCAACCATGAGAGCGATATGGTCGGCATCTCGTGCACCCATCCATGCAGCCGCAACCATAGCTCTTTCTAATCGCTGTCGTGGCTGAAAAATACCCGGAGTATCTATGAATACAAGTTGCGCTTTCCCTCTTACGCAAATTCCAAGGATCCTAGTGCGGGTTGTCTGAACTTTTTGAGAGACTATCGATACTTTTACTCCCACAAGGCGATTGAGAAGCGTTGATTTTCCAACGTTTGGTGCGCCGACAATAGCAATAAAACCACATTTGGTGTTATGATTTTCTTTAGTTTTTGGCACAGGTTACTGTCTTAAGCATATTTTCTGCGGCTTGTTGTTCGGCGGCACGTTTTGAGAGACCACAGCCGGTAAATTGCTCATGACCCATTACTTCAACGACCACGGTGAAGACCGGTTCATGGGCCGGTCCATTACGTTCAATTTCCCGGTAAATTGGTACTGGCAGTCCAAGCTTTTGAGCCCATTCTTGTAACGTCGTCTTCGCGTCTTTAGGTGGTAGTGGGGTTGACTCAATGAGGGGCAGCCAGTTTTTTTTTATGAACGAAGTAGCGGCATTTAAGCCACCATCTATATAAAGGGCTGCAATAATCGCTTCACAAGTATCAGCAAGCAATGCCGGATGTTTGCGTCCACCCATACGCTCTTCGCCTCGGGACATATGGATAAATTTGCCAAGATTGAGGGAAGTGGCAACGTGTCCTAAAGTTTCCATCCTTACCAAGGCAGCATGGCGTCTGGATAAATCACCTTCATTTTCTTCTGGGAAACGTTCAAGCAAAAGCTCGGCGACAATTAAACCAAGGACACGGTCGCCCACGAATTCTAACCTTTCATTAGACACGGTATGAAGTTTATCTTCACCAATTAGGCTTGAATGGGTCAGAGAGAGATTAAGTAGTTCAATATCTTCGAATTGGTGCCCAAGAGTGACCATAAGGTCTTTTAAATGGGATTCAGTCTTTAATCCTGAACTCATGTTTCAAATGATTTTTTGAAAAAATCTGTCTGCTCGTATGGCGCTGGGCCACTTCCATATTTCCCACCAACGGGCGTTATCGTTTTTGGAGAAGAATAGTATTTCTGCCCGTCCCACTAGGTTTTTTTTTGGTATAAATCCAACTTGGGTTTGTACGCGGCTATCTTGTGAATTATCTCGATTGTCACCCATAGCAAAATAATGATTATCGGGTACGATATAAACTCCTGTATTATCCAGAGGTCCTTGGTCACTCATTTCCAAAATTGCATATGTTTTGCCGTTTGGTAGTGTTTCAATGTACCGGGTAACCTTACCGCTTTGTCCAAATTCACCAAGCATTAAATAGTCTTTAATCTTGCGCCGGTCGACTGTTTTTCCATTAATTTTAAGCCGCCCATACTTCACTTGTATCTTATCGCTGGGAAGCCCCACAATTCTCTTGATATAGTCTGTTTTGTTGTCTGATGGTAACTTAAAAACTGCAACATCACCACGTTCAGGTTCAGAAAATAATATTCTACCAGGAATTAAAGGCAAACTTAACGGCAAAGAGTGCTGAGAGTATCCGTAGGAAAACTTGGATACAAATAAGTAGTCACCAATTTCTAATGTTGGCAACATAGAACCAGAGGGAATATTAAAAGGCTCAAAGGCTACTGTTCGTATTACTAACGCTATCAGCAAAGCATAGACAACCGTCTTAACTGATTCAAAAAAGCCGCTAGATTTCCTTTTCGCCATTTATCGATCCAATAAGTTCATGAAATTAAATAGCTTATTGAGACTTATTAGCTTACGCTCAAATTCGGGATCAAGCCAGTGTCGGAGCAAACTGTCAAGGAGCTTTGCAATAACTCCAAAATTTGATTTTTTAATTTAGTTATTACAAAGGTTGTCAATGCATTGAAGTAATTTTTCGATCTGATTCTCCCATGTTAATTTGCTTAGGCTTTTTGCCGCCCGTTGTCCGCGTTTTGCCGCTTCGTTCCTATCCGCGTAAATTGATTCCAAGTGATCTATTACCTCCTGTAAATCGGGCTCAGCCCAACCATCCACTCCAGCGTAGGGAGTGTAGGGTTCCACAGGTGTTTGTTTTAGAAGGGGATAACAGTTAAATCCGTTGATCAAGTTTAGATGTCCGGTATTGGAAGACAATATTACTGGAAGGCCCATGGCCATAGCTTCCATCGCAACCAGATTTGTACCGGGTTCACATCGGTTTGGAAAAATAGCAGTATCAGAAGAGCTAAGATAAGTAGGTATTTCCCTATTAGGAGGAGTACCCAGATCAATAAAAGAGTCCTTAGGGAGGTCATTGTTTTCTAGCCACAATGAAAGTTTCATTTGGCCATCCTCTCCCAATTCGGGGATACCTTTTATCAATTTAGAGTTACCAATAGTTTTCATAATTGGCGGCCATTGATTTGCCCATGCACAGATTAGTAACGCATCTTTGTGAATTGATTGAAATTTTTTGAATGCCGAGATTACGACGTCCTGTGCTTTCCTGTATTCAAGCTTACCCCCAGAGAATATTGTAAAACGACCAGGATATAGTTCTTTCTTTTCAATTGGAAAAAAGAGTGAGTCATCGATGCCCTGAAATATATTTATAACGTGAGTGAGACCCTTTGACGTTAAAGTATCCCTATTCCACGTTGATCCTGTGATAATAAGGTCGTACTGATTAGCCCTCTCAAAACCTTTAGTTGTGAATTTGGTGTTTTCAAAAAACATGACGCCAATATTTTTGGTTCCATGAGCAGCCTGGTCTTCTAAGGCGGGTTTGAAATCGTTGCGTAGGGAGTGGAGCACCGGAAAGTCAAATTCCAACACACCAATCTTGCCTAAAAGATCTGATAAATCTGATTGGCGTTGCTTAACAGTTTTGAGACGCTGTTTAGTTTTATAATCTAAATTTAGTTGTTGAGGCGGGGAAATCCATACGGGATTGCGTCCTTTGTTTAAGAGTTGGAGTGTTAAGTTAAGTCCATAAACACCCCAGCCTGAGAAGCTTGAAGCGGGCCAACTAATTCCGATATTCTTAGTAGCCGTCATCTGGTACTGCGGAAATGATCACGAAAGCATGAACTAAAGGGTACTCATCTGTAATTGTAAGATCAATTTGTGATGCCATCCCTTCTGGCGTAATTATTTTTAGTTGTTGCATTGCTCCGCCGGTTAATAGCAAAGTGGGCTTGCCAGAGGGCAGGTTCACTACACCAATATTGCGCCAAAAGACACCTCTGCGGAATCCAGTTCCAATGGCTTTTGAAAAAGCCTCCTTAGAGGCAAATCGTTTGGCATAACTAGCGGCGCGCGTGCGCCGATTGTCAGATATTTTTTGCTCTATATCTGTAAAAACACGTTGGATGAACCGTTCGCCGAATCTATCCAGAGTTTTTTCAATTCGACGAATGTCACACAAGTCATTACCAATTCCAATTATCATGAGTTGAATAGGTTTTGTGTTTGAAACGATGATTTGTCCAATTTGTAAAATAAAGAGCTCATGCTCGAGTTTCCTTGTTTGACTTGTCGCGAGCGCTGTCCATTAGAGCGCGCATTTGTTGAACAGCATGCTCTAGTCCACTGAAAATTGATTCTCCAATCAAAAAATGGCCAATGTTTAATTCACAAATTTCTTGGATACTGGCAATAGAAGAAACAGTATTAAAACCAAGACCGTGGCCGGCATGACACTCCAAACCAATTTCAACGGCGTATTTTGCAGATCTTATTAGCTTATTTAGCTCTTGGGATTGATTTGATCCAATCGCATTACAGTAGGCCCCTGTGTGCAGTTCTATAACTGGTGCACCTAATGATTTTGCAGCGTCAATTTGCTCTTTTTCGGGTTCTATGAAAACAGATACATGGATATTTTTGCTCAGCAATTTATTAACAAAATTTTTCAGATAGCTATAACCTCTTACGACATCTAGACCACCCTCTGTAGTTCTTTCTTCTCTCTTCTCGGGTACGATACAAGCAGCGTATGGGACATGGGTCGACGCTATTTTTAACATTTCTTCGGTTGCTGCTATTTCTAAATTCAGCGGTATTTTTATTCCGCTGCTTAATTTGGCTATATCGTTTTCAGAAACGTGTCGGCGATCTTCCCGTAAATGAGCGGTAATACTATCAGCACCGGCGTTGGCTGCTAGTGTAGCTGCATAAATGGGATCTGGATGGTTGCCTCCCCTGGCATTTCGAATCGTTGCAACGTGATCAATATTAACACCAAGCCTTAAATTATTTTTCATGTGAACCTCGAATTGAATCTAACGGCCAAGTCAAATTCTATGATAGTCTTTTTCTTTCTACGGACTTAATTACAAACCTAGTTAGGAAATAAATCACAAACCAACCTATGATGCTTGTTGGGACTGCACCTGCAAGCATCGGGCTCAAAACCGGCCAGGCAACTTTCATCAGGTAAGTTGTATCAAAAGTTAAAAATGCAGTTAAAATATTGCCAAATAAATTAGAAAATTGAAATGGTTGTTCTTGATCCAGTGTACCAAAACCCATCCATACGCCAAGTTGATATATCCAGATCCATATTAGAGGAAAGGTCCAAGGATTACCCACAATTGTTCCAATTGCAGAGGCTATAATGTTTGCTCTAAATACCCAGGCTAAAAGACCTGCTAAAATAAAATGAAGTCCGACAAAAGGTGTAAACGAAATCGATGCTCCAAATGCCATTCCTGCAGAGATCGCGTATGTCGAATCTGGTATGCGGCTAATTTGGTGGAGCCAGTATTTAAGCGCCCTTTTTAATCCCATTTTGGGCCATATAAAATTTCTTAATATGGTGATGAGATCTGGTTTGATGCGTCGGTTAAACATAAAAATTACTATGATACTAGAATAATTGTAATGGTATTGGTTGATGTATTAGCTGAATTGTCCCTAATACCTATAACTTAACTGCGACCCCTTTCAACTTGTTTAATTTCGGGAATGGCTCGCAGGGCGGCAATAATTGCCGTCAAATGTTTAGCATCTCGGACTTCTATATCTATGGACATATCAAAAAATTCCGGCGTTCGGTTGGTAATCTTTAAATTACTAATATTCCCGCTATTATTTCCTATAATTGTGCATAGTTTACCTAAGCTTCCCAGAGTGTTGCCAACAACAAGAGTGATATGCCCTACGTGAAAGCCATCTAGCTCTTCTTCATTCCAGGAAAGGTCTATCCAATGTTCAGGAGTATCGGTAAAGTCCTCTAATTTTTCACAGTCTATGGTATGGATAGTCATACCCCTGCCCTTTGTGACGATCCCAACAATTCGATCTCCAGGTAAAGCATGGCAGCAACCAGCATAATGAAGTGCCATTCCAGGTATCATGCCCTTAATTGCGATGGCGGGTCTAATTTTATCGTTAACTTTTGATTTTTTTCGAAGAGATCGCACTCGTGCGAATGACAGTAAACGGCTTTTATTCTCTTCTTTAATCCCTGGGAATACGGCCTCAACTACCGATAGTCCCGTGATATGTCCCGCTCCTACATCCGCACATAAATCGTCTATCGTGGATTTATTAAACACGGTCAAGACGTCATGAGCGATGGTCTCAGTATATTCATACCCCTCGTTAGCGAAGGCACCCTCTAAAATAGCTTGGCCGAGGCTTATGTATTCTTCCTTCTCCCTGCTACGTATAAAACGTTTTATATGTGCGCGTGCCTTTCCGGTTACCACAAAATTTTCCCAAATTGGTGACGGGATCTGAGCTTGTGATGTAATGATTTCTACTTGATCTCCGTTATCTAGCTCTGTTCGTAAAGGCATGGAACGGCTATTAATTCTAGCACCGACGCAGTGATCGCCGATTTCAGAGTGGACTGCATAAGCAAAATCTACAGGTGTTGCTCCACCTGGTAATACAATTACGTCTCCAACCGGCGTAAAACAGAATACTTGGTTGGGATACATCTCAAGCTTTGTATGTTCCAAAAAATCGTCGGGGTTAGCGGTTTGGTCCAGAATTTCGAGAAGCTCCCGCAACCAACGAAATTCTTTTCCCGACGCCGCGTCTCCATTCTGTTTGTAAAGAGAGTGAGCGGCAATCCCGTATTCAGCAATCTCATGCATACCCTTTGCTCGGATTTGGATTTCAATTCTTTGTTTCTCTGGTCCAATCACGGAGGTATGGAGAGATTGATATCCGTTCGGCTTCGGGGTGCTAATATAATCCTTAAGTCGACCAGGGATAACCCTATAAGCCTGATTAATTACACCCAGTGCTGCATAACAATCTTGTGTACTATCGACGATTATGCGAAAGGCAATGATGTCAGAAATTTGTTCAAAAGAAACATTTTTTCTTTGTGTTTTCAACCAAATAGAGTAAGGAGATTTTTGACGTCCTAAAACGTTTGCTGGAAGTTTTTCTTTTTCTAAAGTATTCTTTAACTCCGATACGACAGCGTCAACGTTATCCTTGCCCTCATCGCGAAGAAATTGAAGGCGTGCTGTGATGGAACTGCGAGCGTCAGAATTTAGTTCGGCGAAAGCCAAATCCTCAAGCTCATTTTTCATTTCTTGCATCCCCATACGTTCGGCCAATGGAGCAAAAATCTCCATTGTTTCCAATGAGATGCGGCGACGTTTTTCAGTATTTTCGATAAATTGTAGTGTTCGCATATTATGCAAACGATCGGCTAATTTAACCAATAATACGCGGATATCCTCAGACATAGCCAAAACCAGTTTTCTGAAATTCTCAGCCTGATCTGATTGCGCGGATTGTAATTCAATTTTGGTTAATTTAGTAACGCCTTCCACTAAGTGTGCGATTTCGTTCCCAAACTGATCTTCAATATCCTCAGAAGTAACGTCAGTATCCTCAATTGTGTCGTGCAAAAGGGCAGTAATGATGGACTTTGAATCTAATTTATAATTTGTTAGTATTTCCGCAACTTCCAAAGGATGGGAAAAATAAGGGTCGCCAGAGGCACGCTTCTGGTGGCCGTGCGCCTTCATAGCGAAGACATAAGCGCGATTGAGAGCATCCTCATCCGCTGACAAGTCATATGCCTTTACGTTTTCAACTAATTCAAATTGCCGGATCATTTGGCAAAAAACCTCCTCAAACGCTTTAATGCGCATGGAAAAGTGATTCTATCCGGCTTTATGTACGTCCACCAATTCTTGTATGTATGAAGAGCCGTATTAGGCGGATTTTCAATACGGCAAATATTTATTTAATCCGTCGATGGTAGGGTATTGTTATCAACCGGTAGAACATCGTCGTCAAAAACAGGCATTGCTCTTTTAGTGTCACCATATTCAGAATCTAATGGGTTATTAAGGGAGGGTGCTGATTCCTGGTTTAGTGCCTCACCAAAATCTTCGCCAGCTGTCAAAAGGTCCATTTCTTCGTCATCCGGTTCGTCGGATTGAATATGTTTCTGCATTCCTCTTACAATTGAACCTTCGATTTGTTCAATGTCTAGTTTATCTTCGGCAATTTCGCGAAGGGCTACTACCGGGTTTTTGTCATCGTCACGGTCAACCATCAGTTCTGCGCCCGACGAAAGGCTGCGAGCCCGTTTGGACGCATACATCACCAGGGAAAACCGGTTTTTAACTGTTTCAATGCAATCTTCAACTGTTACTCGAGCCAAAATCCATCTCCTGAAAACGCAGTATAATTTAAAAAGAAGAGAGTCTTATAAGCTTGATATCAAGAAAGGCAAGTGTTCTCATCTAATAGCACGAGCGATTTGGTTTGGTTTTAAATCCTCAATCAATTGATTAATATGTTTACCTGTAGAAGGATGCAACCAATCCGGTGCAATTTCTGCCAAAGGTTTTAGAACAAAAGCGCGCTCATACATTCTAGGATGAGGAATAATTAGTCCTACGTCGTTCAGGATTTTATTGTTATATGCCAATAGATCAAGATCGATAACCCGGGGACCATTAGTAAAAGTTCGTTTCCGGCCCATTTCTAATTCGATAGCCAACAGACATTCCATCAGAATAAGTGGTGGCATGTTTGTTTTGACGGCGATAACCAAATTGATATACCACGGTTGCCTAACATCGGGTATTGGCTCCGATTCAAAAAATGACGATGTACTAATTATACGGACTTGTTTCAGCGAAAGCCTGCGGAGTGCTTCCAAGCAATTTTCCTTTGGGAGACTTCCTTCGCTAGATCTCAAATTCGATCCTATTCCAACTAGTATCACTTTAATTTATCTACTCCCATCCAGTGAGTTGTTTATAGCGTTAAAATTAATGTATTATTATTCTCGGGTTTAAAATTTTCTCAATGGGTTCTCTAGGTTTTAGTTTATAAATAATCTTCTTAAAAATATCACATAAGTCTGTGAGAAATGGAACTTTAATTGTTAATTGATAGCAACGACCGGATCGGGTTATTTTTAGACGGTTCTAATTTACACGCTGCAGCTAAGGCTCTTGATTTTGATATTGATTACAAGAGTCTTCTTAAGATTTTTAGAAATAAGGGGCGTCTCGTGCGGGCTTATTATTATACAGCCCTTCTGGAGGATGATGACAATTCTCCGGTTCGTTCATTGGTTAATTGGCTTGAGTATAACGGATACACCCTAGTGACCAAACCGGCTAAAGAGTTTTTAGACACTGACGGAAGACGCAAAATCAAAGGTAATATGGATATTGAGTTAGCAGTAGACTTGATGGAAATGACTGAGCATCTTGATCATATAATATTGTTTTCTGGTGATGGTGATTTCAGAAGACTAGTAGAGGCAGCTCAATACAAAGGAACTTACGTAACTGTCGTTAGCACTATTAAATCGCGACCGCCAATGATAGCCGATGAATTGCGTCGTCAGAGTGATTATTTTATTGATTTGCAAGATATTCAAGCGGAGATTCAACGGGTACCAGGTTAGTCAGGCCACCTTGAGAGTTGATCTTGTAAAGATGAGTTTCTAGCCGGGTTACGATAGGTTCTTAATTTAGTTAGGTAATCAATAGTATATTTGTACAACTAAAAAAATCTATGTTTTATTTTTTTGAATTTTGAAGTGTAGGGAATGCTGATTGAGCCAGATATAAATTGTCAATTATGTCCACGCCTCGCTACTTATCGGGAAGAAAATAGGGCTCTATATCCGGAATGGTACAATGGTCCGGTCAAGTCGATTGGAGAATTGAATAATGAACTATTAATTCTTGGACTTGCGCCTGGATTAAAGGGAGCAAACCGAACGGGGAAGCCTTTTATGGGAGATCACGCTGGGAAGCTCCTTTATCCCACTCTCATCAAGTTTGGTTTTGCAGTTGGCACATCCGCTGGATCATCTGAAAATGAAGTGGAACTGAGAAACTGTCGGATTGCAAATGCCGTCAGATGTGTCCCGCCTCAGAATAAACCTAAAGGCTCTGAAATAAGTGCATGCGCCGATTTTTTACGTCAAGAATTAAATTATATGCCTAACCTCAAGGTTATTTTGGCGCTAGGCACCATTGCCCATAATTCGGCCTTAGGTGTATTTCAACTCCGTCGAAGTAATTGGAAGTTCGCCCATAACTCATATCATGATTTGGGTAAGGGGCCGGTTTTGATCGATAGTTACCACTGTTCCCGTTACAACACTAACACCGGACGGTTAACAGAAGATATGTTTTCCGCGGTATTTCGAACTATAAGGGAACTTATTCCCATTGAAGGGTGCCAATAGGCATGAGAGTAATCCACTCTTTCCAAATATTCCGTTGAAATAGGATCAGCCAATAGTATGCCGTTCTGGGTTAAATGACGGGGGTCTCATAGGAACATTAATTGCTCTCCTACAGCGAGTATTTAGCAGAGGATCCCCTACTCATTAATTGGAGAAATTTATGGAAATAGTGTGCTTGGATCTGGAAGGTGTTTTAGTGCCAGAAATTTGGCTTGGTGTGGCGGATATAACCGGAATAGATGAGCTTAAAGCGACTACTCGAGAAATTCCAGATTATGACCAACTTATGAAAAGAAGACTGAAGATTATGTCTGAAAATGATTTGGGGTTATCTATTATCCAAAAGATTGTAAAGGGACTTAAACCATTAGAAGGTGCAAAGGAATTCCTGGAGTGGTTAAATACAGAGTTTCAGGTCGTAATTCTTTCGGATACATTTTATGAGTTTTCAAAGCCATTGATGCGCCAACTGGAATGGCCAACACTATTTTGTCACCGATTGGAAACCAATGCATCAGGGAAAATTGTCAATTACCATCTGCGAATGAGAGACCATAAACGTGAGGCTGTAAAGGCACTTAAAGCTTTAAATTTTAAAGTTTATGCGGTGGGTGACTCGTATAATGATGTCTCAATGCTCATGGAAGCAGACGTTGGTATATTCTTTAGGGCCTCTACCAACGTTATTCAAAAATTTCCGGAGTTACCCGTTACCACAGAATATAACCAATTGAAGAAAGCGTTAATTGAGAAGAACTTATTTCGTAAGGGTTCTTAATTGGTCTAGGTAATAGTATGGGAAGAAGATATCAAACAGCAGTTTTATCACTTAAATAGGCGGTTTTCCGAGGGGTCAGCATTGTTTATATAATCACATCCAAATTTTTTTTACTTGATACAAACTGTTAGCTGATCTTTAGGAAATATTTTAGAGGAGATAAGGAATGATTGAGCTTTATAGCTGGCCAACACCAAATGGTCACAAACTACATATTATGCTCGAAGAAGTGGGTTTAGATTATAAAGTTCATCCCATTAATATAGGGAAAGGTGAACAATTTGATGAGTCATTTCTAAGGTTAAGTCCCAATAATCGTATCCCAGCCATGGTTGATAATGATGGACCAGAAGGTAAGTCGATCAGTCTCTTTGAATCGGGTGCTATGCTGATTTACCTGGCGGATAAGGTCGGTAAATTCTTATCTTCTGAAGTTGAGGCTCGTTATACGACATTTCAGTGGTTAATGTGGCAAATGGGTGGCGTTGGGCCGATGTTTGGCCAATCTAACCATTTTAGCCATTATGCCCCAGAGAAGATTGATTATGCCATTGATCGTTACAACAATGAATGTCGGCGTTTGTATAATGTGATGGATAAACGATTAAATGAGGTGGACTATTTGGCAGGTGACTATTCTATAGCGGATATAGCGACATTTCCATGGGCCCGGAGCTACGAGCGACGGGGCGTGAAAATTTCGGAATTTCCGAGTGTTTCTCGCTGGCTTACTGAAATTGATAATCGCCCGGCCGTAATGCGGGGCATGAAGATCCTTACGAACTTACGAGAGGAAAATAAAAAATTTACCGATGAGGAGAGAGAAGTACTTTTCGGCGCGGCCCAATTCAAAAAACGTTAGGGATTTATATCTTTCCTCTGAGCAGGCGGTTCTGGGTACGCTTCCATTCCCTTTCCTTAAGTGAAGCTCTTTTTTCGTATTTTCGTTTTCCTTTTGCTAAACCTAGCTCAACTTTAGCAATCCCTCTGGAGTTAAAATATAGAGACAAGGGTACAATCGCCATTCCTTCTCGACTGACATTATCAACTAGACGGTTCATCTCCTTTTTGTGTAATAGGATCTTTCTCGGTCGTCTCGGTTCATGCTGAAGATCTGCTCCAGCATCATAAGAAGGGATGTAGGAATTAACGAGGTATAGTTCACCCTCTTGTTCAGTCGCATAGGACTCTTCTATGCTGGATCTGCCGTTGCGTAGGCTTTTAACTTCAGTACCAAATAAAACCAACCCCGCTTCCAATGTGCTTTCAATGAAGTAGTTGTGACGAGCCTTACGATTGCGGGCTGCAACGTTGGAACTAGATTTCTGTGATTTAGCCATGGTATTTCTAAAAAAAATAGCCCGCAGTTCGTCTTATATTGCTCCTACTTGTTTGAGTGCTTCTTTTACAACGACCTTGCTGTCATCGGCTATTTCTGTTATCGGCAGGCGAGCCTCTGAAGAAAAAAGACCTAGTAGTTCGGCAGCGTATTTAACTGGGCCTGGGCTTGTCTCACAGAACATCGCGGCATGCACCGGCATCAATAATTCCTGCAGTTCCATTGCCTTTTTTATGTTGCCCTCAGCCCAAGCTTTTTGCATTTCCGAACACTGCCGTGGTAATATATTACCGGTAACGGAGATACAGCCGTGCCCACCCGCTGCCAAATGAGGTATTGCTGTACCATCTTCACCTGACAACTGGCAAAAGTCCTTACCACAGGCCAGTGTGGTTAAGATGGGGCGGTCTAATTGAGCGGTAGCATCCTTAACTCCGACGATGTAATCAAGTTTGGACAAATCGGCCATTGTTTCAACACTCATATCAATAATGCTGCGACCAGGAATGTTATAAATAATGATAGGGATCTTGGCATTATCATTTATGGCTTTGTAATGTGCAAAAAGACCTGCTTGGGTTGGCTTGTTGTAATATGGTGTAACCACTAATACAGCATCCGCCCCTGCGGTCCTAGCGTGTTGGGCAAGACTAATTGCCTCTTCGGTTGAATTTGATCCAGCTCCGGCAATAACTGGTATGCGACCGTCGGTAACTTCAATACAAATTTCGGTTACTTTTTGATGTTCCTCATGACTAAGAGTTGGTGACTCGCCTGTTGTACCACAAGGTACTAGGCCATCGCTTCCCTCTGTAATTTGCCATTCAATAAAAGAGCGGAATGCCGTTTCATCAACTTTTCCGTCTTTAAAGGGTGTAATCAAAGCAACGAATGATCCTTTAAACATAGGACATCTCCATAAAACTTTGTGTGAGCATAACTCTAGGTCAAGTGCTCAGCAAGTCGTTGATCTCTGTATTGCGGAGCATTATAGAGTTGAAGAAATTTGAATACAAAATTATTGTGTCCCAATAATAACCATAATGGTCTTGTTTGACCTGATGGTTCAAAGTTAGAAGTTATATGCCATTGCCCACAAATCTATGTTCCGCTTTCATATTGATCACCTTTTTTGGGATATTTCTTTCCGAAGTATCAAATGCTAATGAAAAATATCTTGTTTCAAGAGGAGACAAAGTAGCTGCAAAGCAGGCATATATGCTTGCTCAGAAATTAAAGTGGGTAACTTATCAAAAGGTCCGAAATCGTGTCCAAAATCCAATTTTGAAAAAAGCTTTGCTATGGTATCGGTTAAAATCTCCAAACTCTGGTAGCAATTTTGGACAAATCGATGGTTTTATGACCAATAATTCAGATTGGCCGCAAAAAAAATTAATGCAAATTAGGGCGGAGCAAGTAATGCCGCCAACTATGAGCGATATAGAGGTGTTGAAATGGTTTAAACATCAAAATCCTCTTACACCAAATGGAACTACACGCTTGGCGGCAAGTCTTTTAAAATCTGGAAAGAAATCCCACGCGACAAAACTGATCCAAAATATCTGGATTAATGGTAATTTCGGTGCAAAACAAGAAGCTCAGTTCTACCGTCAGTTCCGACAATATATGACCCGAGAAAACCATATTGAACGACTGGAACGTCTGCTATGGGAGGGAAAATATTACCCAGTTCGTCGGATGTATAGACGTATCAATTCGGAGTACAGAGCACTAGCGGAAGCTAGGCTTTTGCTCAGGCGAATGCGAGGAGGTGTTGACCGTGCCATAGAGCGTGTATCTCCTAAACTAAAAAATAATGTTGGCTTAATTTACGAACGGCTTCGTTGGCGGCGTAAAAAGGGCAAGAATAAGTTTGCCCAGGAGTTGTTGCAATCGACCCCCGAAGATCTCGTTCATCCTTCACTTTGGTGGCGTGAGAGAAATATTTTAGCCCGCAGAGCACTTAAGCATGGCGATATATCCGAAGCTTACATACTGGTCAAAAACCACGGATTAGGGATGACATACAGATCCGGATATATCGAAGCTGAATGGTTAGCTGGTTGGATAGCTTTACAATTCTTGGAAGAAAAAAATCTTGCTTTTCAGCATTTTCAAGCTGGCTATAGAGCTTCAAATTTCCCCATTAGCAAATCGCGGTGTGCCTACTGGGCAGGTCGGGCTACAGAATTACGTGGTAAAATTAATGAAGCTCAAAAATGGTATGAATTAGCTTTCAAACAACAGAGCACATTTTATGGTCAACTCGCAGCTAATCGCCTAAATTCAGAAGAGGCGCTAACACATTTTGTTGGTAAGAATTTTGATAACTCAGAAGCAGTGCAATTTAATAATCATAAATTTGTGACTGTGGCACGCATATTAGGTGAGGCAGGAATGAAAGATATGTTACGTCCATTTATCCGTCATCTCAATAAGCACGGTACCACTAAGAAATGGCGGATGTTGGTGGCGAAACTATCATCTTCATTGGGAAGGCCAGATCTTGCTATACTTACAGCCAAGAAATCTCTTCAAGCAGGTTTTAATCTAATGGAATTAGGGTATCCAATTCTAAAGTATAAGATTAAAACAGGTTTGGAAGCATCTTTAATTCACGCAATTATTCGGCAAGAAAGTGAATTTAATCAAAGAGCTGTCAGTAATTCAGGAGCGATGGGATTAATGCAAATTTTACCGAGGACAGCTGCCCACCTAGCAAAAAAGTATTCCTTACCTTATTTGCGCGCCAATTTAACTAGAAAAAGAGAATATAACTTAAATCTTGGCCAATTCTATATTCGGGAGTTACTGGAACAGTTTAGTAATTCCTATATCTTAACTTTAGCTGCCTATAATGCTGGCCCCACTCAGGTGAGGCGCTGGATCAAAAGTAATGGTGATCCGAGGGAAGCGGCTATTGATCCCATCGACTGGATTGAGAAAATTCCCTATCGGGAAACCAGTAATTATGTTCAGAGAGTTATAGAAAATCTTCATGTTTATAGACACCTTATTAAAACCGATAACATCCAATTCAATCCAGAAAATGAACTTCGTCGTTGAGTTCTAAATCTTACCCAACTGTTTTCGATATTCAAGCTGCCGAGGATAGGTTGTCAGACCAAGTGATACAGACGCCTATATTGGAATCTTCTCAACTTAATGAACAGTTAGGTTGCCGCTTGCTTCTAAAAGCTGAGGCGCTTCAAAGGACAGGTTCCTTCAAATTCCGAGGGGCATACAATAAGATATCTCAGATCCCCACTCACCAACGTTTCAAAGGTGTGGTTGCCTACTCGTCTGGCAATCATGCCCAAGGGGTTGCTGCAGCGGCACAGATATTCGACCTTCCAGCAACTATTGTCATGCCATCAGATGCTCCAGATATCAAAATCCAAAATACAAGAAGTTATGGAGCTGATATCGAGTTTTACGACCGCAAAATTGGAAACCGCGTTAAGATGGCAAAACGTATTTCTGATGAAACTGGTGGTCTTTTGATCCCGCCATACAACGATCCTGATATTATAGCTGGGCAGGGTACAATAGCACTAGAGCTTATACGCCAGAGTGAGGAATTAAATGTTAAACTTGATATAGTGATGGGGCCTAGCAGTGGTGGTGGTATGATGAGTGGCTGTTCTCTGGTTCTCAAACATTACGACCCTAGGGTAATGTTATATTGTGTTGAACCAGAAAACTACGACGACATTGCTCAGTCATTGGCGTGTGGCCAACGCATGAAATTAAAACCTAAGAGGCACTCAATTTGTGATGCATTACTTCTTGAAACGCCTGGGGACCTTACGTTTCAAATTCTGAAGGAACTAAATGTGGGTGGCTTGGTTGTCTCGGATCAGGCCACAGTCCACGCTATGCTAGTTGCATTTCAAGCTTTCAAGATTGTACTTGAACCGAGTGGGGCTATTGCACTGGCAGCTGCTCTTGAGCAAAAAATCAACCTCAAGGGGAAAACGGTTGCTGTGATTTGTACTGGTGGGAACGTAGACCCTAGCCTCTTTCAGAAGGCCTTAATGGTTAAATAATTTTATGCGACAATATAAGGCTCTGGTTTTGGAGGTGGAGGGTCAAGATTTTCTTTTGAACTTCCCTTGACTAAAAGGGTGATGGGGTTTTCACCCTCTGTTTTATCGTCTGTTGGTTCAGTCCGTCTGCAATGGCCCTCAAGGTGGGCCCCGTTCTCTATGGCAAGATTTTCATGAAGGATATCACCCTTCACGTTGGCTGTTTTAGCTAATGAAACGGATTTAGCGTTAATTTGACCTGTTATTTTTCCATGTATTCTCACGCTG
>PTLH01000024.1 GCA_002938035.1 Alphaproteobacteria bacterium MarineAlpha3_Bin6
ACACCATTCAGAAGTGTGTTCTGTAGGGTTGTCAATTATCCTCCTGAAGGCCGTTGACAATCACACAAGAAATACTGTTGTTTGTATTACAATACCTATGCACTACTCATCTTAGCAATTATTATGACCATAAAAAACAAATCTGAACCACGGTTACGAGTTCTTGTAGGCCAGGCAACAGCACTTGGCCCTGGTAAGGCAAATTTGCTTGAAGCTATCAATGCAACAGGTTCCATATCCGCTGCTGCCCGTCAAATGGGGATGTCATACCGTAGAGCCTGGAATTTAGTTTCTTCAATGAACCGTGATTTTGTTGGCACCATTATAGAAACTAAACCCGGTGGTAAAGGTGGCGGAGGTGCTTCGGTGACGGAGTTAGGTAAGGAAGTTATACAACGCTACAGAGACATTGAAGATCTTGCACTAGCGAGTGTTGAAAACCAAGTATCAGAGTTTGGTTCGTTATTAAACAAAAAAGCCGAAAATTAAATTCTGTTAGGAAATATGTTTTTCAAGTTTTGCCGCTGCAAATTTAAGCTCTGGTATTTTTCCAGTCGGATCTAGCGCCGGATTTGTCAGGATATTTGCTGCAGCATCGGGATAACAAAATGGCATAAATATAAGGCCTTCGGGTACGGAAGGCTCACATCTCGCGGTCAGACTAATGTTTCCACGCCGTGTAGAAATTTTAACTCTTTCTCCCGGTTGAACTCCGTATTCTTCCATGTCTTTAGCACAAATATGAACTGCGGGTTCTGGCTCAATTTCGTTTAAATTGGCAGCACGACGGGTCATTGCACCTGTATGCCAATGCTCTAGTAAACGACCCGTTGTTAGTATAAATGGATATTGTTGGTCCGGTATTTCGTCGGCGGGTAATATTTCTGCTGGCACCAATCTCCCGCGTCCCGACTTTGTTGGAAATCCATCCGAAAATATAATGTCGTGACCCGGTGTCGTTTCATCATCACATGGATATGTAACAGCGTCTTCTTTTTCTAATCTCTCCCAAGGAATATGCTTCATGGACGGCATGCAACCCCTCATTTCTTCATGGATTTGCTCCGGCCCTGAATAATTCCAATCTAATCCCATTCGCCTAGCGATTTCCTGTATTATCCACCAGTCTTGGCGAGCATCTCCAGGCATATCCAAAGCCTTTCGGCCAAGTTGTACGCGTCTATCCGTATTCGTGACCGTTCCATCCTTCTCAGGCCAAGCAGAGGCAGGTAAAATGACATCCGCGAACGAAGCTGTCTCCGTCAAAAATATATCCTGAACGACTAAATGCGATAGTTTTGCCAATGCTTCACGAGTATGATGCGAATCAGGATCTGACATAGCTGGATTTTCGCCCATCACATACATACCAGTAATTTTCTTTTCGGAGACTGCATTAATTATTTCTACAACTGTTAGACCTTTCTTTGGATTAAGCTTTGTCCCCCAAAAATCTTCGAAGTCATTCTGAGCCTCCGTATCCTCAACTAAACGGTAATCGGGATACATCATCGGTATAAGGCCGGCATCGGAGGCCCCCTGAACATTATTTTGGCCTCGTAGCGGATGGAGGCCAGCCCCGCGGCGCCCAATGTGGCCGCATATCAATGCGAGAGAGATGAGGCACCTAGCGTTGTCTGTTCCATGAGTAGACTGGGCGATGCCCATTCCCCAAAAGATCATCGCCGCACGAGCTCGGGAAATTTTTCGAGCTACAGTCCTTAATTCTTCAGCGTTAATACCACAAAGAGGAGACATGTTATCTGGTGTGAACGATTTAATATGTTCAGATAAAGCGTGGAAACCTTCTGTCTGTGCCTCAACATACTGTCTGTCGAACAATTCTTCCTCAATAATTACATTCAACAATGCGTTCAAAAGTGCTACATCACTTCCAGGCGTAAATTGAAGATAGTGGCTCGCATAGTTTGCCAGCTCATTTCGGCGTGGATCGATGACAATTAATTCGGCTCCATTTTTAGCAGCATTCTTTATAAAGCTTGCAGCAACAGGATGATTTGAGGTTGGGTTTGCTCCGATGACAACTATCACATCGGAGTCGAGGCAATTTATAACAGGTGCCGTGACGGCAGCCGATCCGATGGTCTCTAGTAGCGCTGCGACTGAGGATGCATGGCATAAACGCGTGCAATGATCTACGTTGTTAGTTTTGAAGCCAGTTCGGATCAGCTTTTGGAATAGGTAAGCTTCTTCGTTTGAGCCCTTTGCCGATCCAAAACCTGCCAATCCGTTTGAACCTGTTGACGCTTGAATGGTTCTGAATCCTTTAGCAGCGAAGTCAAGGGCCTCTTCCCAAGTAGCTTCCCGAAAGTGTTTTAAAGGATTATCTGGATCTACATCGATTTCTGGGGTTTTTTTAATTCCTTCTATTCTAATTAACGGGACGGTAAGGCGATGGTTATGGCTGACATAGTCCATCCCAAATCGTCCTTTAACGCAAAGTCGAGCATGATTGGCGGGGCCGTCTTTACCCTCTACTTTAATAATTTTGTTGTCTTTTACATAAAGTTCGACCTGACATCCCACTCCGCAATAGGGGCAAACACTGTCCACTTTTTTGTCGGCGTCCAGATGTCCATTATTTTGAAGAACAGAGGTCGGAAGCAGAGCGTTTGTGGGGCAAACTTGAACACATTCGCCACAAGCAACACATGTGCTCTCGCCCATGGGGTCTCTAAAATCAAAAACTATGGTACTGCTCGCACCACGCGCCGACATCCCAATAACGTCATTGCCTTGAATTTCTCTGCAAGCTTGGATGCATAATTGGCAGTGAATGCATTTATTCAAGTCAACGGAAATTGCGGGATGACTTTGGTCTTTCTCAATTACGTTTCTCCCCGGTAAACGGCTTTCTCGGATATTCATTTCCATCAACCAGCGCTTGAATTCTCCTTCTGGGTCGGATTGATCGGCAAGGAGGAGTTCCATAACCATATTTCGACTTTTTTGTGCGCGGTTTGAGGCTGTATGAACGACCATTCCAGATTCTGGTCGGCGAATGCAAGACGCAGATAAAGCTTTTTCTCCCTCTACCTCAACGACACAAGCTCGACAGTTTCCGTCTCCACGGTAATCTGTAGCATTACGATAGCAGAGGTGAGGAATTTCAGTCCCTTGACGATTACTGATTTGCCAAATGGTCTCGTTGGATTGGGCGTCGACTTCCTTACCATCAAGAGTGAAAGTTATTGTATTACTCATTTAAATTCGCCTTTAAAGTGTTTTAGTCCTGAAGCGATTGGATTTGGTGCGGCTTGTCCCAATCCACAAATAGAAGCGTCGTGCATGACATTACTGAGATCATCGATAAGATTATTATCCAGGTCTCCTTTCTGGATTAATTCGATCATTTTTTCACATCCTAATCTACAGGGAGTGCATTGTCCGCAACTCTCATCTGCAAAAAACTTAATCAAATTTAGAGCAACGTCGGAAATTTGGTCGTGATTGGAGAAAATAACAACTGCCGCTGACCCAACGAAACAACCATGCTCTTCAAGGGTTCCAAAATCTAGAGGTAATTCGGCCATACTAGCAGGCAAAATTCCGCCGGATGCGCCACCGGGAAGGTATGCTTTAAAGTCATGACCAGTAGTCATGCCACCGCAGTAATCATTAATTAGTTCTATTGCGGTCACACCGGAAGGGGCAAGGACAATTCCTGGTTTGTTTATTCGCCCAGACACTGAATAAAATCTTGGACATCCTTCCCCGATGTACCAATCAGGTCCTTTTCTTAAAATTTCACAAACCCAATAGAGTGTTTCAACATTATTGATGAGTGTTGGTTTACCAAACAACCCTTGTTCAGCCGGATAGGGGGGACGGTTTCTTGGCAACCCTCTTTTACCCTCAATGCTCTCTAGTAATGCACTCTCCTCGCCACAAATATAAGCACCGGCACCTCTTCTAAGATGAATAACGACACCATCGGTTAATTTGGCCTTTTCTAATGCTGCTATTTCCTTCAGTAAGATTTGACGGACTTCGGGATATTCATCCCGGAGGTAGATATATGCATCTTCCGCTTCAACAACCCATGCCGCAATGAGCATACCTTCTAAGACCTTATGAGGAGACGATCCAAAGCAGAGCCTATCTTTAAACGTTCCTGGCTCACCTTCATCGGCATTGACTACAATTGCGCGAGGCTTTGTTTTTCCTTCCAAAAACTTCCATTTTCTAAATACAGGAAACCCGGCGCCACCCATCCCTCTAAGTCCAGATTTTTCTAACTGATCCAGTACTTCTTCTCGGGATAATAAGTTTGCCGTGCATTCTCTGAGCTTCTCATAACCCCCTAATGAGCGGTAGGTATTGAGATTTTCGTAAGTCTGCATGACAGGAGTAATTTCACCCATAGTAATTGCACGCTTGACCTTTTTTGCATTACTTAAAGGAATTTGACGCTGGCCTACGACGGCAACAGGGGCAGAGTTACAAGCGCCTACGCATGGGGCGTGAACAACATTAAAGTCAGTATTCTCTTGTTTTGACAGTTCTCTAAACAAATTTGTTGCCCCAGACATTTCACATGCAATTCCATCACAAATTCTCACAGTCAATTTTGGAAGCGGCTGATCTTCCTCTTTAATGACTTTAAAATGATGATAAAACGATGCGACCTCATAAACCTCCGCCT
This sequence comes from Alphaproteobacteria bacterium MarineAlpha3_Bin6, assembly GCA_002938035.1. Lineage (GTDB taxonomy): Bacteria > Pseudomonadota > Alphaproteobacteria > Rhodospirillales > UBA2165. The sequence goes on from PTLH01000024.1 coordinate 4,667, forward strand.
GAGACAAAGACATTTTTTGGGCCAAGGCGGCCAAAAGAGAGGCGGGTAGTTGATTGTGGCGGTCTTGGATAATATGCAAATTCTCTATAAGAAACTCGCGTTCCATAGAATGACCACCCAATAACTTTTGGATTTCTTCAATGGCCCTCGGCAAAACAAATCTCCCCTTCGGAAAACCAGTCTTGTTCTTTTTGTTCTTTTGTTCTGGGGCTTTGTTGCTAGTTTCAAATGGTGTGTGCATATGGGGTCCGTATACATTAAGAGCCTGTTAAAAGAGTCACTGTTCGGTAAGGTGGCAATCTATAGCCATTATATTATGATTACCATATTCAATTGTTCAGTTTTGACCAGTTAGGTAAATACCTAATTTTGTTTATTCAAAAAGAGATTTGTCATGTCGAATAAAATTCAATTGCGAGTAGCAGAATTAATGTGTTCAAGGCTTTGCCACGATCTAATTAGCCCTATTAGCGCCATCAACAACGGCATTGAATTAATGAATGAGAATGATGAAGGGATAATTGATAGTTCTATAGAATTGCTAGGAACAAGTGCTAAACAGGCGCTTGATCGATTATCTTTTTATAGAGTTGCTTTTGGTTTAGCGGGAGGGGGGGCAATAATTAGCTGGAATGAAATTCGAAATATTTTAGAGATATTTGCTGCTGAACGAAAAACTACTATAGTTTGGACAAGAGAACCCCAACCGCCTGATGAAAATATATCCCATATTTTGGCAAAACTCGTTGTAAATATAGTATATTTGGCGATGGAGTGCCTTCCTCGTGGTGGCGTGATCTCTGTAGATAACCTCGAACAAAAGGCCCCCGAACCCATTGTTGTGCGGCTTGAAGGGCCAAAATGTAATTTGAGAGATGACGTTCAATCAGGGTTAATACCAGATTTACCCATCGAACAATTATCGGTTAGAAATATTGTTGCGTATTTGGCGACCTCATTTGCTATTTGTCTGGGGAAATCGTTAAAAGTTAGGGATGAAAACTCAAACAGCATCGTGATAACGATATCATGATAACGTCTAGATACTTAGTTTTTTAATTAAACCGTCAAATGAAACTTTCTCTTCAATAGTAGCATTCAGGTCGGCCACGGAGATAGGTGCACAGGATATAAATATCCAAGAGTTAATTTTTAGATTATTGCCCTTTAGGCTGATGCAGTTAATTTATTATGTTTGCCGTCGTTTATCCCCTTACCAGGCTCTTCGGGGTTGCGAAGAACATACCCGCGGCCCCATACAGTATGTATATAAATTTCTCCTTCGGATACGGCGGTCAACTTTTTCCTCAGTTTACACACAAACACGTCGATTATTTTTAATTCGGGTTCATCCATCCCATTATACAAATGATTAAGGAACATTTCCTTGGTTAAGGTTGTCCCCTTACGTAAAGATAACAGCTCCATTATGCCATATTCTTTTCCTGTTAAATGTACAGGCTTTTCATTTATTTCTACTGTTCGCCCATCTAAATTGACGGCCATTTTACCAGTCTGAATGATTGAATCTGCATGCCCCTTCGAACGACGGACAATTGCATGAATTCGGGCAATTAATTCGTCTTTGTTGAATGGCTTTGTAAGATAGTCATCCGCGCCGGTACCTAACCCTTTAACTTTTTGTTCTGCGTCGGTCAGCCCGGACAAGATTAAAACTGGCGTTTCTACCTTTGAAGCACGAAGTCTTCTAAGAACCTCGTATCCATCCATATCCGGGAGCATTAGATCTAATATGATGATATCGTAATCGTATAATTTACCAATTTCGAGACCATCTTCCCCCAGGTCAGTCGTGTCTAAGACCATGCCAGCCGAACTCAGCATCATCTCAATATTTTGGGAAGTTGTCGGGTCATCTTCAACTAGAAGGACGCGCATGGCAAAGCTCTCTATAAGATGTTAACAATTAGAACTTACGTTGGGTCACAATAGGACGCTCGCAGCTTATATTCAAGAACAGCACTAATTCAAAATCTTAAAATAAAAATAAAATATGTATATCGGTCGAAAGTGCATGATGGCAGTCATTTAAAAGGTTTTTGCGGCTAATTTTACCAAACATTAAATCGTTACTGCGACAATAATATTGATGCTAAGAAGCTTGAGACAATACTAAAAACAGAGAATCACGTGGGTGAAATTTTAAATAGTTTAATAAATGAAATTGAAAGACTGCCCTCACATAGGGTTTATGGTCAAGTGTCTTCGGTGTTAGGGATGTTAGTCGAAGTCCGTGGCGTTGAGGGGCTTATATCAATTGGCGACCATTGCAGAATTGAGGCGAGGAATGGCCGTGAAGTCACTTGCGAGGTTGTCGGTTTCAGGGAAAAGAATGCGCGGGTAATGCCATTTGGAACTCTTGAAGGAATTGGGCTTGGTTGTAGAGTGGAAATCGGGAATCAAAATCCAATTGTTTACCCTGATAATTCTTGGTTAGGTAGAGTGGTAAATGGGTTTGGTGAGCCTGTCGATGGCAGGGGTCAACTTCTAACTGGCGTTCAACCACAGGCAATTCTAAACAGTCCACCACCGGCACATAGTCGAGAGCGAATAGGAGACAAAATTGATCTCGGTGTTCGCGTAATGAATACATTTCTTACCGTATGTAAAGGGCAACGTTTGGGCATTTTCTCCGGATCTGGTGTTGGAAAGTCTATATTACTTTCCATGATGGCCCGCCATACGAAAGCGGATGTGAACGTGATTGGTCTAATAGGTGAACGAGGGAGAGAGGCTAAGGAATTCATTGAAGATGATCTTGGTGAAGAGGGACTGAAAAGAAGCGTAATAGTTCTGGCAACTTCAGATGAGCCACCGCTGATCCGGCGACAGGCGGCCTATCTGACAATGGCGCTAAGTGAATATTTTCGAAATCAGAAAAATGATGTTTTGTGCCTGATGGATAGTGTTACTCGCTTCGCTATGGCTCAGCGTGAAATTAGTTTATCAGCGGGCGAGCCTCCTGCAACAAGAGGGTATACGCCAACTGTTTTCTCTGAACTACCCCGTTTATTGGAACGGGCTGGACCAGGTACTTCTGAGCAAGGCTCAGTGACAGGCTTGTTTACTGTCTTAGTTGAGGGAGATGACCACAATGAACCAATATCTGATGCCGTTCGAGGTATTTTGGATGGACATGTGGTGCTTGACAGGAGTATCGCCGATAGGGGGCGTTTTCCAGCTGTGAACATACTTCGTAGCATCTCCCGTACTATGCCCAATTGTAATACTAAAGAGCAAAATGCAATAATTGATAGAGCCAAGCAGCTCGTCTCAACGTATGAAGATATGTCGGAGTTGATCCGTTTAGGTGCCTATAGACAGGGATCTGACGTTCTGGTCGATGAGGCGATTCATTATTTTTCAGCAATTGAAGAATTCTTGAAACAAGGTAGAGACGACCATAGTGATCTAGAATCTAGCTATACCCAGTTAGCACAAATACTTGATATGCAGTATGGGCAAGAAGTGGCAGCATAAATGCCGAAGACATTGCGCTCATTGATACGTCTCTATCAGTTTAACGTTGACGAAAAACGCAGGGAAGTAGGTGGCATGATTGCTGTGCTTAATGATCTAGAAAGGCAGGCAGGTGAACTGGAAACAAAAATTTCAGAAGAAAAAACCATAGCTGGCGCATCCCCGGAAGAGGCTGGCGTCTTATTTGGTAATTACACTGCTCATTATATATTAAAAAGAGAGCGCATTGCTGCTGCAATTAAAGAAATGGAGGGAAAATTAGAAATTGGACAGGAAGAAATGCGCGAAAGTTACCGGGACCTAAAAGGTGTTGAATTGACACAAGATGCCCGAGAAAACCGGGAGGCGTTGAAACAAGCTAGATCGGAACAGGCAGTTTTGGATGAAATTGGAATTGAGGTACATAGACGGGCATCTGGCCATTAATAAGCTTGGGCCGGCTAGTCCCAGTCATAGACCATAACTTGATAGGAGTTGCGAGTTGCTCCAGTTTGGTTGATGATCTTGAAGCAGAACTTCGTGAAGCTGAGAAAAGCCATCAACATTAAATGGCTGAGACAAAGTAATCAGGAGCCACCTTGGAATTAGTTCGTTGCTAAAATCTCTGAGCAATACGACCCCAGCATATTCCAACGAGGGAAACTTTTCATGAGCGATGCTTTCAAAATAACCAGGCAACGATGATTTACTTAAGATTAGTTCGTCCGGCACATAACAAATTTTAATAATTATAGAGTTATTTCCAGACTGCTTAATTCTACTGTCTATGGAGACTACATAGTCAGTTGTAACATCAGGGTTAGTTTGTGTAATCAATAAACGTCGGCGGTCGAGTATATCCATCATCACAACTATTATACGACGACACCTGAACCATAATTAGAAGTCATTTTGGGAACAGGTATGTCTATAAATTGAAGGGCTGATTGCATGATTATATTTCCAGAAAGTCCTGTGATCTCGATACATTCAGAAAATATTTTGTTTAGGTCACGTCGCATGGATTTTGTGAATGGAATTGCAGAGCGGACAAATAGATCAAATTGCTTACCTTTTGACGAGATCAGGCCATCTAACTGTATACGTCCTAATTTACTGAGTTCGAGGTCAACGATGAAACGCGCAAAATCTTCTTCATCTTTTTTGTTAGGGTCATTTGACCCACTTCTAAAATTCATTTGAAAGAATTCAAATTCGGACCCATTAAATAACGGAATTAAGGTGGTGCGCCAATCACCTGTATTTGTCTCACGGACGGACCGGCCCAACTGATTATATTCTTCAGCCAAACGAGCATACAGTTCAGGGCTATTATTTTGTATCCGTCTACCAGCCTGATTTCCAAGCCAATTCCGGATATCTCCTCCCCTCAAGGCAGAAATAAAAAACAGTATGTTTGCTGCCATTTGACTGTCAAGCTTTGGTACTTTGAGAGTCGAAAATTGTTGGTTTGTTACAGTTTCTGAACTTTGGATCAACTCTAGTGCTTCATTAAGTGCCGGCCAATTTCGATTGGTAAATAAAGAACTCACTGTATCGCTGAGAGAAGGTGCAGGGAGCATAGAGTCTTCTGCGGAAACAATCTCTATTGGTATGACGCCATCAATTGTCATTTGGGGAGTTGTCTCTAACACAATGGAACCAAGTGGGGTTTCAACTATCGGGTGGCCAATATTGTTGATACTAATGACCCGTCCCTGAATCACTTGCCCTGGCACCAAATTGGTTTTATGGGAAGGATCATTTCCGATGGTAATACCGGATATAGTATCCGTTAGTTGTAATTCCAATTTAGAGCCAATTGAAAAATATGCTCCTGATCCACTGTAACCAGGGGTATTGCCACTATGCGCGGTTCCTTCGAGAAAAGTTGAAGTACTGTTGGCTCCTTTATAATCTTTTGCGGCTTGAGAGGTTGTCCATACAAGGTTATTTTCAACACTCCCTGAAGACCTTTGATTAGGCGTCTTTGTTTGTGAAGCACCTGCCTTGAATATTGTAGCCTTAACGACCCCACCAACATTAAATTTGGTTAAATTACTGGTCGGCACGCTTTGAAATTTTCCATCTACGTTAGCAGTACTCTGGGTAAAATTAATTTCGTTTGATTTGGAAACCACCGTGTCCGTTATGCCAGTCGTCAGTTTGGAGTTGGACATGACTACATCTGTCGGATTTTTGATCCTCCCTCTATTTTGTCCAATAGTATTTCTACGGATTAAAAAAGTCGGTTGGGGTAAGAGATTTTGTAATAGTAGTAAAAGTTTTTCACCCTTAGAAAAATTTAACGCAGAAGAGAGTGTAATTTTTCCCAAATTTGTTTGAACTTCCAAGGAACCTGTCGATGACGACTTTAAAACTTCAGCTTCGATTATGTCGCCAATTGATTTTTGTGTAAGTGCCGTAGGAATATTCTCTGCTAAAGCGATATTAGATGATGCACCATGCGTCTGGGTCGCAGACGGAGATGTGTTAGGTGGAAGGACTGTTGCCATTGTTGATTATGCCAGTTTTCCAGCAATACTCGTGATGTCGACGGCAGCCTCCGTATTAGGAAACCGAACAAGTGTTGGAGATTGCGCGCGGATTGAATCACGTACTTTTGGATCGCGGCGAATTACACCTGCAAGTGGAGGCGAAAATTTTAGAAATCCTTCACAGGCCTTTAAGATTGTATTGTAAGTTCGTTCTCCTTCCTTAATGGAGTTAGCCATATTTACGATAATGCGCACATCTGTGTTAGGGCGTTCCATATGTGTTATTTTTATAAACGCATATGCATCCGTTAGGGCAGTTGGTTCGTCCGTAGTGACAACAAATAAGGTATCAACTTGGTGGGCTAAATTCCTCACTGTTTTCTCTACACCAGCACCTAAATCCAAAACGACATTTTGATAAACTGCTGATAGGCGGACGATATCCTCGCCTAGGGTGTGGAGGCGATTGGCTGAGACGCTCGCTAAATTTCCAGTGCCTGAACGGCCGGCTATAATATCAAATCCCCCCTCCTCAAATTGCATGGTTGCTGCTTCAAGCGGAAGTTTGCCACTTACTACTGTACCTAAATCGTGCTTTGGCATTAGGCCCAGTTGAATATCAACATTCGCTAGGCCTAAATCACCATCGAACAAAAGTGTCTTACGGCCTAAATTAGCAAAAGCATGGGATAAAGTTATGGCAAACCATGTTTTACCAACGCCACCTTTTCCAGAAGCAACGGCATAGATAACGTTTTTTACCTTCTTGGCTGTTTGTTGCCGGTTATTGGCGATAATTTGCTGCAAATTTCCCTCCGAAATAGAATATTCACTATTCCGTCTACAACGCAATATACGTTAATCGAGCAACTAATGTTGGGAAAATATTTAGATTTGCTCGACTGTCTTGATCTTGGCCCTAGGATGAACTTCATTTTGTGACATCACAACAGTCGACGGACGAAATCTATCAATTATGGACCTTACAAATGGTCGAATATTTGGGCTAGTTAGAAGAACAGGTGTCTCCCCGGCTAATGCTTGCCGTTCGAAAACCTGCCTCACCGCAGTTATAAACTCTTGAAGTTTGCTTGGAGCCATTGATAGTTGTTGTTCGTCACCGGTTCCTACCACAGATTCCGCAAATTCCTGTTCCCATTCTGGGGAGAGGGTTACCAGTTGAATAACTCCCTCACCATCAGAATTTGTGTCACTTATTTGTCGAGCAAGGCGCATACGTACATGTTCAGTGATTTGATTGATATTTCGAGTTTGTGTGCAAGCTTCAGAAATGCCTTCCAAAATTGTTGGGAGATCTCTGATTGAAATTCTTTCTTGTAACAGATTCTGGAGAGTACGCTGAATTCCGCCGATAGTGATTTGTGTTGGTACTATATCCGCAATTAACTTTTGATGATCTTTATCTAGCCCGTCCAAAAGCTTTTGTGTTTCTGCAAAAGAAAATAGTTCCGCCATATTATCTTTTACTATTTCTGTTAGGTGGGTCGTGATGACAGTAGGTGCATCAACAACGGTATAACCACGGAACATGGCTTCTTCTCGTGATTGGCTATCGATCCACATAGCTGGTAGGCCAAAAGTTGGCTCATTGGTTGTTTCACCGGAGATTGTTATTTCTTCACCCCGTGGATCCATGACTAACAACATATTTGGACGGAGATCTCCGTTGCCAGCGTCAATTTCCTTGGCTCGGACTACGTAATTATTAGCAGGTAACTGCATATTATCCTGTATCCGGACGGCTGGCATCACGAAACCCATTTCTAAAGCCATCTGCCGACGTAAGGCCTTTATTTGATCAGTGAGGCGCCGACCGTCTGGCCCGTCATTTATTAGTGATAGCAAGCCATATCCTAATTCAAGGCGAAGAAAATCTATCTTAAGGACTTGGGAAATCGGTTCTTCTTGAACTTGAGACGCATCAGCTAGTTCGGCCTTTTCTTCTTCTTTCTGTTGTTCCAGTGTAATCTTTTCTCGTCGGGAGTTTACGAATGATATTCCACCTATACCACCGGCTAATGCCAAAAAAGGCAAGGCAGGTATACCCGGTAAAATAGCAAGGCACACCAATAGAAACGAAACCATTCCCAATGATTTTGGTTTTCGGCCAAGTTGACCAAATACGGCTTTTTCCATTGGGCCTTCGACGCCACCCTTTGTGACGAGCATACCGGCCGCTGTAGAAACAATTAAAGCAGGTATCTGTGTAACTAAACCATCTCCGACGGTTAGTCTGGTGAAAGTATCTAAGGCGTCACCAAAGGCCATATCGCGCTGTGCAACACCAATCACAATTCCCCCTACAATATTAATCCCAGTAATCAACAAACTGGCGACTGCGTCACCCCTTACAAACTTGGCTGCACCGTCCATTGCGCCGAAGAAAGAGCTTTCATCCTCGAGTTCGGTTCGGCGTTTTCTAGCAGTTGCTTCATCAGTCAAACCGGACGAAAGGTCAGCGTCAATGGCCATTTGTTTGCCGGGCATCGCATCTAGAGTGAACCTAGCCGCGACTTCGGCAATACGGGTAGACCCTTTCGTGATTACGATGAAATTCACGATCACGAGAATACCAAATACAATAATTCCAATGACAAAATTTCCACCCATGACGAAGCCACCGAAGGCTTCGATTACCTTCCCGGCCGCATCTGTTCCTTGATGGCCGTCGCTGAGTATCAGCCTCGTAGAGGCAAGATTTAAAGCGAGCCGGATCAAAGTTGCAAGTAAGAGAACCGTTGGAAAAGAGTTAAAGTCCAGAGACTTATCCATAAAAATGACAGTCATTAAGACTAAAACCGAAAAAGTTATCGAAAATGCTAGGCCAACATCTAGAAGCCATTTAGGCATTGGTAAAATCAATATTACCAAGATTGCAACCACACCAAGAGCTAACATTATGTCACCTCGCGCAAAAGCGCTTCGAAGGCGCAGCATGATGTCACTACCGAGTGCCTCCATGGCTTCTTCCGTTGCACTTGGTGAAGGTGTCTCAAATCCCTCAAGGATTTCGGCGGTAGTCACACCTTGGCCATTTTCAGTACCAGATGGAATAGGGTCTATTTCAGGTGTTGTATCTGCCATTCTGCCTCAATAATTATCCCGATAAAAAATCAGGTGGGTGCTTGTTCATTTCTGTTACCGGGAGATGGAACAATCACATCTTGTTCAGTGTAAAGTTTTAATTTGTTACGTAATGTACGGATCGAAATACCAAGTATGTTTGCGGCGTGTGTCCGATTACCTAGGCAATGAGTTAAGGTTTCAATGATGAGTTCCTGCTCAACCTCAGCAACAGTTTTTCCAATAAGGTTTACATCACTTTTCTCTGCAGATGTTTCCACTGTTAGTCCGGATCCGAGTGCAGAAATAGATGAGTTCTGAAGGACTATCGAATCAGGGGTAATTTGCCCATCTATTGCCAGGAGAACGCCTCGGTGAATAGTGTTCTCGAGCTCTCGAACGTTCCCCGGCCAAGAGTGGTTTTTTAATAATGCCTTAGCTTCATCAGAAAGGACAATTTTCCCAAGACCATTTGCCTCTGCGTACTTTGCCGTAAAAAAGTCCGCTAAAGGCTGAATATCTCCGGGTCTCTCAACCAACCTAGGGACTTCTATAGTTATAACGTTTAAGCGGAAATAAAGATCCTCCCGAAACTTCCCGTTCTTAACTTGTTCCTCCATATTTCGATTGCTGGTTGCTATAATCCGTACATCCACTTTGACTGGCCCTTTACCGCCAATCCTATCAATCTCCTGCTCCTGAACGGCTCTCAAAAGCTTAGCCTGAAGCCGAAAGTCCATTTCACTTATTTCATCCAGTAACAAAGTTCCTTTGTTTGCTTCTTCAAACTTTCCCAGTCTTCGAGCTACCGCTCCCGTAAAGGACCCCCTCTCGTACCCAAATAGTTCTGATTCTAATAAATTTTCCGGAATGGCTGCACAGTTAATAGCAACGAATGGGGCCCTTGATCGTGGGCTTTTTTGGTGAACGTGCCGAGCTATAAGTTCTTTTCCGGTGCCGGATTGACCAACCACAAGTATGCTTGCGTTGCTATTTGATACCTGTTCAGCAAGTTTTAATGTCTTTGCCATTAAAGGGTCTTTGTAAACTATAGAGCTCGCATCCTCAGAAACGGCTTCAAAAACGGCTGCAATTAGTTCCTCGTCGGGAGGTAGGGGGATAAATTCTTGCGCTCCCGCTTTTATGGCCTGCACCGCCGTTTTACTTTCGCCATCTATTCCACATGCGACGACGGGGACATTAATTCGTTCGCTTTCTAGGCTTGAAACTAGCTTTGCTATATCAAGATTTGAGTCGATCATGATAACATCGGCGCCATTACCTGATCGTAATGCCGCCAACCCCGCCTCTATATCATTCGCTTGCGATACTTTCGCACCGCGGGTTGTAGCGATCTGACTGGCTCCACTGATTTGCCCACCGAGAGCGCCGATTATGAGTAAACGCATTTTGCGTATTATCTCCGTCAATTATTAATTATTATCGAAGAAACGGACCTTATCCGAGGGAGGAAGAGAACTATTTAGAAGCATTTCTAATCGTCGCGGGTTTTCCTGCCTACCGATTGATGAAACTCCTAAGAGATACATATTGCTTACGTTTTCCTCTAAAATAGAATTTGTCTCAAGCTTTGCGGCTAGCGGTAGAAAAAGCAGATTTGCCAACAGGGCGCCATAGAAAGTTGTTAACAGTGCCACCGCCATACTCGGACCTATGGTGGATGGGTCATCCAAGTTACCTAACATTGTAACCAGACCGATCAATGTACCGATTAGACCCATTGCAGGAGCAAATTCCGCACCACGCCTTAAAACCTTTACCGACGCGTGGTTCCGTGAAACAGAGGCCTCGAGATCGCGTTCTAGTATGCTACTAACCTCATTAACGGGACTGCCATCGACAATCATTGTTATTCCCTTGTGCAAAAATGGCTCCGGCTCCAGGCTTTCTGTGACCCCTTGAAGTGCCAGAATACCATTACGCCTTGCCTCATAACTTATTTGCAACATTTGGAGGGCGGCATCCTTGGGTTTACGGTCGGTTCTAATTATTGATTTAAGACTTGCTGAAACCGTCCGGAACATCTCTTGAAAGGAGAAGCAGACGGTAGTAACTGCAAAAGTTCCGCCGAACACAATTAGGATAGATTGCAAATTAACAAATGATCCCGGAGAGCCTCCCAAATATATAGCTGCCCCTATTAGGGAAAAGGCACCTAGTAAACCTAAAACCGTTGCTAAATCAAAAGTTCTCCTGGCCGGTGTAATCTGTACTTGATCTTCCGCCATTAGAACGCTCTAGGTTCGATCAGATTTGTAGATTTCTGTCATTGTGACACCGAGGCGATCTTCCAAGACCACGACTTCGCCGCGGGCGACAAGGCGGTTGTTTACGTAAATATCTATCGCTTCACCTACTTTTCGATCCAACTCAACAACCGCGCCTCGTCCTAGTTTGAGCAGTTGATTTACTTCCATCGTTGATTTCCCTAAAACCGCTGAAACTTGAACAGGAATATCGTAGACTGCCTCTAAATCCTGCGCCGTTCCAACATTTGGCACTTCAATTGTTTCGGGTTCTGCTCCAGGTTCTTTAGTCTCCTCGGACTGGGGCGTCTCATCGTCTAATTCGGAAAGTTCTGGTACATCCTGATCGCCCATGAGCGTCTCCTAAAGTTAGGAATGATCATCACTTCTGCCATTATTTTCATCTCTTGAAGGGTGACTTTCTTCAGCCAAGTTTTCTTTGTGACCAAATTCGGAATTGCTGCTTCCTTCGCGCGAAGTTTCTTCCAATATTTCAGCATCTTTTATCATGTTGTGTTGGACGGTTTCTTGATTATCGGCCTCAGGTTTTGGTTCTTCTGTCTTAGTTTTCAAGTCTCCATTAAGTGGGATCACTTCGTTACCATTTTGGGTCGATAAGTTACTATTGATAGCGCTTAAAAAGCGCTTCTCAATACCTGACATCAGTAATTCAGGATTTCTTTCGGCAGATCCACTAGACCATTCAATCTGACAATTTCCCGCAGAAATTGAAACATCACCGTTAATTATTAACTCACCGCCGTAACTCTTATCCTTGAGAAAAATTTCAATTCGGTTTTTCAAGGTTTCAGATATATCTTCGTGTACGCGAATGGTAATGCGAGGTTCTGTGAGTAACTCCGGCAACACTCTCTGAGAAAACTGAATTGCCTCATCTAAATTTAGTTGTTCATTCATTAAGGGGAATAATTTCCGATTTACGCAATTTAACAGAGAGATGGTTTCGATTTTGATGTGTTCGTTGTATTCAGATTGTTTACGAGATAAATCCAGAATTTCATCAACAATAGTACTCAAGGTCTGTGAGATTGAATTTTCGATACTTGCCAGAGCTTCGGTCATTCCACTCTCTTTTCCAGCGTTAAATCCCTCCTCACGGGCAGCGTTTAATTCATCTTCGCTAAATGTAGGAAGAATTATTTCAGGTTCCGGCTGGTCAGTGATGTTAACTTCATTTTCTTTTCCGGTTTCCTCTTGAATGATATTTTCCATCAATTGGACATCGTCAAAGTCATAATCAAACAAAAACGTTTTTAGCGTAGCCATCTTTTGTTAAGTCGCCATAAAATTCTAATATAGGTCTCTAGAACACCAACTCGTCATCTTCAGCGCCGCTGGCAATTGCTATTTCGCCAGATTCAGAAAGTGTTTTGGCAATGTTTATAACATAGTTCTGGGCTTCATCTACTTCGTTAACGCGGATAGGTCCCATGGCTTCCATGTCCTCCCGCATCATCCTGGTGGCGCGTTCAGACATGTTATCAAAAAAAAGATCCTTAATATCCTCGGATGCAGCCTTCAAAGCTATCGTTAATCTTTCCTTTTCCACTCGGCGCAAAAGTAATTGGATGTCGGATGGATCGATGCGTGTCATATCTTCGAACGTAAACATCAATGTCTTGACTTTGTCGGCACTCTCTTTATTGCGTTCTTCCAATGCGTCCATTAAACGGCTCTCGGTTGAGCGATCTAAGCAATTGAATATATTTGCAATTTGTTCGTGATTATCGTGGCTGTCCGTTTGAGCCGGGTTATTCATAAATTCTGAACGTAAAGTCCGTTCTATACCTTCTAGAATATCTTTATTAACAACATCCGTGCGTAACAACCGTAAAACTACTTCCATTGCAAAGTTATCGGGTAAGTTTGAGAGTACGCGCGCCGCATGATCAGGAGTAATCTTTGAAAGAATGACGGCAACTGTCTGGGGATACTCGTTTTTCAGGTAATTTGCCAGGATCTCCTCGCTAACATTATCTAGCTTGTCCCACATTGTCCGGCCTTCTGGACCACGTATCTCTTCCATGATGAGGTCGACTTTCTCTTTTTCCATCGAGGAAAGAAGCAAACGTTCCGTTGAATCGTACGTTCCCAATAGTGAACCAGTCGAAGATAGATTGTCGGTAAACTCTATAAGGAGTTGCTCCACAACGGATGCATCTATCGTCCCTAAATTTGCCATCATATTGGATAGATCACTAATTTCTTCATCTTCCATCCGCTTTAGAAGGTCCGCAGAGTTTTCCGGTCCCAAAGATAGCATAAAGATTGCTGCCTTATTTGCCCCTGAAAGATTGCTGTAGTTTTCCTTTGCATCCATCATGTCCATATGCCTCTAAGCTATGCTTCTTGATACATCCAACCACGAATTATAGAGAGGGCTTCTTCTGGATGTTTTTCAACAATTTCACCAACCCTTTTGACCGAAGAAGATTTAACCCTACCTTCAACCCTGTCGATATCTATAAGTTCCTCATAATCCTCTTCTTCACCGCCTTCCGGTCCTTGAATGGCAGGCACGCCTGCGGCCTCCGCAAGTAATCTTTGTTCGGCTTCCGCTGCGGCGGCGGGAAGTGCCTCAAAGGCTCTCGTTAGAAGTGGTCGAACGACAAGAAGTATTGCCAGGACGGCAAGGATGAGAAGCACAATTACCTCTGCAATTCTGACTAGATCTTGTTTCTGAAGACCGAAGAACAGATCAAGGGGTTCTTCTAAATCAACCTCTTTTTCAACAAACCTCATATTAATGACTTCGACGGTATCTCCCCGCTCAGCGTTATATCCGATGGCAGACGAGACCAGTTTTGCAAGATTATCCATTTCTTGTTCAGTGCGCTCGCGATAAACAACCTCACCGTCTTCCTGTTCGATTAGTTCGCCGTCAATTAAAACGGCAACAGAAATGCGCTTTAACAGGCCACTCTCGCGAACGTGATTGGTAATCTTTTTCGAAATCTCGAAGTTTGTTACTTCCTCTGTGCGGGATTCAGTATTTGTGGATTTAGCACCACCGCCGCCCGCTTGGGCATCCGGTAAATTTTGTTGAACGCCTACAGGCTGTTCAGCTTCTGATTCTTGACCACTTGATGTTTCTTCAATGGTGTTCGTAGACCGAACGACCTGACCATCGGGGTCGAATTTCTCTTCTGTTGTTGAAATGCGGTCAAAGTCCAAATCAGCGTTTACGTTAACTTTGGTATTTCCCAAACCGACCGATTTTTCAAGTAATTCAGTCAATTCGTCAGCCATTCGTCTCTCAAAGTTTATGCGTCGGCTAACCATGTCGTTAGCCCGGGCTACTTCGGAGTCTTTTTCATTTCCGGTCGCTAAAAGTTTGCCTTTGTTATCAACAATAGAAACCCTGCTGGGATCAAGTTCAGGTATTGCCGCTGCGACAAGATGCTGAATGGCGGCAATTTGTTCACCGGTGAGGGTCGCAGCCCCACGCATTTTCAATATGACTGAGGCAGTTGCACTCTGCTTGTCCCTCGTGAACAATTGCCGTCGGGACATTACCAGATGAACTCGAGCACTTTTGACAACCTCAATAGATCGGATCGTTTTGGCTAATTCACCTTCAAGTGCTCGGACGAGCTGGACATTCTGCATAAAATTGGTTGTGCCCAAACTGCTGGCATTGTCGAATATCTCATACCCACCTACGCCCCCTAAGGGGAGGCCTTCCGCGGCCATCGCCATTCTTAGGCTCCCCACCTGGGTTGCTGGAACTAGTAGGCGGTTACCATCTATTTCAAAGGGTATATTGCGGGAAGTTAGTTGTGCCGTAATGGCATTCTGATCTGATGGGTCCAGGTCAGCATACAGGAGGTCCATATTAGACCCGGTGAGGCGGGTTATCATGAAGATAAAGAAGAACGCCATCGCCGCTATCATGACGCCCATGACCGCGAGACGAGCGGTACCCATGCCTTTTATAATTGTTACTAGTGTGCCCACTCTTTATTCCTTCTTTTGAATGTTCGCGGGATGTCCGCCATCTGTAATAGTGTTCGAAGGTTAGTTAAAAATTAAGGGCTGTTGTGTGAAAAAGTCGTTAACACTCGGCAATTATTGCCTATTGAAACCGTCGGAAATTAAAGTTTACTATGATTATGAGTTTTATGACTTCAAATAAAGATTGTGGGCGTGACAGGAACGGAGGGTTGAAACACTATTTATATAGTTTCAGCCTTCCGCTCCCCTAATAGATTTGGGCGAAGATCCAAAGGCTTTAAACCCAAAAATTGATCCGCTCTACTCCAATGTTAATATCCAGCTTCTGTGCAGCTCTGAGTGGAAATTTGTCTGTAAACCCCTTGCTCCAAAGAGCCATTTGTAAATGTTAAAATAGGTGAACCAATAATTTTACTTCGGATCCTATAATTTTGGTTCTTCAATGGCCCTTGTAACCGTCGGTTTCGCACCAGGTGGTCCACATATCCCTGAAGGCAGTTTCTATATTTCGACAATAAGGTTCGCCATCACAAATCTTGGATTTATGAAGATTGTCTCGCATGGATAGCCGGAGATTGTTGAGATTATCGATATCACTCGCCAGATTTTTTGCCAATTCCACGTAATCTTCTTTCGTCTTTGCCACAAATTCCGGATAACCAGCGTGTGTGACGATAGATGCGGCAACGCGATCCACGAAGTGCTTGCCAAGTAGGGATATAACCGGAACGCCCATCGATAAAGCTTCAAACGTTGTCGTCGCGCCGTTAAATGGGAATGGATCCAGGGATATATCAATCTGTTCGTATAATGCCAGATGAGTTTGACGACTATCGGAATTAAA
>PTLH01000025.1 GCA_002938035.1 Alphaproteobacteria bacterium MarineAlpha3_Bin6
TATCACGGGTCTTTGTGCCGCTCCAAGCATGGTCAATGCCTTATCAATATCAGCTGGGTCAGCACCTGGCCGCTTGCGGGTCTTCGAATGGGACGAGGGCTCAAGTTGAACGTCAGCCTCTTCTTGAAAAATATTGAACGGGATATCAATCTGCACCGGACCAGGTCGTCCGGAAACAGCAATGTCAATGGCTTGGCGTAGGGTTAAGGGTAGCATATCTACACGCGTGGGCTGAAAACTTCGCTTAACGACGGGTTTTAAAACCGAAGGAAAGTCTGCGTTAAAATGGCGATTGATTTCCTGGAATGGTCCACGATTAAACTGTTGAGTGGGAACGTTAGCAGTTAAGGCCAATATAGCGGATGAATCTGATAGAGCGGTTGCCATCCCCATTACGATATTAGCTGAGCCGGGACCACATGAAGTTAATGTAGCTACCGGTTGGTGTTTGATCCTAAAATAAGCATCTGCCATATGTGCCGCTGTCTGCTCGTGACGTGGAGAGATCAGTTTAACCTCGTCACGGACATGATATAGTTCATCTAGTAGGCCAACATTGCCGTGTCCACAAATACCAAATACATACGGTATATTTTCTTGGACTAGAAACTGAGCAATTAGTTCTCCACCCTTCATAGTTTAACTCCCAAATTCAAAAATTTCGTAATTCACTTATCTCTCCCCAAATTGACAAGCTATTCGTCCGATACCGGAGTAGTTACCACTATAAACACTAAATCGGATAGGCCTGAATTAGTAATTGAATGCTCTATGCCGGGTGGAATGTGTATGACATCATGGCGACGCACAACGGTAGTTTCACCGTTGATCTCCATTGAACCTTCACCCTCTAGAACGTGATAGATTTGCTCCTGAACTGTGTGAGTGTGAGAAGCGACATAAGCCATGGGTTGATAGCTGGAAATTCGATAGTCAATCAATTTAATGTCAGTATCACCGGGACCGACCAGTGCTTTCGATAGCGCGCCACCAAAGTGATCGGGAAATTGTTGCCATGGTACTTCGGCAATATTGCGAATCCCGGATTTGCCAATTTTATTACCCATAAATCCTCCTTCTAGGTCAGAAACCTTGGGGTCTCGCGGTTATAAGTTCATTTTCAATGCGCCTTTTAACTCCATACAAGGCAGTATCAACCTATCCTTGATACTGCCAAATAGTTCCGATCTTTCCAAGGGTTAGGGAGCCTTAGCGGCAACCGTTTCCATCTCTATGAGTAGTTGTGGGGTAGCAAGCGAACTTATATTAAGCCATGTTGATGCTGGCGTATGATCACTGTTTAAATATTTTGCCCTATGTTTCATATGAATGTCGATCCCATTCGGATCAGTTGAAAACACCGTAAGTTTAACAATGTCTTCCACACCAAATCCGGCATCTTCTAATGTTAATATCGTGTTTTGCCAAATTTGTTCATCTTGCTCTTCTAGGGTTTCAAGCGTTGTTCCGTCAGGCGTTATACCGACCTGACCAGCGAGGTAAAGCCAACGCGCATTCGATGGTATCTCAACGGAATGGCTAAACCGAAGATTGGGTGGAGGTGCTGTAGTTTTGGGGTTGCGTCTGGTAAGCATCAATTTCTCCTCTAAGATTTGATAAACATTAAGTTTAGGGAGTGGGATCTTCCACGGCAATCCTCAAGGGTATGTATGTGAAGTCTGACACCCGTGCTGGAAATACATTGCGATCTAGCTCGACCCTATGAACGGGAATCTCTAGGCTATTAAAATAATGAACCAACCAAAAAATGAGACAAAGGTAACCCGTGGCATTGCTTTTATGATTATAGCTGTCACGTTTTTTAACCTTAAAGACGGAATTGCAAAACATCTAAGTGCAACTTACCCCATTATCGAATTAGTATTTTTTCAATATATCGTAATGTTAGTAATTATTCTGCCCATTGTTGTCTTTCGAGGTGGGTGGCATAGCCTCGCAACTAAGCACCCCTATTCATTGCTTCTTCGGGGTACCATAGGCGTGGTTGCCGTGGGACTTCTATTTGCAGCCGTCTCCCAAATTCCTATCGCAGATGCCTACGCCATCAGCTTCATTTCCCCAATTGTTGTAACAATTCTCTCACCATTTCTTCTTGGAGAAAATGTAGGTATTCGCCGTTGGTTCGCCGTTGCGACGGGTTTTGGAGGAGTATTACTGGTGATCCAACCTGGATTCGAGGAATTCCAAACTGGCTCGCTGATCGCTATCTCTGCCGGTGTTATGTTTGGCCTATACGGAATTGTAACCCGCAAGCTCACCCAACAAGAACTACCTCGGATAATGATGGTGTACACCTCATTTGTTGGAGTTATTGGTGTGTCTGCATTTTTACCCACCATCTGGGTCACACCCCAACTAGATCATAGCGTTATGATATTGGCTATGGGTGTTCTGGCTACCGTTGGACACGCTCTTATGGTCTATTCCTATGCTGCAGCACCCGCTGTAGTAGTAACACCCTTTTTATACACATCGATGATTGCGGCAACTATACAAGGCTATTTTATATTTGGCGATTTTCCAAACTTCATTGCTTGGATCGGTATCTCCACTATCATCGCGTGTGGTATCTACACTACCCTTAGGGAAGCTAAGCAGAACCCTTCGACGCACTGACTAATAACATACATATCTCTTTGTTGTGCGTTGAAATCATAATGACCAATTATTTTGGCTTTCTGCACAAGTTACTGAATAATATCTATACCAGACGCTTTTGCTTTTTCCGGCCGCTTTTAAAAGCTTACCTGAATCAGATCAATGAGGTTTTCGTGACCAACTATTTCCGCGTGGCTAATAAGAATTTTTTATACAGAATAATTGTGAATCTGCAATTCAATCTTTGGAAGGCTATGGATCGCTTAATTTCGAGCAGGCGAAATTTGTATATCAAGCGTTTTAAAATTTATGACACAGGAAGATTTCTAAGGGTAGTAACACTTCATAATAGAGATTTACCCCCAAATCTATCACGCCATTTTGGCAAGACATCCTCATTTACCACATATTTAGGAGCTTCCCCTTTAAGGGCCGAATAGACGGCTGCCTCCACCCAAGGAATAGCGGGGATAAGACCACCCCCATGGTTAGCGGTAATCATATGAGGCGAGAGTAATACTTTGTCTTCCAGACCCAATAACGCTGATTGTGGGTCGGGTGGCTCCTCAGTTAAGGCATCCAAAGCCGCACCCGCAACCTTTTCCTGAAGAAGGGCATCCACTAACGCGTTGAGATCAACACATGGACCGCGCGCCGCGTTCACTAATATTGCGGTTGGTTTCATTTTTTCTAAAGCTTCAGTCGATATCAAGTTCGTGGTTTCCTCGTTAAGGTCACAATGGAGCGTAACCACATCGGACTGATTTAATAAAGTCTCCAAATCCACCCGCTTCACATTGTGATGCACAAATTTGGCGTCCTCGACATAAGGATCATGGGCCAAGAGCGTTACGCGCCACGGCGCAAACAGATCAGCCAAACGAGATCCGATCCGGCCGAGACCAATTATCCCGATGGTTATCCCTTCATATCCGTCACTAATGCGCGACCCTACGTAGGTACCAAATAGTGATGGATCACGCCAGTTACCGCTTTTTACGGCGCGATCTTTTTCACGTACTTTTTTAAGAAGACATAATATATAAGCCATAGTACCCTCAGCGACACCCCCCCAATTACTCTCCGTGGGACTATGCACCACAATTATACCAAGCTCGCTCGCAGCATCGACATGAACGTTATCGTAGCCATTTGTATATTTTGCGATCATACGAAGTTGCGGCGCACTTTCGAGAGATTTACGTGTGATTTGAATTGTTCGGTTGGCGACCCCTACTCCCACCACAGTATCAGCGTCAAATATAATTTCTTCTTCCTGTCGATCTTTCTCGTTACTGTCCCACGCCCCTCTTTGCCATACTACCTTGATGCCAGCTTTTTCCATGCGCATGTATGAGTCTCCAGTCTCATCAACCGGATGGTAAATCTTAACTATCGGTTTCTCCATATACTTACTCCCTTGCTTATATACCGGCTTCCGGCGTATGAGGGCTTATGCTAACTTTTCCAGCAAATACCACCGCAAAATAAATTTAGGCTTGGAACTATAATCACCGTTAATTTGACATTTGAATCCAACCAAAATACTTTTTTTATCACTTTAATCTATAAACAATTTAGGCCTCAATTTATTGAAATGGAATTTGCTCTCTTTTCGTAGAGATATCTACGGAGGACTAACGGCTGCCGTGGTTGCTATACCTCTCGCTTTGTCGTTCCGCGTCGCTTCCGCACCCGGATATATGGCAGCATCGTCCGGTGCAATCTCAGGTGCAATCTTTGTTGGTTTCTTCTCAGCGTTACCTGGCGTTACTCCAAGCCAAATTTGCGGTCCAACAAGACCGATGACAATGGTAATGGCCAGTCTAAAACCTCAATCGCCCAGCCGCTGCGTTGGCTATTGGTGTGAAAGAGGTTGTCGATGATCACTTATGCCAAAAAACTGGTCTTGATAGCAATTACCTCTGGTCTATGTACGACAAGCGTGGAATCAAAGGCGGACACCGTTAACGTATTTGCAGCTTCAAGTCTTGTAAAAGTCCTTTCAGAAGTTAGACGGCAATATCTATCAAAATCATCCGAAAAAATAACAAATTCATTTGCCGCCAGTTCAACTTTAGCCAATCAGATCGCTAGGGGAGCTCCATCCGATATATTTATATCTGCAAATAAGTCATGGATGAATTTTCTAGATAAACAGTTAGCTATTAATACCTCATCCAAGAAACCATTTCTGTTAAATCGGATAGTATTAGCTGCTTATGAAAAGAATTGGCGTCCTATTGAGGTTTTAACAAAAAAAACAGTAAATACGTTGCTTTCTAGAGGCCGTCTATCCATTGGGGATCCAACTCATGTTCCAGCAGGCATTTATGGAAAACAGGCTCTCCAGACATTGGGATTATGGAAAATCGTCCAAGACCGACTGGCGCCCGCTGCCAATGTCCGGGCGGCATTAGCCATGGTAGAGCGCAACGAGACCCCAATTGGGTTGATCTACCGTACCGACGCATTAAACAGTAAGAAGGTAAAAATCGTTTTTACCTTCCAGAACACCTCACATAACCAGATTGAATATATTATGGCGATAGTTCAAAGCAAAGAAAGGCCAGCCGTGAAGGCATATTACAACTTTATAATGAGCCCGGCGGTAAAACATATATATGCTAGATTTGGATTTGAGTTACCCTAGACATGACGATTCTTTCCCCACTTGAATACGAGGTTGTTCTTCTCAGCGTTCAGGTAGCAACGTGGAGTGTATTGATCAGTATGCCTCTTTCCCTTGCTACGGCATGGTTGCTATCCCGCCGCCAGTTTTATGGTCATTTAATCGTGGATGGACTAGTACATCTGCCGATGGTGATTCCACCGGTAGTTGTGGGCTACGTACTTTTGATTTTATTCGGTCGGCAAGGACCAATCGGTGGTTTTTTAAGTGAAGTTCTGGGAATTACGATAGCCTTTACTTGGAAAGGCGCGGCAATTGCGTCTGCTGTTATGGCTTTTCCTCTGATGGTCCGGGCTATACGACTTTCATTTCAAGCAATTGACGAAGGCCTGGAAGAAGCAGCTGCAACACTCGGAGCATCCCCTTTCCGAGTTTTCTTTACTATAACCATTCCAATCATCTCGCCTGGTCTCATTGCTGCTGCAATACTGGGATTTGCGCGGAGCTTGGGTGAATTTGGTGCGACTATAACCTTTGTTTCCAATATACCTGGCGAAACGCGCACACTTCCCTTGGCCTTGTTTACGCTGATTCAAACGCCTGGTGGAGACGCGGCTGCGGTCCGTTTACTTAGTATTTCAGTTATACTTGCACTAGGTGCCCTTATAGCATCTGAGTATTTGGCAAGACGTATTACTCGACAGGTAAAGAGATAGCTGTGCTTAGCGTAAATATTACCCAGGCATTTGGCTCCTTCCGGCTTGAAACTCAGTTTGAAGTTGAAGAAGGAAGTATTACAGCAATATTTGGCAAATCCGGCGCCGGCAAGACCTCGACTATCAACGCCATTGCCGGACTTACTCGCCCTGATGTTGGAGTTATTCAGATAGGAAATACAACTTTATTTGATCAGAACTTGAGGATTAATCTGCCAATTTATAAACGACAGATTGGATATGTATTTCAGGATGACCGTTTATTCCCGCACATGACTGTGCGAAATAACTTAATTTATGGCACACCCAAAAACCGGGACGTGGCGAACTCGCTAAATCTGACCGATATAACTGGGCTTTTGGAATTGGCACCACTTTTGGAAAGGAGGCCAAGAACTCTTTCGGGAGGCGAGAAACAAAGAGTAGCTATTGGAAGAGCCTTACTATCTAACCCCAAACTCCTTCTTATGGATGAACCACTTGCGTCTATCGATGTTCAACACCGATTTGAAATATTACCATTTATTCAGAGGGTGCGTGAGAAAACTGGCATTACAATTATTTATGTTACCCATGCATTAGAGGAAGTAATTTTTATAGCCGATCAAATTATATTGCTTTCGGAGGGACAGGTAACAGCACAAGGTACTGTCGAAGAAATTATGAGCAGGCTTGACCTGCATCCTATGACTAGCCGGTTCGACGCGGGTGCTGTTATCTCTGCGATATACTCTGGGTATGATAGAGAATTTGATCTGGGTGAATTATCTTTCGATGGCGGCACTCTCCGTATTGCAGGATTAAATGCTGAAATCGGAATTCATTTAAGGGCCCACATTCGAGCCCGTGACGTTTCCCTGATGCTGGATAAACCAAAGGATACGAGCGTCCTGAATGTATTTAAAGGTGAGCTAATAGAGATACGCCATGAAGACGGGCCTCAGCTTGATCTGTTGATCAATATTGGAACCCCTTTGATAGCCCGAATTACGAGAAAATCTCTAAATGATCTGAACTTAGACATTGGCTCAAAAGTTTATGCCATGATCAAAGCTGTTGCGATAGATCGTAAAACTCTTGGTATTAACGTAAGCCCATTAAGTAAAAAGATAAAACCAAAGAAGGACTAAAACGACGGCATCTCATCGCCTTCCCTTAAAGAATAAAGCGTAGGACACGAAGCTCCCCATCACCATAACGGTGGGCATGAGAAAAAATATAGGTTTAACGCTTTAAGAATTTACGCTTGTTTAGTTTCAGATAGTCTATCGAGCCGAAGCCTGTGGCGATTATCTGTTAACCGCCACCCGCACGCAAGAACCGCCCCTAATACGCCAAATGTCGTACCGCCAGCTATCAGGAACATGATCAACAACTGGTATTTCACCGCCTCCATAGGTTCTATTCCGGCTAAAATTTGTCCAGTCATCATTCCTGGAATGGATACCAAACCAATCGCCGACATAGAATTTATGATCGGGATGAGGCCACTCCGAATGGCATTCCGCAGAACACCACTCATAGCCTCCTTGATGGTGTGACCCAGCGCCAGACGTGATTCAATAGCACTGCGTTCGCGTCCAATGCTTGTCAAAAGGCGGTCTAACCCAAGGGCGATACCGGTCATCGTATTACCAAGGATCATGCCGAATATGGGTAACGCAACCCGGGCTTCATACCATGGCTCCGGCCGCACTTGGGTAGTCAAAGCAAATAAAGTAACCACGGTTCCCGCAATCAACATCGCTGTCGTGCCAAGACCATACGCCCACCAACCAGTTAACTGCCGCGACTGCCGCGCCATTACTTCGCGGCCAGAAAATAAGATCATGGTCAATCCCATGACGGATGTGAAAAGAGGCGAAGCTAGGTCAAATAGAGCTTTGAGAACCAAGCCCACGAGCAGTAATTGAATGACCATCCTCGTTGCTGCAATTATCATTTGCTTGGCCAAGCCAAGACGCAGGGCAATAGACAACAGAGCATTTATGATGAGCAATAGGGCGGATATTCCTACATCCACAGGACTGAGCGAAATAAAGTTCAAGCTATATCCTCCGAAACTACCCCAGAATTCATCTTGAGGCACCGAGTGGCCAGGCGATTTGCTTGATCGGAAGAATGCGTAACAATCAGGATAGAAACATCCTCGGCAAGCTTTTGCAGAAGAATTTGCTCCACCATCGTCTCCGATTCTGGATCGAGACCGGAAGTAGGCTCGTCCAATAGCATTACGCTTGGAGAAACCAAAATTAACCGGGCAAGTGCTAGCCGCTGACGCTCTCCGGTCGACAGCCGCGCTACTTGCCAGTTTAAAGCATCGGGCCCAATCCCAAGTTTAGGCAGCAGCTCGCCGGCGCTTTGATGATTGGGAAAATGAATACCCACATCGTCAGCCCACCATCCGGATTCGGTAGAAAGATAACAAACCGCACGCCGCCACTCGGGTGCTGTATATTCGTTTTTGTTCACTTGATTAAGAAACACTGATCCTTTGTTCGGATCGAGATCAGCAATGGCACGCAGCAATAACGTTTTGCCGGCACCAGATGGTCCTGTTAGGACCACGCATTCACCCTCATTTAGATCGATGCTGAAAGGTTTTAATCCTGGGCGACTTAAGTCTTGTATACTAAGCACACATTAAATTCCCGGTTTATTATTCGTCCCTAGAACCATATCAATCGTGTGTAATCTTGGGGAGCAGAATTTCGGCCACCTATTCAACTAAATCGATTGACACAAAACGCTGCCAATAAAACCAGTATAACCAAGAAATATACTGTTTAACGATTGACAGAGACCTTGGTCAGGCCTATCACATGCGCGCCTTTATAGGGAATATACTCCCACCGTTTCAAGCCTCGCCGAATTGATAAAACTTACATGGCCCTTAAAAAGCCCCCGCTCGCGTTTCTGAACGGTAGAATGACCCGCATCTTTCCGTTTCTTTCTTGGTCGGAAATCACCAATAGGGATACATTCGGAGATGACCTAAAGGCAGCATTTACGGGTGCCTTAATTATGATACCCCAAGGCGTTGCCTTCGCAACCATTGCCGGTATGCCGCCGGAATATGGGCTTTATGCGGGAATGCTTCCGGCAATCGTTGCTGCTTTATTCGGCTCTTCATGGCATTTAGTTTCTGGGCCCACCACCGCTGCTTCACTCCTTATTTTTTCAGCCATCGGCGTCATGGCCGAACCTGGAACACCGGATTACGTGAAGTTGGTCCTGACACTCACGTTTATGGTCGGATTAATAGAGTTAACGATGGGCTTATTGCGTATGGGTGCTTTGATTAATTTCATTTCTCATACTGTTGCAATCGGTTTTACCGCCGGCGCAGCGATACTTATAGCAGCTAGTCAAGCCCGATATTTTTTCGGGCTCGAGGTGCCCGGCAATTCACCCTTTTACGAAGTGGCTTTAATTCTCATCCGGCAATTCGATAAGATTTCATTAGCTACCACGATTGTTGGATTGACCGCTATCGTCACGGGCCTCCTCGTGCGCAAGGCCTTTCCTAAATCTCCATATATGATTTTTGCGATGTTAGTTTCTTCTCTACTTGCCCTAGCGCTTAAGGAATTCCAAGGGACCGAAGTACCAACGATCGGCGCCATTAACTCTGGACTGCCACCTTTGTCGGCACCAAATTTTTCAATCGAGGTATTCAGAGATTTAGCATTGACAGCCGTCGCGGTAGCACTATTTGCACTGACCGAAGCGGTAACCATTGCCCGGTCTATTGCCATTAGAACCGGCCAACAACTGGATGGAAATCAGGAATTCATCGGTCAGGGGCTATCTAACCTTGTTGGCGGTTTTTTCTCTGGATATGTCGCTACCGGGTCATTCAATCGGAGCGCTCTAAACTTTGCCTCCGGAGCAAAAACGCCAATGGCCGCAGTGGCTGCAGGCCTAATTCTTCTTGTTATAACGCCTTTCATCGCACCCCTGGCTATTTATCTACCCAAGGCGACCGTAGCCGGCATATTGTTTCTGGTCATCTCCGGGTTGATCGATATCCCTCATATTCGCCAAATTATATCATCCAGCAAGTCCGAGACCACGGTCATGCTCGCGACTTTTGGTTCCGTCCTATTCTTCAATCTTGAAGTTGCGATTTTTGTCGGCGTAGTCCTGTCAATATTTTTCTACCTTAACCGCACTTCGCATCCCAACGTGACGACGCTAGCACCAGATGCAGGGTCACCACGCCGCCGGTTCAGGGCTGACCCCAGATTACCAGAATGCCCCCAAGTAAAAATTGCTCGTATTGATGGATCTCTCTTCTTCGGAGCGGTTTCCAGCGTTATTGAACAGTTAAGGCGGTTTGAAAAAAGGATCCCGCCACAGAAGAATCTTTTAGTGGTTACGTCTGGCATGAATTTCATTGATATGGATGGTGCGGAAGCCCTTGCTAACGAAGCTCGGCGGCGACGGACTATGGGCGGGCAGCTTTATTTTGTTGGTATCAAAGATACCGTAGCCCATGTATTGGAACGAACCGGTTTTTTGGATGCAATTGGACGTGATAACATTTTTGACTCCAAGACAGCGGCCCTACAAAATATATATGCTTGTTTAGATAAGGAAATTTGTGCCAACTGCACAAAACGCATCTTTCAGGAATGCGGCGCGGAACCTGCCACCAACCCGCCACTGACGCCATTATCGGCGGAGCCAATCCCCAAAAAATCATTGAGAAATGGGGATATAAACCCATCGAAAACGATTTCGGCGCTAGGTCCCCGGCATGGTCCTGAAGGCCGGTCACGACTACTAGCCCTTATAGAACACGACGATGACGACGTCGGTGCACACGAGACGGTGGCAGAAGCGTGGAAGTTGGCCAAAGAATACGACGCTGATGTAGCACTCGGACAATTAATAAATTGGAAATCAGGTAGCGGTTCACTATTTCCGACTGGATTTCTCTCCCACGAAATGGAAACGGCTTTGTGCGCACCAGCCAGACGTCACCTCAAACAGATTGCGGATGATGTAGGGTTTAAAGACCCCACCGTTATGGCCACAGCTATACCTGAACGTGCCAACGCCGCTGCCAAATTAATTGAAGAGTGGTGTCCAGACTTTATTGTCGTTCATTCACGCTCTGCCTTTGATTTCACACACAAGAGTTATGCCGAGTTTGAGACGCCGTTTGGCCGTATTCGCTGCCGTGTAAACCGTGCTGGAAAATCTTAGGCTCTGTTATAGTTACATAATTTAAAGCGTGGTAGATTGAGAAAATGCCCATTTTACCAAACCCACGCAACGCTTGCCAAACTGCAGTTTTGGAATTTGAGAGTTCCGGATAACGCTCTTAACCTCCTTTAGCCAAATAGGTACGCAAGTGGTAAGAATAAATACTTTCAAATCAAAAAGACCAACAGCTATACCTAGCTTACTCTCCCTTTTCCGTCTTGCTTCTTTACCGCGTACTTTTTTTGTAAGCGTTCATATCGCGGGCGGCCAACCGCTTGGAGGACGCACGGATATATACCAGTCGAGGATCTGTTCGCCCGTCCAGACATGTGCATCAGGTCTATTACAGACATGTTCTAGGATGCGCCGTATATGTTTGGCACGATGAGGCACCCCCATAATATAGGGGTGAATTGTAAAGCACATGATACGCGATGAACCGTCAGCAGCATCTTCGATTAGCTGATCGAACTCGTCGATCGCTCGGTCAGCGTATTCTGTTGCCCGGTGCCCCTGAATAAGCTGCATGGAAAGGTCGTTAAGCTCCTGCGTATAAGGAAGACCAACCATCGTACCTTTTTTGGTTCGCAGATCCACTGGCTGATCATCTAATACCCAGTCAGCAACATACTCAAACCCTGCCTCATGCAGCCAGTCAACCGTATCTTGCGTCTCAGCTAAAGCCGGACCAAGCCAACCTTTCGGCGAACGGCCAGATGCCTGCTTAAGTCGCGCAAAAACACGTTGGATCATTTCTCGTTGGTCGTCAACAGCGGGAAGAGCGCGCTGGATCCAGCCATGACCAACCAAGTCCCATCCGCTCTTCAAGCTTTCCTCGACAATTTGCGGATAGACATCACAGACTGTCCCATTAATGACAAGAGATCCAGCAACACCAAACTCATCGAAGATCTTCTTTAGGCGCCAAAAGGCAATCCGCTGACCATATTCGTGCCACGCCCAGTTAGGAATATCTGGCACCGACTTTTCCACCCCACCCGGCGGGTTAACGACAGTACGCGGCATGGGAGCATCAATCACCCAATTCTCTACGTTGATGCATGGCCACACCACCACCTTGGCACCGTCTGGCAAGGGGAGCGGCGGCCGGTCGATGATCGGCGAATAATCTAAGCGATCGTTCGGCCATTCGATTTTCATTAGAGGCTCCTTCAGGACAGGAATATGCAATTCAACCCAAAGACTAATAGGCAAGAGAAACAACAGCAATCACGTATTCCGCCTAATTCTTCTAGTATTGTTTAGGGCACTTCCTCTCGGCACTAAGCACAATTCAGATGAAGCTATTTTTAAGGGCCAAATAAAGCCGGATTCCCTGTCATATGAGAGGGCTTTTCTTCTTAACCAAGCCTATAACAACTTGGCGTGGTTTCACAGAAAAGGGAATTCAATTGATCCTGACATCCAACCTATTATGGTGTTTTCCGTACGTCCAGGATCGGACCACCCGCGTTGATCCAAGCGTCAATACCGCCGGCGAGATGACATGTGTTCTTAAGGCCCGAGCTTCGTAGTTCTTTCAGCGCTAACGCTGATCGTTCCCCATAGGCGCAATACAATAGTAATTTTTGGTCGGGTTTTCCTGAGAGGTTTCCAAGTAAATCACCAAATTTAGTATGATCAGAGAAGTTAATATATGGCAAATGTAGTGAGTTGGGAATTACCCCATTTTTTTGGCGTTCCGCATCTTCGCGGAGATCAACAAAAAGAATATTGTCATTGGTTAAACTACCGAGAATGAGATCGACTGACATGGTATGTTCAGCTATTTCTGTCTCGTTCTGGGACATACCTATCTCCTGATTAGCAGGCACCACAACATCCATTATTTTAGGACTGGCTAAGCCCAGGCTACCCATGATACTCACGTACTCTTGTTTAGACCTGACTTGAAGGCGGGGGTTGAATGCCTTCTCCTCACCAATGGTGCTTACGGTGTCGCCTTTATAATCATGGCCAGGATAGACGAACGTATCCTCAGGCAATACTAGTAACTTGTTGAATATGGACTCGTACGCAATCTCAGCGTTACCATTTTGAAAATCTGTTCGCCCGGAACCCCGGATCAAAAGGGTATCCCCAGTGAACACCATACCTGGTCTATAAAAACAATAAGAATCGTCCGTATGGCCAGGCGTATACATTACATCAAGGCTGACGCCATCAATCTCAATTTTATCGCCGTCATCAACTCGCATTGACACTACTTTGACACTACTTTGTTTGCCCATGACGGTCACACAACTTGTTTGGTCCCGAAGTGCACCCAAGGCCGTAAGATGGTCAGCATGGAGATGCGTATCTATAGCCTTGACAAGCTTCAGATTTAGCTCCTCTAAAAGTTTGAGGTAATGGTTAGTTTTCTCCAGGACCGGATCAATGATCAAAGCTTCACTCCCCACACTGGAGGCTAATAAATACGTGTAGGAGCAGGATACGGTATCAAAAAGCTGACGGAATAACATTCGTGAAAAACCAAATTCTGCAGGTAACTCTATAATGACATTTTAAACTAAGACTTTCTTCCCAAGCAACCAAGTCCCAGCTCTATCCCAATTTCCTCGATAGCTTCTTATTCTATTTATTTACTCTACATGATATTAACCCGTCATCAGAAGAAAAAATATTCGAAACGAACAACACCGAAAAACAGCCTACACGTCCTCAGATACCAAAATTATCGACCGTGGTCTTGAAACCTTACACGGTGGACCTACGGATGTCCCAAAAGTTGACAATCCGTGGCGTTACAGTGCCCTAGAAATAAATCAATTTTCGGACGCAACTAAAAGGTTACGTAAATGGTTAATAAAGATGGGCTTTTCTACTTCGCCAATCCCTCCCTGGGGCATAATTAAGAATTAGAACATAATTACCATATTTATTGCCCTAAACGCCTTCCCGAGGATCGATGGGCAGCTTCCCAGCGATTGCGAAAACCTGCTCCAATTTATGTGCTGCCTGTAGCAAAGCCGCCTCCCCCCTCGGTCTTCCAACAACCTGCAAACCAACTGGCAGAAAATCCTTTGTGAAGCCGCAAGGGATGCTCATTACCGGGCATGAGGTCATCGTGATCGCAAAAGTAATTGCAAACCAATCAATATACGTTTCGCAGGCGTGCCCATCAATCTCCGTTACAAATCGCTGTTCAACGGGAAATGGTGAAATCGATGCTGATGGGCATAACAACAAGTCATGTGTCTCAAAAAAAACCATCATGCGTTGAATAAGATCCCAACGTAGCCGTTCTGCATGAAATAGGTCTTCCGGAGTAATGGTAAATCCCTGTTCAATGTTTCCGACAATATCTTCTGAAATTCGATCCCGGTAGGTTTCAAGAAGTTCTCCCATCATCGTTCCGAGCAACACTGCTCTCAGGGTATGAAAAGCCTCCAGAACCCCTGAAAAGTCTGGGACATCATCGGTAACATCGATCCCCAGATCTACCAACTTCTTGACAGCAGCTTCCGTCACGTTAGCGACGTCCTTTGCAACAGGAAGAATGCCCAGACCGTTACTGAAACCAATCCGTTTTGGCAACGCGGCTTCTTTAAGCACTGCGACATATGACTCAATCGAAGAATTAAACGAAAGTGGATCGTCTGCCATGTGACCTGCACCGGCATCCAGCATCAATGCAACGTCAGCGACGGAACGTCCCATGGGACCCTCTACCCAAAGTGTATCAAAAGGTTGTAATCTTTTGCCCCTCGGTACAACACCGGGGCTTGGTCTAAGACCAGCAACACCATTGAACCCAGCTGGCGTCCTCAAACTACCCCCAAGATCGTTGCCGGTCGCCAACCACGCTTGGCCAGTCGCAAGCGCTACCGCTGAACCTCCAGAAGACCCTCCGGCACTGAGGTTAGTATTCCACGGATTGCGAGTGATACCATGAACCGGATTAAAAGTATGGCCTCCAGCCCATTCAGGCACATTTGATTTGGCTATGGGAATAGCACCTCTAGCTTCAAGAAGTTCCACTGTGGCATCCGAATTCTTTGGCACATAATCGGAGTAAATCGGTGAACCATAGGTAGTTCTCACACCCCCGACATCGTTATAATCTTTGACGACTATAGGAAGCCCTCGAAGGTTTCTGGGACCCCTGTTATCTCCTAATGCATCAAAGACTTTAGCCTGCTCGAATGCCCGTTCAAAACACCGTATGGGTAGCGCATTAACTTTACCATCCACCACCTCTATCCTACCAATTGTGGATTCAATAAGCTCTGAGGGTTGGATTTCTTTTTGCTTCAACGCTTTTACAACGTCGGTCGCGTTCATTTCCCAAAGTTGACTAGATGTCATGCTTATACCTCCTCATATAAACCGTCATATCGATCTCTTCAGAACTGCAATGGACCGATAGCAGTCGGGAGCGAAGGATACAGCCTGCAGTCACCAAAATTGCCGCCGCAAACCCCAACTACACCGAGAAACCGTTCAAAGGTAAAATATAATTTCGAGCTACAGGATTCACAGAAGTGAATGTAGACCTTTTTTAAGTGACATTACTATTCTCAATTTCTAACTTTGTCGGGAATACTGTACCATGCCTCATCCGATTTCGATACAAGCTCCGTTTTAGATCATTTGGTTGTTATAATGGTCTAACAATTGTCCGCACCGGCCAATAGTAGGGGGAATTGGCCACCCTTTATTTTAACAAATATTTGAACGAGTACAGATGGAAGATAGAAACCGATGACAACATGTCACATTGCTAGTTATCCATCTAATTTTTTTTTGTTACCATTGGATAAATAATAATATGAGCGCGTCATCTAAAGATATTTCACTAGAAGAGTATCATAAATTGGTGCCAACCTGCACTCTAGAGGAACGTGGCCACAGAATACGATTTTATACTCCTTCGCCGCACGTGAAAGCCCTTGTAGATACGATTTTTGTTGCAGAACCGGAAACCATAGATTGGATTTCTCATTTTGATCCGGAAGATATATTTTTAGATATTGGGGCAAATATTGGCCTTTATTCTTTATGGGCTACAGTATCTCGCCATGTTCAGTGTTATGCATTTGAGCCGGAATCTTTGAATTATAGTATCCTAACAAGAAACATCATTTATAATGACCTAGGTGATCGCTTAATAGCCTATCCGGCAGCCATAGGCGATAAAAGTGGTTTTGATCAGTTGCATTTAACAATATTTGAATTTGGTGAGACCTGCCATGCTCTCGGCAAGAAACTTAATTATGCTAATGAACCATTTGAGCCAGTATTCTCCCAGGGCTGTTATACAACAACAATCGACGAATTGATTTCTTCGCAAACTATTCCAGTTCCCAATCATATTAAAATAGACGTGGATGGAATTGAAAACAAAATAATTGAGGGTGCTCGTCAAACACTAAAGAACCCAATTTTAAGGTCTCTACTCATCGAGGTTAATGGAAATTCTCCAAGAGACATTAGCATGATAAAAGATTTGGAAGCCTTAGATTTTATTCCAGTATCTTACCCGCCATCTCCATTAGCACCTATCGACAGTATCTATAATGTAGTCTTTAAAAGAAACAAACCAGAGACCTAATAACAGAATTGTGTATGTCATCGCCCATGTTTACGCACCCCAACTGTCCAATTTTATTTTTTTTGGGAAAAAACGGTCCAGATTTGTTCTATCCATTATGCTCTTCTTATTTTTCGGTATAACTCATATTTATACCACCCCAATTGCGACCGGGAGTGTGCATCATCTTACTCTCGGCCTGCCCTCCATCCACCTGCATGATACCGGCATTCATATAACTAGCCCTATCCGAAAGCAAAAACACACAAGCCTCCGCTATTTCTTGCGGCTTCCCAACTCTTCCCATAGGCACTACCGAGGCACGACCAGCAGCTATTTCTGGATCTTTGAACATGGCCTCTGTCATAGGAGTTCGAACCTGTCCAGGACAGACAGTATTACCACGTACTCCGCGACCACCCCACTCAACTCCGATTAGTTGTCCAAGCATGATGGCGCCTGCCTTACACACACTATAAGCGCCGGCGCCGTTGTAAGCTTGGACACCACCAACCGATGAAATCAAAACGATTGAGCCATTTCCATTTTCCAGCATTACTCGACCCACAGCTTGCGCACAGAAAAAATAACCCTTGAGGCCTATATCCATCACCATGTCCCAATCGTCTTCACTTAATTCTTCAAGCTTCCCCGGCACCAGCTTTATTGCACCGCACACGAGACCATCGATAGTACCGAAAGCACTGATCGTTTCATCAACCATCCTCAGAGTATCGGCTTTATTAGAAGTATCCATTTCGATTACCAGTGCCTCTGAACCTTCCTCTCTAACAAGGTCAGCGGTTTCTTGGGCCATTTTTTGATTGATGTCGGCAATTGCCACTAATGCTCCCTCTCGGGCGGCCAGAATACTAGTAGCGCGGCCTATACCGCTTGCCCCTCCTGTAACGATGATTCTTTTTCCCTTTAGCATCATTATGATTTTCCCTTTTCAGCCAGATTGGTACTCCAGGCATAAACGATAGTTCTGACATTTTCTCTTCTGTGATAATGTCAGAAAACGAGTAAAAATGGAAGTTAGTTGGTAGATGACAAGGGTAATTTCTCGTCGGTAGCTTTAGAAAACATAAGACGTAAA
The DNA here is from genome assembly GCA_002938035.1 of Alphaproteobacteria bacterium MarineAlpha3_Bin6. Taxonomy (GTDB): domain Bacteria; phylum Pseudomonadota; class Alphaproteobacteria; order Rhodospirillales; family UBA2165. Next base: position 17,838 of record PTLH01000025.1, read on the forward strand.
GCGATCCTTACTGGCCTAATGGAAACGCCGATGATGGCATCACATTAGAAATGGGATAAGCTAGGATATTAGCGTCTTATTTGGGTGTCGGGTTCCGCATTTGACGATTACATTTCACTTCCGAAACAAAACTTGATGAGCTTGCCAACGGTCGACCAAATGGCTATCGGTTGGTATCATCGCTGACTATATTGGTGCAATCATACGGAAATGCAAAAGGAGACCTCGACCATGAAACGTGAACCCCTTAGTCCCGATACCCTGCACGCTCCGTTCGCAACCTATGTCCATGGCGTTGCTATTGATGAAGCCAAGCGTGTAATCTTCAGCGCCGGGCAGGTGTGTGGTGACAAGGACGGTAACATTGTCGGTGTCGGTGATTTCGATGCCCAGGGCGAACAGGTCATGAAAAACCTGAAAGCGGTCTTAGCGGAAGGTGGCGCAACAGTTTCAGACATCGTCAAGGTTACCATCTACGTTGTCGGCCAGAAATACGCTCAACCGGCCCGCGATCTCGGTGGGCGGCACTGGGACAAGTCCAATCCGCCAGCTAGCACCCTCATTGTCTGCGCTGGGCTCGCCAACCCCGCATTTTTGATTGAGATCGAAGCCATCGCCGTTATTTAAGAGTTGGATCTGCTTAAAATTTTACAATAAGTGATTAGTCTGTATAAGGCTTATAGTGTTCTAATGAGTAAGAAATCCTCCGTCCGCTACCAAGACGCTGCCATTCATATAAGAACACTGCTCGCTGGCCAGGAATAGACAAACTTCCGCTATCTCCTCCGGAGTACCAAAGCGGCCCATGGGAACATCTTGAACCCGACTTTCGTGTACACTGGGGACACGTTTGATCAGGTCACTCATTCCCTCCGTCATGATGGGACCAGGCGCAACTGCATTGACATGTATATTCTCCCCAGCGAGCTCGAAAGCCATCGCACGCGTCATATTGACGACTGCACCCTTGCAAGTACAGTAAGCGGATAGGTTCGATGACCCAACAAATCCAAAGGTTGAAGCAACATTAATTACCCTGCCCCCATGCCTTTTTATCATGTAGGGGACCACTTTCTGCGCGAGAAAGAAATAACCCTTAATGTTGGTGAAGAGGCTCTTGTCAAACTCGTCTTCCTCAATCTCAAGGAATGGCTTGATGGCCCTAAAAATCGCATTGTTGACCAAAATGTCGATCCCATCAAACCGGCGAATGATTTCTGATATTGCATCATCCATTTCCGGCAAGAGGGAAACATCACATTTCAAGGCCAGCACATCGGCTCCAAGTTCCCCACAGTCTGCCTCAACCCTTTTGAGGCCGGCCTCATCAATATCAAGCAGACAGAGCTTAGCCCCTCGGCTGGCAAATAGCTTAGCGGTAGCGGCACCGATACCAGCGGCAGGACCGGTGATAATAACGACTTTTCCATCGAGACCCATATTTTCCTCCTATGTTCCTCCAACGGTTAGTTCCAGAAGAATAGAATTATTCCAGCTAGTGTTATTTCTTCTACCTGGTCGCCATGTTTTCTTGGAGAACCTTGTTTACGCCCGGCATAACTTCGGTAGCCATCAATTCCATAGACCGTCGAGCCAATTTCTTATCGACCCAATCATGGCCTACATACATCAAGGTACCAAACGGCCCAATAATCTCTCTCAGTTCCAGTATCTGCTCAACAACATCATCAACCGAACCAACAATGACTTGTGTATCAAGACACTGGCGCACTGAAACTTCTTCATCGGGTTGATCTACATAGGTCTTAAAAAATGAGATACCCCGCGGAAGAAAGCGGCGGAGTTTTTTCAAAATGTTATCAAAATAATAACCGTAGGGGCCACTCTCACTACGGGCGTAGTCTTGTGCAGTTTCCACATTGTCAGCGACAAATATGCTCTTCGCGACAGACCACTGTGAGGGGTCCTCTGATAATCCACCGTTCCGTTGTCCCTCAAGGAAACTTGCCAAATGCGATGCCACTAAGTGGGCCTGGACATAATTGGATGATATACCCCGCCAACCGCGCTCCGCGGCTGCGGTTACACCATTTGAATTTGGTGCTAGCGCGGTGAATATAATTGGTGGGTGCGGTTTTTGTAGTGGAGTTGGAATTACACCTTGGCCAAGATCGAGGTCAATCATACGCTCTGTGGAGATTTCATAATAGTTACCCTTAATATTATAGGGGGCCTCGCTATTCCAGATCTCTATGATTTGATCAATGGCTTCTACCATCTTTTCATTCTTATTAAGATCAAGATTACCAAACACTTCTACGTCCGAGGGCAAGCCACCTGGACCAATCCCAAACAAGAACCTACCTTCTAAAAGGTGGTCTATCATTGCGACATGAGAAGCAATATGAACAGGGTGATAGCTCGGAAGATTTATTACTCCGGATCCTAATTTGATGTGTTTTGTACGGTCAATCAAAGTAGCGAGAAAAACCAGACAGTTAGTAATTGGCTCAGCCAAATCAGTCATGTGTTCGCCTACAAAGGCTTCACAATAACCCAATTGATCGGCAAGGATGATTGCCTCCTGGTCTTCGCGCAGTACTTCGAAGTAGTTCCTATTTATTGGATGCACTGGTTGGGTAAAAAAACCAAGCCGCATCTTTTTTTACCTTTCACCAAACAAACCTAATTCGTGGAAAATAATATATAGTCATGCACCCAGATATGTAAAAATATAATCGGATGTAGAATTTAAACTACCCAAACTACTGTGGCTCTTTGGCGAGCAAAATGTCTGACAATCACAGCTCAGGT
>PTLH01000026.1 GCA_002938035.1 Alphaproteobacteria bacterium MarineAlpha3_Bin6
CAGATACATCGATGGCCTCGGCGTCCATATCTCTGATACGTTGCTCGTAATCGAACATCGCCTTGTGAAACGCCATAGATGGCGTTCCGAACTCGACCAGAAATTCTCCACCTTTCGCATTTTTCCCAATATCAAGTTCAGGCCTACCCTTCTCCCTTACAAGTTTAAGCCAGTTATCTGAGAGGGAGTGGGTATGAATATCAATCACAGGCATTTTTCTTTTCCTCTGAAATAAGGCGCAATTCCCCACTCCCAAGGCTTTTATAGCCAGTGCGGTCGCTAGGTGTTGTTAAATAAATGAAATCTCCCTCGCGCCCCAAGGAGCGGAACTACTTTAGCAATTATAGAGAAGTTTAGGGAGCGAGCAATAGGAGGGTATTTGGTTCAGCACCTGCAAACAAGACGAAATACCAATTCTTCAAAATCATCATAGAATATCCCCAACAAATACGGTTCATGAAACCAACAACATACTAAATATAGTAATTTTATCCATTCTTTAACGAATTCCATTGCAGAATCCGCTCTGAAATTACAATAATTAGGAGTTTGGTGATGGGTCAGATAAGGCGGCATAAGGCCGCTATAATAACACTGGCCGTATCGGCCTTTTTGGCATGTATTCCGGTAGGAACGGGAGCGCTTGGCACGGAAATAGCTGCCCGTCAATTTACAAAATCAATTGTTACGAACGTACGGGTGGGAGCACACAGCGATAAAACCCGCGTTGTATTAGACATAAGCAAACCCACGGACCTTCACTATGATGTTTCGGCCAATGGAAAAGCTGTTTTCATTGAATTGCCTGGCGTCGAATGGTCTGCCTCGTCATTTGAACCTCGGCATTCCAGGGGCAGCGTTCTGGAGTTCCATTATTCACCGATGGCTTCGGGAGGAAGCTTTAATATCCTGACCGATCAACCGGTAAGTATCGCAAAGCCTTTTCTGGTGGAACCAGGCGGAGGACGTGGTCACCGTATCGTAATCGACCTTACTCCTTCAAATCTATCGAACCCCATTGCCAAAAAAGAAATTTTCCCCAGAGAAGTAATACAAAACGCTAATTTTTCTACTTCGAATGCGGCACTGGGTTCTGGAGAGATGATAGCGGGTCTAGCCAACATTGGCGCGACAAATCAAGATCCGCCTGTAATTGAGGTGGTGCTTCCGAATGCCACTACGGAACACAAAGAAGTTGCACAAGCTCAACAAAATAACCCCTTCCTCAATCCTCTCATACAGGAACGTCAGAGTGGCTTCCTGGGCTATCAAAACATTTATTTTAAGGGTGGTGCTGGAGTTAACATGTTGCCGGAAGTAGTCACCACCGGTTCATCCGGCAATGACAACACAATGGAGTTCGATCCCGGTTTTGCCTTATCCGGGGGGATAGGTGTTGATCTCGAGAATGATTTCCGTCTCGAAACGGAGATTATTTGGGCCACCTATAGCACTCTTGACCAATTAGTCGGTTCCGCGAATGGAACTCAATTCAGCTCGACCAGCACAGAAGGTACCATATCCTCGCTCGCGTTTATGGCCAATGCCGCTTACGATTTCTCCAACCAGGGGTCGTATATTCCATTTGTATATGGAGGAGTTGGTATGGCTGGCGTCTTTATGAATGACCTGAAGGTGGACGGAACTCTGATCGCTGACAGTAAAGATTGGGTGTTTGCCATGCAAACGGGCGGGGGGATATCCATCCCAATTGATCCCGGTACTACGCTGGAAGCCAGTTACAGGTACTTCCAAACAAGAGACCCGGAATTCGGGGATGAACGCGATCAACCTTTCTCATCGACACTCTCTAGCCACAGTTTAATGATAGGTGCCCGACTAAAATTCTGATTTCAATATTGGATTATTTGGCCTTAAATTCATTGGCGTGACAGTTTGAAACGCACCTGCTAACTCTTATACTATCACAAAAGAACAACCACCCACGACCCACCTACTTCGGAAAATTTATGATAAATCCAGGCGGCGCTCAGGATCCAGTGCCATCGTTTCTTTTGGCGGCGGGTCTTACCGTATTGAGTGGATTTTTTTTCACGCTCTCTCACGGGGTCATTCGCCATATAGGCGGATTTGGAATATCACTTCACCCCTTTGAAATTGCATTTTTCTCTAATTTTTTTTCCGCATTATTTTACATTCCTTTTCTATTAAGACGCGGAACGCGAATACTCCATACAAGCAAACTTTTGATACACGTTATGAGAGCATTTATTAACGCGGCATCTCTTACAACATTTTATATGGCCCTGGCTTTTGCACCCCTTGCTGATGTAACTGCATTAGCATTAGCTGGACCACTATTTGTGACGGTCGGTGCATTGTTCTTTCTCGGAGAGATAATTCGGGCACGACGGTGGATGGCGCTGTCGTTTGGTGCATTCGGAGCCCTCATTATTATTCGCCCCGGCCTCGAAGGATTTAGCATTGGTTTTTTGTTCGTCATCCTCTCTCAAATTTGCGCTGCAGGATCAAAGCTATTCGCCAAACACCTAACCCGAAGTGATAGCGCCATAACGTGCAGTGCTTACGTTGCAATTCTCCAAACACCTATTACTTTGATAGCGGCGCTTTTTGTTTGGGTAACACCGTCAATAGAGCAACTCTTCTGGCTAGCGGCGATCGGAATATTGGTGGCAATGGCCCATATTTCAATGGTTCAGGCCTTTAAGTTCGCCGATGTCAGCGCTATGGAACCGTTCCACTTTCTACGCCTAATTTGGGCCGCAACCATAGGGCTTGTAGTTTTTGGCGAACTTCCCGGCTTATGGACTTGGGTAGGCGGATTAATCATTGTAGCTTCATCCAGTTATATCGCTCGCCGAGAGGCAAGATCAAATAATTCAACGATAACTTTACCTCCCGCACTAGGGGGCACTTAAAAAATATTCGTTGATAACATTAAAGTATTTTCTTCTGGCCACTTATGAAATCAAAAGGCTAGTCTATTCAAACGGTTTTCAAAAATTTCTATACGGTGAACCAATAAAATGACAGAAATTGGAAAGATCAACGGACACCGGCCTAGCGGTCTGCTGCACCTTCTGGATCCATCTTTAAAATTGGCGCCCCATCCCAAGGAGAATGAGGTAGACTTTGACCTTGAATTGGGCCTATCTGCCGTAGTCCGACTGTCGTCTAACGTGCCGGAAGAAGCCTTCAGTGCCCGGGTACTTGGAACAGAACGTGAAGGTAACGCTATTCTTTTGGGAAAAGACAATATTTTTGTTACTATCGGGTACTTGGTGGTGGATGCGCATACCATCACCTTACAAGCAAAAGGAAAACAAAAAGTCCAAGCGGAAGTTATAGGGTATAACCATGAATCAGGCTTGGCATTAATCCATACTCTTTCCGCTCTAGATATCCCCTTTATAAAGCAGGGTACTGCAGACGATTTAGAAGAAAATGAACCAGTAATAATAGCACCGTACGGCGGAGTTGATCATGCTATTAGTGCGTGTGTTGTATCACGTCGAGAATTTGCCGGTTCTTGGGAGTATCTTCTCGATCGGGCCATTTTCACATCCCCGATCCATCCCAATTGGAGCGGCGCAGCTTTAATACGACGAAATGGCACATTATGCGGTGTCGGGTCACTATGGATTAATGACGCAGAAGAGGGAAAAAGTGATAGCCCGGGAAATTTGTTTGTTCCAATCGACCTTCTTGAACCTATCTACGATGATATGGTGAGCTCCGGATTAGCTCAAGGACCCTATCGACCATGGCTCGGGATGTACACCGCAGAGGCGATGAACAGTTTATTTGTTTCCGGCGTAATTCCGGACGCTCCAGCGGATTTAGCTGGTGTTGAGGTTGGCGACGTTATTGCTGGATTAGAGGATGAACCCGTCGACTCCTTGTCAGGTATGTATCGGAAACTCTGGTCTTTGGGAAATGCCGGCATCACAGTCATGCTTAATATAAAACGCGACGGTGAGGATATGGATGTATCTGTAAAATCGGATAGCCGCTATAACCTGATGTCAAAACGCAGCAACCATTAAATTTAAAATTAAGTTGGATAAGCGTCTAACGAAGGAGTATTGCTTCGCCACAATTGTCTAATAATTCTCACCAGATTATATTTTGAAATGTCCCCACTTGGCGAGCAGATATCAAAGCGGCGTACCTTCGCAATTATTTCTCATCCCGACGCCGGTAAGACGACACTGACGGAGAAACTTTTACTATTCGGGGGTGCAATCCAGTTGGCGGGTGCAGTAAAAGCACGCGGTAAGGCCCGGCGTGCCCACTCCGATTGGATGAAGGTAGAAAGGGAACGAGGCATTTCTGTTACCTCCTCCGTGATGACGTATGAATATGATGGATACACATTCAACCTGCTTGATACTCCTGGACACGAAGATTTCAGCGAGGATACGTATCGCACATTAACCGCGGTTGACTCTGCCGTAATGGTAATAGACGCAGCAAAGGGTATCGAAAGCCAAACCTTAAAATTATTCGAAGTCTGTCGATTGCGGGATGTCCCGATTATAACTTTTATCAACAAGATGGATAGAGAGAGCCGCGATCCTTTTGATCTTCTTGATGAAATTGAACAAACCCTAGCCCTCGACGTAACCCCGGCAAGCTGGCCCATAGGCATGGGACGAGAATTTAAGGGTTGTTACGACGTCCTAGGCAGGCGATTGCTTCTGATGCCTAAGGGACATGCCAGTGGTGCTTTGGAACAGACCAATGGTGAAGTCAAAGAGTTCAATGGCTTAAATGATAGTAAACTGGATAACCTTCTTCCCCATGGCTTTAGCGATAAGCTAAGAGAAGAAGTGGAAATGATTAGAGGCCTCTGCCCAGAATTTAGCATTGCCCCATATAGGGAGGGACACTTGAGCCCGGTATTTTTTGGAAGCGCCATAAATAATTTTGGTGTCCTGGAATTACTGGAAGGGTTGGCCAAGTTGGCACCATCGCCAAGAGCCCAATCAGCCAAAACACGGGAGGTTCAGCCAGAAGAGGAAAAAGTCACTGGTTTTGTTTTCAAGATCCAAGCTAATATGGACCCTAGACACCGTGACCGGATTGCTTTTTTTAGACTTTCATCGGGCCATTTCAAGAAAGGCATGAAACTTTATCATGTCCGCAGCGGCAAACTAATCAACCTGCATAATCCCGTATTGTTTCTAGCCCAGGATAGGGAAACAGCAAATGAAGCGTGGCCAGGGGATATAATAGGGATCCCTAATCATGGCAATCTGCGCATCGGTGATACATTAACTCAAGGAGAGCGTATCCAATTCGCTGGAATTCCTATTTTCGCACCGGAACTCCTTCAGTCTGTCCGCCCGGAGGATCCGATGCGCGCCAAACACCTTGGCCGAGCGCTGAAGCAAATGGCCGAGGAGGGAGCAGCCCGTGTCTTTAAACCAAGATCTGGAGCAGATTGGATTGTAGGAGTTGTAGGTTCTTTGCAGTTTGATGTTCTGGCTGACCGAATTCGAACAGAGTATGAGGTCCCGGTTTTTTTTGAGGTAACGTCTTTATATACAGCAAGATGGGTGGAAGCGGATGACAATTTAACACTTAAAAGGTTCATTGACGACAACAGCGCCGCAATAGCCGAAGACCATGACCGGTCGCCAGTGTTTCTGGCGCGAAATGCCTGGCACTTGGATAAGGCAGCGGAAGAATGGCCAGACATCCGGTTTCTAAAAACTAAAGAGCAAACAAATTAGGGAAACTAAATAACCGGCAAAAAACATATCGAAAACTGCACCAACTAGACGATTTTAGAAACCTGGAGATCAAGTGTTGCCATTCATCTTGGACGACCGACTTGCCAAGGATACAATACACCTGCTGGAATTACCCTTGTGTCGTTTTCTTTTAATGAATGATAGACGTTATCCATGGTTGATACTCGTTCCGCGGTACAATGACTTGTCAGAAATTCACGATCTGCGTGACAAGGATCAATCTACACTAATTTCCGAGGTCACAGCTGCAACACGGGCCCTTGAAAAACTCTTCCAACCGGAAAAGATCAATGTCGCTGCGCTTGGAAATTTGGTTTCACAGCTCCATATTCATGTCATTGCCAGGTTCGAGGAGGATGAAGCATGGCCCAATCCAGTCTGGGGTATTGGCAAAAACGAGAGTTATTCAAGAAACGAAGCAAAACGCTTAGTTAATCAATTAACCACCACACTATTAGCCTGATTGATTCATTCAAAAATAATTACAGATTGGTCTTCGGAATATAACTTATCAATTAGGTCTGCACGACGAGCTAAGACGGCTCGTTGGTTAAGGTACCCTTTATCGGTGATCTCTCCAGCGTCGATACTAGGGGGTTCCCCCATCATGAGAGCTCTGGAAATGCGGGTGCTACTAGCGGGATTATCCATGTTATAGTTCTTTATAGCTGCCTTTAGTGGATCCTGAACATTTTCCATTTGAATTAATTCTGCCAGAGAAACTTCTTCTTTCAAATTGCGACATAACATTCGGCACCCGGCTACATTTGGAAAAATCAAAAGACCTAATGCTTCTCGATCATGTCCAGTAATGACAGCATCCTGAATAATATTTGGAGACGCGGAAACAACTTCAGTTCTTAAACCACCAACAAACACCCACGTACCGGAAGATAATTTAAAATTCTCGGACACCCGCCCATCAAATATAATACCCTTTTTGGGGTCATTTTTATCTTCAAACTTAGCTGCATCTCCAATACAGTAAAAACCATCTTCATCAAATGCGTCCTCTGTTAGGTCGTCCCTTTTCCAATAACCGGGAGTGACATTTGGGCCTCGAACTCTAATTTCCAGTTTTCCCTCATTGGGGACAAGCTTGAGTTCCGTTCCAGGAATGGGTAGCCCTATAACGCCAGCCTTTTGAATAGGCCAATACACCTGTGTACAATCAGGTGACGTCTCGGTTGCGCCCCAACCGGCCAACATCATCACGCGCTTGCCAATAACCGATTCTGACTGCTGTTCCAACCTTTCCCAAGCGTTCTGGGTGAGGGCAGCAGCGGCATAAAACAATATATCCATGTCACCAAAAAAAGACTGACGAAGTTCCTCATCTTTCTCTAAATAGGGCAGAAGCATGTCGTAGCCCCGAGGGACATTGTAATAGATTGTAGGTGATATTTCCTTCAGATTAGCTACCGTCTGCTCAATCAAACCAGTTGCAGGCTTCCCGCTGTCGACGTAGATCGTACCACCATTACACAGCATCATGTTAAGATTATGATTACCTCCAAAGGTATGGTTCCAGGGAAGCCAATCCACGGTTACCGGAGGTCGTTCTTTCAAGAAGGTCCAGACTTGTGACATAGCAACTTGGTTTGAACACAACATACGCTGGGTATTAATTACCCCCTTTGGTTGACCGGTGGAACCTGACGTAAATAGGATTTTGGCGACTGTGTCTGGCCCAACTTTAGAGAACGCCTCATCCACAGACTCTCTAGGAGAGACTGAGGCTAAAGTGTCAAAGGATGTTACTTCAATTCCGTCAGGAAGGCTTGTACTTACCACAATCTCGGCATCACCAAACTCTACTGATGAAAGTGCATGGCCAAACTTGGTACCATCTTGGGCGAATACCAAACCAGGTTTCACCAATTTGATTATAAATCTAAGTTTTCCAAAATCCTTGGACATTAATGAATAAGCCGGTGAGATTGGCACTACCGGAATACCCACGTGCATTGCTGCAAAGAGAAGGAGTGCATTGTCAATTCCGTTGTCGGAAAGTATGGCAACCGGCCGTTCCCCGGAGAGATTTCGATCCAATAATGCCTGCCCGATTGACTGAATCTGATCCAGAAACTCTTTATAGCTCAACTTACGCCATGAACCATCAGAACTTGCACGATCTGCAATAAATACTCTATCTGGTGTTTGATTAGCCCATTTGATAAGCCATTCGCTTTGGCTATCTGGATAACTATCAATGCTCCTAGGTGATCGTACAATTATGCTACCGTTGGCAATGGTCTCAATCTCTACCTCCGGATCCAGCATATTTACTAACTTTACTGAGGCATTTTTCACAGTCCCTCCCAATCGTACGGATTATTTATAACCCCAGTTCTCAATTCACGGAAAATAGACGTAACCTATGGCAACTATTTTTATAGCTGCCTATATAGACGTCAATCACTATCAGCATCATGTCCCGTCAAGACTATGGTGAGCACTCTGGCTACCCCCTCTAAGAGAGGTCAACCCATTAAACTATTTTGGAAACTTCATTATTAAACAGGTAAATATAGATGGTGGCGGCCACGATAACTTGAAGACGACTATCCCCAAGGGGGATATCAATTTAATTCGTTAACCCTGCAACTAAATATTAAACCTTAAGGTCGACTTTAACTACGGGTCCAATATGGACCCTCGCCCTGATAACTGTAAACTTCCACAAACTGAGAAACCAGGCATGAAAATTCGTAACATCGCAATCATCGCTCATGTAGACCACGGCAAAACTACACTGATTGATTGCCTCCTACACCAATCGGGGCTTTTTCGTGACAACCAGCAAGTAGCAGAGCGTGCTATGGACTCCAATGTTCTCGAACGAGAGCGGGGTATTACCATTCTCGCTAAGTGCACATCAGTCGATTGGAGCGGAACCCGGATCAACATAGTGGACACCCCGGGTCATGCCGACTTCGGTGGCGAAGTGGAGCGCATATTATCGATGGTCGATGGAGTTATGATATTAGTGGACGCGTCAGAAGGCCCTATGCCCCAAACCAAGTTTGTTTTGACAAAGGCCCTTAGCCTAAATCTTAACCCAATTGTAATTATTAATAAGGTTGACCGCAGCGATCAGCGCGCTGACCAGGTGCATGACGAAATATTTGACCTCTTCGTGGCCCTGAACGCTAACGAGAAACAGCTAGACTTTCCAACCCTGTTTGCGTCAGCCAAAAATGGCTGGGCTACAGCGGACCTAAATTCACCGTCTGAAGATATGGCGGCCTTATTTGATCTAATAGTCAAGCATGTCCCCCCTCCCAATGTTAACCCAGGTGGAGGATTTAGTCTTCTAGTAACCACACTTGAAACCGATCTTTATTTGGGGCGGGTTTTAACTGGTCGAATACAATCGGGAGAAGTTAGGCAGAACATGAGTATTAAGGCCTTAAACCGAGACAGCGTCAAAATAGAGGCCTCACGAATTACCAAACTCCTGCAATTTCGGGGCCTCGAACGATTGCCGGTCGAAGAAGCATATGCCGGCGATATCGTCGCCATCGCCGGTTTCCAAAATGCCACTGTATCAGACACCCTTTGTGATAATTCCATAACAAAAGCCTTGAAAGCCTTGCCCATAGATCCACCAACCCTTGCGATGACCTTCTCTATTAATGATTCACCTCTGGCCGGCACGGAAGGTAGTAAAGTCACGTCCAGAGAAATTTGGAACCGTTTAGAACGTGAGGCGGAGGGCAATGTAGCTCTACTCGTGAGCCGCACGGAGGATATGAATGCATTCGAGGTTGCCGGTCGGGGCGAATTGCAGTTGGCCGTTCTCATTGAGACAATGCGCCGCGAAGGGTATGAGCTATCCATCAGTCGGCCACGCGTGATCTATAGACAAGACGAAAAGACGGGTGAACGTCTTGAACCAATTGAAGAATTGTTCATCGATGTTGATGAGGAATTTTCCGGGATTGTAGTTGCGAAAATTTCTGCTCGAAAAGGAGAACTCACAGAAATGCAACCGTCGGGCTCAGACAAAAGAAGACTAGGTTTTCTAGTCCCGTCGCGGGCACTTATCGGCTATCACGGTGAATTTATGACGGATACCCGTGGAACGGGGGTAATGAACCGTCTTTTTCATAGCTATGGTACTTACAAAGGGCCGATCAAAGGACGGGGTAAGGGTACTCTTATTTCGATGGCAGAAGGAAAAGCCGCCGCCTATGCGCTCTGGAATTTGGAGGAACGAGGCCTCCTATTCGTGGGACCTGGTGAAAAGATTTATGTGGGAATGATCATCGGCGAACATGCCAAAGGCCAAGACCTCGAAGTAAACCCTCTTAAAGCCAAGCAGCTAACTAACATTCGTGCTTCCGGCAAGGACGAAGCCGTAGACCTCACGACGCCCATCCACATGAACCTCGACAAATCTCTTGCCTATATCGGCAACGACGAGTTGGTAGAAGTCACACCAACCTCAATTCGTCTCCGCAAACGCTTTCTTGATCCGCACGACAGGAAGCGGCAATTAAAACAAGTCGAAGCCGCTCATCCATAAGAGGATAAATTACTTTTGATAAGGTAAACGGTCTTATATTTTCCGCCTTTAGCCGATACCATCCTGTAGTTTAGTACATACAGGACATTGAACTAAATAATGATGTATTTTCTAAATCTTTTTACTACGGCGCATATTTACCTGTTAGTTGCGGCGCATGCGGTGGTTCCAACCCTTTTTCCATCCTTTTAAGCCGTGTAGTTCTTTCCCAAGTACGTTTAAGATCATCCCTTATATTGATCTTAAGTCTGCCAAGACCTTCGCATTCCAGCTCCACCACATCCCCATCATGGAACGGATTGAGTCCCCCGTGATTGGTTCCGGTCGCAATAATATCCCCTGGCTCCAGGGCGTGCACGTGGCTTATCCATTCAATACAACGCGTAATGCTATGAGCCATGTCGTCTGTATTGAAATCCTGCATAAGGTTACCATTTACCCAAAGCTTAATGGGAAGGCTCTGTGGATCGGAAATCTCTTCCTTGGTGACGAGATAAGGTCCTATGGGAGTAAACGTTTCGCGCGCTTTCATCTGAAAAAATACATTTCCCGCCGGCGGTAAACCTCTTGCAGAGCCATCGATTAAATTGATATAGCCGAACACATAATCCATCGCCTCGGCTTCACTTACCTGATAACAACGCTTTCCTATAACAACCCCCAGTTCTGCCTCTCCCTCAAAAACGGTCGCCGGAATATCTTGAAGAACCATCGTATCATCGGGCCCAATAATGCTGTTTGGAGCTTTTGTAAAAGCATTAATGGGCGCCGGTTCAGATCGCGTGCCGTCCTCCATGTAATTTACCGCCATGCAATCTATATTAATAGGCCTTGGTAATGGTGGTCGGATGCGGACACCATCCAAGGGAACCCCATCTCCAGAGGCAGCAACCGCTTCAAATACAGAACGATAGTTTTCAAAATTCTCGATCAAGCCATTTATCAGGTCGTGGGGCCCCACCATTGGTATATCCGTTACCTTATCGGAAACATCCACTACCTGATCACCACTTAACACCCCAAGTCTGAAATCATCAAAAAAGATAATTTTCACAAGTAATCTCCAATTTTCTTGTTGAGCCTAACAATCTATATTTTTTCTGTAAAAAGAGTTTGTTACAAGCCCCAATACAGTGTTCTTTCCTTTCGCAATTTAATTCAGCAGCTCAAAATAATGGTAGGTAAAAAATGGATCTCAATTTAAAAAATAAATACGCTCTGATTACAGGCGCCTCAAAAGGTATCGGTCTGGCAGTAGCAAAATCTCTCGCCGGGGAAGGTTGCCATCTCCATTTAGCCGCCCGAAACGAAGATAGTTTGGTAACGGCAGCAAATGATATTACAAACAGCTACGACGTTAAGGTGCATATACACGTTGCCGATCTCAGCGCAGCTAAGGATAGAACCAAGCTCGCGAATGACTGCAGAAATATTGATATTTTGATAAACAATGCAGGTTCAATTCCCAGAGGGGGACTAGAGGAATTTGATGACGAACGGCTCCGTGACGCCTGGGAGCTTAAATTATTTGGATATATCCACCTGACCAGAGAATTATATGCATTAATGAAGGCGAGATGCTCCGGCGTAGTTATCAACGTAATCGGTAGTGCAGCGGATAATCCAAGTTATAATTACATAGCGGGTAGTATGGCAAATGTGGCGTTGGCAAACTTCACCATCGCGCTTGGTAGAGAAAGTCAGAACTATGGAGTACGGGTTGTTGCAATACACCCGTCAATCACTAAGACAGAGCGGATGATAGCGCACCACGAAAAACTTGCCGAAATGCAATTTGGCGATAAAAGTCGATGGCAAGACGTCTTGCCAGAAATGCCATTTGGACGCCCTACAGAGCCATATGAAGTAGCTGATATGGTAACGTTTTTTGCGTCAAGCCGTGCAAGTTATACCTCAGGTGTGGTCGTGAGCGTAACGAATGGTCTATAGCAGTTTCGCAAGATTTCGCATCACAACCAGAAAAGAAGTTTTGCCTTTATCATCGCCTACCTGGTGTTCAAACAAGAACTCTTAGCCCCATGTTAATGAAATTTTCTGCTAAGAAGATATTACCTCGATGGGGGTGACACTATCAGTCATCCAAGTTTCATCGAATTCGTTGTCCCTCTGTTTTGTCAGTAAAAAACGAAACCCGACGAACTTCCCTGAGACAACTTTTATAATCACATCAATGCTGGCACTGTCGCCTTTTATTTTAATCTTCTCATAAACTACGCCGAGATGGTCAACCATTTGACCATAAACCGGCCCCGAGACCATGTTGACGAAACGTTCTATTGGTCCGGTAATGTTCTTATTGGCAGGAGAAGCAAAATTAAATGTTACTGCAATGCCACGATTTTTGCTTGGCTCATCATTTTTCTGTAATGCGTTCATAACAATTTTAACTACATCTAAGGGAGAAAGAGAAGGATGGGGAGCGGTTCTTGATAAATCGCTTCCTGCGGCCGTTGATGCTATGCAAACGGCAATCAAAATGAACATATATTTTTGTAACATTAAAATTTTCCACTACGTGATTCAAAACCCAGCTATGGAGTTAAATTCCGTTTTAAACTTTCTATAATGCAATTAGAACCAGAAAATAGTCAGAAGGAATGTATTTGTCACCCAGTTAGGACGGTTAATAACACTTCACACAAAAGTTGTTGCAAGGGTGTGGGGATCAATTATCAAAACTATATTATGCTTCAATCTCCAAAAATTAAGCATAATGATTATAAACCCAGTGGGTCTAGATCAAGGTGGGGCGCAGTCCAGACATAGAGGATTGGAGGGAGAAATCTCCAGACGTTTAATTTCGATTTGTTCACCGCAACGGTTACAAAAGCCAAATTCCCCATCTCCTATTCGTTGCAACGCTGCGTTAATTCTTAGTAACTCAAATTCACGACGTCGTCCCTGCTCCAACGCCATTTCTTGCACCTGGATAGCATCCATCCTGGACAAGCGGCCTTGCTGAGTTTGATCAAGCTCAACCGGCTTTCGTCCCTCTTTGGTAAGGGTTTCCAAATATTGGAGTTCATCCCGGGCAGCCTCTAACCTTTTTTTAAACTTTTTAAAATCAATCTTGTGTGGAGGCGCCATGTCAATATTAGTATAACATAAAAGTAAATTATTGGATCAAAATTTCCAACACAACTTAAAGGTGTGAAGACAATACATTCTTGGAAAATTTGAATATAATCACATCCACGGGGAGCCTGATTTAGTCTTTTAATCGCCCATCCTAGTTGATTTAGGGACAATTCATGGACTTTCTCTAAACTGCGATTAGACTGCATTAATTTGTTTTCAAAGTATGCTGCGTACCTTAGGATTGCTCGGGATACAAAGTTTTCTCTAGGAGGCAAACATGATCAAAGCAACTGACTTGGCGTATGGTCGCTTAGGGGCACCTGATTTAGATAGAATGGAAGAATTTCTGGTTAATTTTGGCATGGTGCGAGCCGATCGGACCAAAAAAGCCCTTTATATGCGAGGTACTGATGGCGATCATCATCACATCCATGTCACGGAACTCGGTGAACCTACTCACATCGGCTTAGCTTGGTGGGCCAGTAGTGAAGAGGATCTAGAAATAATTTCTAAAGCACCCGGCGCTAGCGAAATTCATGAAATAGATGAACCGGGCGGTGGAAAACGGGTCAATCTCACGGATCCCGATGGACGTATCATAGAGGTCATCTATGGAATGGAAACTGTTGATGATTTGGATGTCCGCGATGTTGCGATTAACACAGGGAACGATAAATATAAACGAACGGAAATACAGAGATTATCAATGAACCCTGGCCAACCGTCCCAAGTTAAACGAAGTGCACACGCCGTTGTAAAAACTGCTGACTTGAATAAATTCAATGAGTGGTATCAATCCACGCTTGGCCTGATAATGACTGATTCGATTATGGATTTTGAGGACGAGACCAAGGATATGATGACATTTAATCATATTGATGCCGGGGACAATTATGTAGATCATCACGTGTTGTTGGCAATCCAAAGTGATCACGCAGAGTTTAATCATCTTTCGTTTGAGGCCTCCGACTTCGATGATGTTCAAACTGGACATTATTGGCTCAAGTCAAAAGGATATAAGCACGCTTGGGGAATTGGCCGTCATATGCTCGGGAGCCAGGTATTTGATTATTGGCGTGACCCGTGGGGACGAATTCATGAACATTGGACCGACAGTGACTTGGTCAACAATGCACATGAGCCACAAAGATGGGCTCCCCCTGAAGGACTAAACAATCAATGGGGCCCAGATTTTCCAGAATCATTTGTAGATGATCCACACGTCCATGCTCTTTGATTGACCAGCATATTGAACAAAACCTAAAATTGCATGTTGTCTGCGGGTTAATTGGTCCTAGATGAGCGTTATTGATATTCATACCCACATGTTCGGCTACGACTGGCTTGATATGTTGAAAAAGCATGGAGCCCCCAACTACGCCTCCGCATCTATGGAAGATGGCAGAAACTATTTGATGGAGATGGGGTCTCCTGCATGTGCATTCGAAGAGGAGGCATTCGACTACGATAAACGCATAAAAATGATGGACAATTCGGGAATTGACCTTGCAATTGTTTCGCTTACCTCTCCCAACGTTCAGTGGGGGGGGCAAAATATTAGCAGTGAAACTGCTAGGCTCTCGAATAATGAGATGGCCGCGGGCCAAACGGCTTACCCGGATCGCATCCGCTGGTTTGCTTCTTTGCCTTGGGAATATCCAGATGCCGCTCTCGAGGAACTTGAACGGGCACTTGATATTGGTGCCGTGGGAGTTTTCGCAACCGCCCATATTGGTGAGAGAGACCTTATAGATCCCTTATTCTCAACTGTATGGCAAAAAATTGATGAGAGGGAACTCCCCGTTCTTTTGCATCCGACCGCACCGTACGGCTCCAAACAGGTTAACTTTGCCAAAGAGCGCATCCTCATGCCTGTAGCTGGTTTCATGTATGATACGACGTTAGCAGTTTCTCGAATGGCCCTAAATGGGTTTTTTGAGCGATACACCAAGTTAAAACTAATCGCATCTCACGGTGGAGGTTACCTACCCTTTATACATGGTCGGATAGATGTTTTTTTTAACGAGGAAACACTCGTGAAAATGCCTCTAGCAATGAAACCGAGCGAATACCTAGAAGAACGTATCTACTATGATGCAATAGTCTACGACAAAGGAGCTCTGGATTTAGTAATTCAGGTTGCCGGTCCGGAAAAAGTAATGTTTGGCACTGACCAACCCATGCCAAATGATGTACCCAAACTCAAAGGCATTGTTGGATCTCGCTCTTCAAATGAACGTGACGACATTTTGAGCAGAAATGCCCAACGGATTTTCAATTTATAAAAGTCAATAATCCGAAACCAGGTTCAAGCCGTAACACTCACTCCCCCTGTTTTAGCGGAAAATATGTTGTAACGTTATCAGAAAATCATTTGGTAAAAACATCCCAGACTAATTTCATTTCAATTGCAATCAAGATAATCAGGACAAGTCTATTAGAGGAAGATCGCGATATACGACCTGACACCTTCATCCCAGCATACTGAAAAATAAATAATGGAATTAATGCCAGTAGCCCCTGCCGCAAATGCTCCAAAGTAAACATACCAAAAATCAACATTCCAAAGACTTGAATTGTATTGAAAATGCCAAACAACAGGCCGTTGTAAAGCAAGAAACTCTCTCTACTTAAACGAAGAGAATAGAGAAGCGGTGAATAAATTGGTTGGGAAGCACCGGCAGAACCCTGAATAAACCCCCCCAAAATGCTGACAGCAGGTGTAACAATTTTGTTAGTTAGGCCTGAAAGTTTAAATTCTGGTTTCAACCATATAAGAATTAAGAAGATTCCCAGAAACCCGGCAAGTAAAACACCTGTTAGTTCCCTATCTGCAAAACTCAAAAACCATACACCGATAAATACAGCGACAGCAGAAGGAATAATTAACTCTAAGTGCAGTGGCGTCTCTTTAATTTTGGATCGATTTGCGTAGATCAGCCAAAGATTAGAAATAATATTAGGGATTTGTATTACTACAACCGCGTGTTCTACGCCCAAAAATATGGACATAAATGGCACTGCCACAAGTGGAAGCCCAGCACCGGCAAAACTTTTCACGATAGCACCTAAGCCTAGTCCAATAAAGATAACGCTAAGTGCAAAGGGATCCAACGGCATAAAATAAATTAAGGGAAAACTCAATTCTCAGATTAAAGATTGAGTTTGCACCATCTAAACCTTTCCAAGTGCCTGGAGGATCGTTTCAGGGGTCATGGGTTGGTCCGTGACATAGGAGTTAAAGGGACGCAGAGCATCATTCACGGCGTTCATCAAGGCCGCCGGAGCTGCGCCGGTCCCGGATTCGCCAACACCCTTCGCTCCAAGTTCAGAAAGACTGGTCGGGGTCTCGATGTGGTAGACATTTATATCTGGCATTTCACCGGCCATTGGTGTGAGATAATCAGCGAGTGTTCCATTCTGTAATTGCGCCGTTTCATTATAAACGCATTCTTCATACAACGCTCCACCAATACCCTGAACGCAACCTCCCCTTACCTGCTCGTCCGCCAGTTGAGGACTTATTACACGGCCGCAATCCTCGACTACCCAGTGATTGAGGAGTTTGATAAAACCCGTATCTGTGTCGACCTCGACGTAGGCACCCTGGATGCCGTTGGTAAAAATGTAAAGCGCATCTTGAAGACGAAAGCGGTATGTTGCGGATAGTGTTGGCTGGATATGGTTTGGCAATTCCGCAACCTGAAAATGTCCAATCCGCCCAATCTCCGAAAGCGAAATCCGAAATGTTTCATCCGCTTTATTCACAACATTACCATTTACTATATCGAGAGTATTTGCTTCAGCTTGTAAGAGCGCACCGGCAATTGAAAGTATTTCACTTCGAAGAAGAAGAGCCGCCTGATATGTGGCTTCACCACCAATTGCTGTTGCACGAGACGCATATGTGCCGCCACCGTAGGGTACAGCGTCTGTATCGCCTTCAATCACGCGAACACTTTCAATGGGAATACCCATAGCCGAAGCTGCAATCTGACCCATTACAGTGTCTACACCCTGGCCCTGATCTGTAACTCCAACCAAACAGATCACGCCACCTGACGGCTCAAGTTTGATTGTGCAAGCATCCTGAGATGCTATAGGTGCGCCACCGGTACCATAATAGCCCGCTGGGCCTGGTGCGGTACCTTTAATAAATGCTGCTATGCCAATTCCGCGCTGAATACCTTCTTTACGAAATTTATCTTGCTCAAGCCGCAAGGCGTTGTAATTCATATTTTTTGCGAGTTGTTCCAGACATTGTTGGTGTGACATATCTTGCATATTTATGCCTGCAGCGCTTATTCGTGGATATTGATCATCTTCCATTACGTTCAATCGACGAATTTCTAGCGCGTCAATGCCACATGCCTCTGCCGCCCGATCAACCAGCGCCTCTCCGACTGAGTTACCAATTGGATGCCCCACTGCCCGGTATTGGGAGGTTGGCACCTTATTGAGGTACACAACTTCTGCCTTAGCTCGGTAATGTTTGTGCTTATATGGACCTCCTGTGATATTTAGTATTTGGTTTGCTTCGAAGACGCTAGTTCTTGGAAACTGAGAGTAAGCACCTGCCGCCGAGAGCACATCAATTTCCAGGGACTTTATCTCGCCCTCTTTGGAAACGGCAATTCGCCCCCAGACCCGATTTTCACGAGCGTGAATGTCAGTCAGAAAACTTTCCAACCTATCCGCAATGAATTTAACCGGGCGACCGAGTTTGATTGAGGCAGCGGTAGTAGCAACTTCGTCACCATAAGTGTGGATCTTAAGGCCGAAGGAACCTCCAATATCAGGTGCTATAATTCGTACTTTATGTTCGGCCACACCAAGTGTACGCGCAAAAACAGCCTGTATCATGTGTGGTACTTGGCTACTTGTATAAATTGTGAGGTGACCATCTGTTGGTTCGTAATCCGCCAGAAGTGCACGGGTTTCGAGGCTGACTGCAGTGTGACGGCCAAACTCAAATGTTTCTTCAATTACGACGTCTGCTTCGGCTACCGCCTTTTCAACATCTCCACAGTCTATGGTTTTTCGAAAAGCCAGATTATCGCCAAGTTCTGGATGAATTACTGAACTTTCGGCATCCAAGGCAGTTTCCTTATCTGCCGTGACAGGTAGTTCTTCATAGTCAATTACCACAAGCTCTGCAGCGTCTTCTGCAACTGCACGAGTAGAGGCAACTATCATAACAACAGGTTCACCTTGCCAACAGGCGCGTTCAACCGCCATGGGATACTGGGGTGCCGACTTCATGCCTTCAAAAGATGTTAGCGTTCCAATCCATGGACCTGTGCACATCTCTCGGAGTTCTTTACCCGTCATAATCAAGGCTACCTCCGGTTGTTGCCTTGCTTCATCAACATTAACAGCCAGGATTTTTGCATGTGCATACGGACTACGCACGAAGGCGGCGTGAAGCATTCGCGGTAAAGATATGTCGTCGGTATAACGACCCCGCCCAGCAACGGCACGTTTAGCACCTTCACGTGATAAGGACCTTCCAATATAACTATTAGGCCTGTCCAATAGATTTAACGATGGGTTTTTATCCACTAATCAATTATCTCCAAGCCTATCGTTGATTGTGGTTTCTACAGCGTCGACGATTGCGTGATAGCCTGTGCAACGGCAATAATTTCCTGAAATATGCTCCCTTATCTCTGCACGGCTACTCGGTTTTGATTTGCGCAATAGTTCAGCCAACGTCATCAGCATACCTGGTGTACAAAATCCACATTGAAGGGCATTACGGTCGACAAAATGTTTCTGAAGATCAGAAATCTCCCCCGTTTCCGTTAAACCTTCAATCGTCATAACATCGGTGCCATCCGCTTGAACCGCCAACATTAAGCATCCGCGAACAACCGATCCATCGACCCGGACTGAGCAAGCGCCGCAAATACCGTGCTCGCAACCCAAATGAGATCCCGTCAGACCAAGTTCTAGTCGAAGAAAATCTACTAAATGTTGGCGCACTTTGACTATTTTAGTGAGTATCTCACCGTTTACAGTGAGTGTTATTTCGCAGTTTTCTTCACTCATCTAGGGGCCTGCGCTTTTTCCAAAGCCAAATCAATTGCTCGGCCGGTAAGAACTTTTTGCAAATGTAATTTCATTTTTGCACTACCCTGCAAATTAGTCATGGGATCTAAATCTTGCCCCAGTGTTTCAGCAATCAATTTACGGGTTTTATCGTCCCACGGAGTATTCGTAAGAACCGCCATCGTGTTCTTCGCCAAGGTTGGTTTTGTTTCACTACCAAAGTAAACCAACTTCGCAGTTTTAATTAATTGGTTTTCCAAAGTTCCTACAAATGCTAATCCCGCTATCGCATAATCTCCCTTCCGTTGCGAAAGCTCGACAAATGCCGACAACGCCGAGGGATCTTGTACGGGTATTTGAACCTCTATCAACAGTTCATCAGGTTTACGCTCAGTTTCATATAGTCCTAAAAAATATTCGTCAGCTATTATTTTTCTTATTCCTCTGACACTTTGGAGCACTAAAGTGCCGCCAAGCGCCAAGACGCATGCTGGCAGCTCTGCAGCCGGGTCTGCCAACGCAACGCTACCCCCAAATGTTCCGCGATTACGAACGGCAATATGTGCAACATGTGGAATTGCATCAGCAATCAATGGGAGATGCCTTTCAACTATCGGAGAACGGCCTACTTCTGAGTGGCGGGAGAGTGCACCAATGCAGACTATGTCGTCATTTAAGGAAATGCTGTTTAGTTCACTAAGATGATTTATATCAATTAATATTTTTGGGTTTGATAGTCGCATGTTCAAAGTCGGCATAAGGCTTTGTCCACCAGCTAAAATTCGCCCTTCCTCGCCGTACTCATTTAGCAACATGAGTACCTGGTCTAACGACTCTCCCCTTGTATAGCTAAATTTTGGAGCTTTCACGGTCTCTCCGATTATCCTTGCCAACTCGCTCGCACTAGCTTGTTTAGATAGTCGTTTAATGCTCCCACCTAATCTTTTCCTTTGCAAGTGGTATGACAAAATA